>NZ_JCACLG010000033.1:0-226411 GCF_059505785.1 Kastovskya adunca | reverse complement strand
TGAGGATGTCATTCCCCTCATCGCCGTTGAGGACATCATTACCATTACCACCATTGAGGATGTCATTCCCCTCATCGCCGTTGAGGACATCATTACCATTACCACCATTAAGGATGTCATTCCCCTCATCGCCGTTGAGGACATCATTACCGTTGTCACCGTTTATAGTGTCGTTCCCGCCCTCACCAAATAATTGAGAGTCACCAAAGATTAAGTCGTTGCCGTTATCACCATTAAGTTTGTCATTTCCACCGCCACCGATAATGATGTCAACCCCATCGCCACCAGAGACGAAGTCGTCGCCATTAAGAGCAAACAAACCATCATCGCCAGCAAATCCAAAAATTTCATCGCTATCAAGAGTCCCAATGATCAGATCATTGCCAGATCCTCACCTTTCTTAGGCAACCTTCACTTTTAGTTCTTGGTTATTGGTCACTCATTATTCGCTGGTGACAGTTTGTGATTCATTGTTCCTGACTTCAAATAACGAACATCATCTCAATCTCGTTAATCGCCATGCAATGAAGTTAAAAATCTTTGTGGCTCAATTGTTATGCTCTGTTTTGCTTTCCCTTTGATCGCTGAAACCTTAGCGCCTATCAGTAATCATCTACTCGTCGATAGTGCCTCATTCAAAATTCGTCAGCCTTAGATTTAACCGCTTAAACGCTCCATGAAACGTAATTCCTTGTTGATGACCGCTCTTTTCACCCTTTCTCTGATCGGCTGTACAAACACTCCCAATGCTCAAAGCCGCATACAACCATCGCCTTCTGAAGCGGTGGGTGCTGTCCAGACGCAAACAGACCCTCTCGCTCAAGCACAAAGGCAGCCCAATATTAAGTTTGACGTGGAACGTCAGGCGGGGACTTGTCCCGACACCGTTGGACTTTGGATGTTCGTTCAGGGATTTGAAGGGGGTGCCGATCACACTGTTGTCGCCGATACGCAGGCGATCGCCTCTCAAAGCGCTAAGTTAGTAGTGAATCAGCCAAAACGCTTAGAATACGAAGCTCCGTTACGCAGCGAGTACGCTTCTTGTATCGGTCAGGCAAAATCTGACCAATTCCGCGCCTACAATTTCCAATTTGGCAATGGCAAGGTTCGTTTCCGCACGGATGTCGGTTGGTCGGATGGCTATACCGAAGTCTTGTATAAGGGCATATCTGCTTCTCGCCCCTATATCCACTGGCAAGCCACTGAGTAGTAGAAACTAAGATTGCTACTTTAGTTGAGGGTTGATTGCTAGATATGCCATCAACTCTCAACTAAACTTAACTATTCAATTGTCTTATTGGGCGCTAATCTGATTAGATTAAGTGATTATACGCATGTCAAGACGTTAACACCTCGATCTAGCAGATAGCAAAACAGGAGGGCAAGCTCGATGATTCAGTCTGCACAATCTAGACGGTTTAAGAAAAATTTGATGCTGTTTTCGGCGTTGATTTTTGGGGGATTGCTTCAAGGATTGTTGGTGCTTGCCCTCACCGCAAACTGGACTGGGGACGAGAGAGTTCAGGATTCAGCGTCTTACGTGATCGCGGCTCAAAATTCTTAGCAGGTCTGCTCGGTCGAAACCGTAATCCTACTTAAGGTGATTCTGTAACGTTCAGTGCGATCGCAAAACAGATCGCCCTTAGAATCACTGCATAGAAAAGCTAGCTTCGATTTCTCCAAGTGGTCGCAGTCCCCTTAACCAAAGGGGACTTTCCGAAGTGTTCAGAGTTTTTCCTCAAGGCTAGTTAAAGCTATCTAAATCGAGGGCTTTTGAGCCTCCCTGCTCTAGCTGTAGTAGAAGCTGACCGAGTTGTGACCAAACCAAGACGGCGATTAAAATGGTCATCGGCAAGGAGAGAGCATAAGACAGCCACATAGGGAATCCAAAAATCTCTAAGCCAGCCACTAGGAAGATAGAAATTCCCAGCACTATTCCTACAAATGGCACCAGTAACTGAACTCCCTGCATTTGAGCCAGGGTACGTGTCGAGCGACTTTTTACCCATTCCTGCACTTGTTGTTTGAGAGTGGCTTCAAAGGCTACACC
This sequence comes from Kastovskya adunca, assembly GCF_059505785.1. Taxonomy (NCBI): domain Bacteria; kingdom Bacillati; phylum Cyanobacteriota; class Cyanophyceae; order Coleofasciculales; family Coleofasciculaceae; genus Kastovskya; species Kastovskya adunca. The sequence goes on along the minus strand of NZ_JCACLG010000033.1, from coordinate 224,361 downwards.
AGAAGCAAGTCCAAAAAACAAACCAACAACAAGCAAAAAATAAGGCGGTTCTGGAAAGGTAAACACAAAGCACTCCTAATGTTGTTTGGGATATGGGCAGATTTTACATTGCTAAGTGCAATTCAATATTGTCCTAGCGTGCTTTGTATTAAGTAGGCAACTACGACGAGAGTACCCTTACTTGCCGATCAAAGCTGCAACTCCTTCCGTGGAGATTCCTGCTAGTGATCCGAGAGCAACATTAAACAGGCGTCCCGGTTTCAAATCATCCTTTACCAAGTTCCAGAGGCGTTCCACTTCAGCCGTATGCAAACGGTCATCTTCCGTTAGGGCTAGCAGTAATTGACGCCGTAGAAATTGCCCTTCTTCAGAGAGGAGATACTGCAAGGCAAGTTGAGCCGTGGGTAAGAGATCGAAGCTGCCGTCAGAACGAGCGATCGCCAGCATATTTTCCAGGCGCATCCACTGAAATCTGTCATCTTTAAATAGCACTTCAATCAGACGCCGACGCATTTCGGGTGATTCCCCTGTCAGTAAGCGTCGTGCTACATAAGGATAGGCAACTTCCACAATTTTGAAGTTGGGATTGAGGCTTAGTGCCAAACCTTCTTGGGTAATTAAGGAACGGATAATCAGGGCAAACTTTGCTGGAACCCGGAATGGATAATCATACATCAACTCCGAGAAGTGATCGGTAATCGTCTTCAAGTTGAAATTAGCCACACTTTCGCCCATCGCATCCCCTAAAACTGCTTCTAGGGCAGGGATAATCGGGTATATGTCTGTATTTGGGGTAAGAAAGCCGAGCTTAACAAAGTCTTCTGCCAGGTGACGGTAATCTTGGTTGATCAGGTGAACAATGGAACCTGCCAGAGTTTCTTTTGTGTACTGTTCAAGCTGATCCATCATACCGAAGTCGATGTAAGCCATCCGACCATCGGGAGTGGCAAACAAATTACCTGGATGAGGGTCAGCATGAAAAAAGCCAAACTCCAAAAGCTGACGTAAACCAGCCGTAACACCCGTTTCAATAATGGTGTCTATATCCAAACCCGCCGCCAAAATGCCAGCAACATCATTTAGTTTGTAGCCATTAATCCACTCTAGTGTCAGAACGCGAATACTACTGTAGCGCCAGTAGATTGCAGGGACTTTTACTGTCGGGTCATCGCGGAAGTTATTGCCAAACTTTTCGGCGTTGCGCCCTTCGTTGACGTAGTCAATTTCCTCAAATAACTTGATGCCAAATTCATCGACAATCAAGGTCAAATCATGCCCTAAATTGAGGGGAAGCCAAGGAGCAAGCCAGCTTGCTGCCCAACGCATCAAATACAGGTCTAGAGTGATAGTCGGCAGCAAGTTTGGTCGCTGCACTTTCACCGCTACTTCTTCACCCGTGTGCAAGACGGCTTTGTAAACCTGACCAAGGCTAGCCGCCGCAACAGGTTGGGGCGAGATCTGACGAAACAGTTGTCCGATAGATTGCCCTAGTTCCGCTTCAATAATCGATAGAGCAAGGGCACTAGAAAATGGTGGTAGCTGGTCTTGTAGCTTAATTAGCTCGTCTAAAAAGTCTTTGCGAATCAAGTCCGGGCGTGTAGAGAGGGCTTGACCAACTTTGATAAAGGTGGGGCCAAGGCGGATGAGCATCTGCCGCAGTTGAACAGCGCGTTTATACTTGTTTTCTTCAGCTCGGTTGAACCATTCATCCAACTTTAAGCCTAAGACAAATCTGATAAAGAACCAAAGAACAGTAAAAGTGCGTCGGATGACTAACCAGGGACGGTTGCGGTAATACTTCGCGATCGCTTCAGAGTCATAGCTCCGCAGTTTCTGTTCGCGTATCTCACTAGGAGAAATGAGTTGATACTGACTCACGCCTAATCTTGGCCTCTCGTTAAACTGATGACGTTATTTAAAGCAACCGACTATCCATAGCTCTGCTTTTGGATAGAACCCTTTGGGTTGAAATCTCTCACATTCTTTCGGTTGGAAGTCATCCCTTCAGGGTTTAGCTGAACTGGGTCAGCTTCTAATTCTTATTATTTCCTTAAATCTAGTATATAAAAATTTAAAAAAAACCCGTTTATTTTTACAAAACTTTGCCTAAAGTTAAACTGTATAAAAATTTTGTTAAAAGTGCAGATTTAGTGGTATAAAACGATCCCCTTCACTCAGCCTTGATCGATCAACAGCGATCGCCTGTCGGTTTTGGGCACTGGTTGAGGGTTGGTTGATTGAGGCGATCGCGTTGTCCCTTTAGCTGAGTAATAAGGGATGATGTCGTCAATAGCCTGGTGTGATGATCGCCTTATACGCCAGCAATTCCAAGCCAGAAATAGAGAAGTCTAACTGTTCCCATTGCTCGGCAGCAGGCTCCTGAAGCTGTCCAAAAGCTGATTCTGTAATCAAAACTTCATTGCGTTCCGCCAAATCTTCTCCTAGCTTTGCCGTTAAATTAAACTCGGAGCCATACATATCTTCCTCTTCGAGCATCAAAACATCTCCGTAGCCAATGCCAATACTCAGATAGATATCTTGTGAGTCAGGCAGCATTGTATTTACCGCCACTGCACGCTTGAGCAGATCACGAGCGCAATCCACCGCCGCTTGTACTTCAGGAAAGACGGCAAAGACGTTATCAGCTTCCTGTTTGACAATACTGCCACCATATTCTGCGATCGCTGGAGTAACAATTTCCTTCATACGATGAACCATCGCCAGGAAATGGATAATCCCGTAGCGGATGCTCGTCCGTGAAAAACCAGACATATCCAGCACAAAGAGTGCATGAGTTTGTTTGAAGGTGGCTTCGATTTGGCGATCGATCGCCTCACTCCGTTCTGGATGCTCGTTGCGTTCTTGCAGCAGTCGATTGAGTTCTAGACGGGTGTTCTTGTTTTTGTTCATAGAAGCTACAAAATTCATTAAAAAGTTTCCGGAACTAGCTATATCAGCCAGTGAAAACAAAGAGTAGTAGATACACCCTGATAATTGCCCCTAGCTCATCGCCAGGGGCTTTTTTTCTTTGAAGCACCACTCACCGCCCGCCGACAGACTGAAATCTGCGGCTACATTACGCTTGACTAACGACGGATAGAGACTTCGCTTCTAGATTTTCCAGGCGGCTTTTGAGTTCTTGGTTTTCTGTTTTGAGCTGATCCAGTTCTTCCCGGAGCTGCTTAACGGCTTGATCTGAACCAACATGCTTCTGGACTTCCTGGATTGATTCTTCCGCAATGCGGCGGACACGTCCATCGGGAGTTTGATCAGCAAGCGATCGCAACACGCCAATTGCCTTGGCTGTCTCCATTTGCCCCAAAGCCGAAGCCACCGCCACTTGCGTTAGGAAGAAGGGTTCCCCGGAAAGTTCTTCCAGTTGTTCCAAAATCCACTCAATATTATTCGGGGTTTGACCCGTCGAAATCGTGCCTAATGCCCGAATTGCCATTAACCGTAAAGCTTGCGGGACACTCACAGTGGTATATTCCAGAATCACTTCTAATGCAATTGAGGAAGTCTTCATCTGACTCAAACCACCAATGGCACCGCCGCGCACCACTTCATTCCAGCCAATCTTTTCTCTGAGGACACCAGTTAGCAACTGGAGAACTTCATCCTCTTTCTGCTTGAGGTTACCTGACACCAAGCCTCCCAATGCCCTAGCCGCAGACGCTTCTACGTAGTAGCTGGCATCGCCTTTTTCGACCACCTGCTTCAAGGCATCATAGCTGACAGTCGTCTTAATACTACTGAGGGCTTCCACCACCGCACGACGGACGCGGGCGTCTTCATCTTTTAACCCAGCAATTAAAGCAGGCGTTACCTGATCGAGTTTGATCGAGGCGAGTTGCTTTGCCACTTCCACCCGAACGCCCCAAAAAGCATCGCTCGTCAGGGATTCAGACAGTGCTTTGACAGCCTCTAATCCTCCCTTCTTCGCCAATGCCTTTGCCCCATAGATGCGGGAAATTGGGTTAGGGTCAGATTTTAGCTGTGCCTTTAGTTCCGGTGTGGGGTACTCTAGGACGACAGTTTTTAGATAGCTGTTCTCGTAGTCAAAGCTAATCAACTGAGGCTTTTTCTCTAGAGGGAAGTAGAAACTTTGCTCCCGTTCATGTATCCGTAGAGTGAAAGTTTTTAGCTCCGGAGAAGTACCGTCTTGCGTAAAACCGAAAGCAATGGGAATTTTTAGGTCAAAGAGTCCAATATTGCTGCCATTTTTACTGTCTTTGGCTTGTGTTTGAGTGACGGTTACTTTCGCTAAATGACTATCAGCATCCCAAGCATAGGCAACTTTGTAATCGGGATGACCGCCTCGGAAGACGTATTGATCGAAGAGGAAGAGAAGATTGCGCCCTGTCGCTTTTTCAATTGCCCTTAATAAATCAACGGTTTCTACTGTGTTGTGGGCATTATCTTGCACAAAGGTGTGGATTGCCTTCCAGAACAACTCATCGCCTAATTCCGCCCGGATCATGTGATAGACACAGGCTCCTTTTTCGTAAAGGTGGCGATCGTACAGTTCGATTGCTTCCCGATAGATATTGGTAACAATGGGACGGCGATAGCGGGAAGTGTCCTCTGCTAAATAACTACGTGCTTCATTCAAGAGGTAGTAGGCGGCATCGTCTTTGCCGTACTCCTCTTCTGTCCAAAACACCTCAGTATAGGACGCCATCCCTTCTTTAATCCAAGCGTGAGACCAGTGCTTGATGACGACTAAGTCACCGAACCACTGGTGGGCGAGTTCGTGAACAACAAGACTCTCGGTGCGCTGATTATCCAAAGCTGCGCGTTCGTCCAGCAAGCAGCGATCAGTTAGCAGGGTGGTGGAGGTGTTTTCCATCCCTCCAAAGATGAAGTCATCAACGCAGACTTGGGCGTATTTAGGATAGGGGTAAGGATAGCCAAACTTCTCGCTGAGGAATTCCATCATCTGAGGCGTTTTGCCCATGCTGCGACGAGCCTCTTCTTCCCGCAGTTTTTCGACGTAGTAGGTGACGGGTTTGCCGTTCCACTCATCTTTGATTTCCGCAAAGTCACCCACAGCTAGGGTCATTAAATAGGTGGGATGAACTTGCTGCTGCAACCAATGATAAATTCTGTCATCCCCAGCCTCTTCAGTAGCGATCAGTTCGCCGTTGGAGATTGCAATAAAGGGTTTGGGGACTTTAACCCGGATTTCTGAAGTAGCTAATTGTCCGGGATAGTCGAAGCAGGGGAACCAGAAGCGAGAGTCTTCATCTTCGCCTTGCGTCCAAACTTGGGTAGGTTTGTTGGGGTAATGTTCGTTAGGAGTGATGAAGTAAAGACCACGTTGAGGTTTTTCGACATGGTAGGCGATCGCTACCTTAATTTCTTTTTCGGCTTCTGTGGGGTTCTGTAGCTGAATATGCAGTTGTTCCCCATCATGGTCAAATTGCTGAGGCGTTTCCTCCACCTCCACGGAATCAATGGTTAAACTCACCGCATCTAGGGTAAATTGTTTGATGCCGTTACGTACTGGCATCAAGGTAATGGTGCAGGTTCCACTGAAACTCTGGTTAGGAATATCTAGAGTTAAATCTAGGAAAATGTGTCGGACTTGTCCAGGGCGATCGGGGTTGTAATGGGGTTTTGCCCCTGGCAATTCAAAGGATCTGTGACCGTTATTATCAGTATCAAAATAGGACTGTGGCATCGAAAATTTAAACCTTATATCGTTGATCCAGTTCCAACCCATTAGTAGGTATTCTTTCAGCGTACCGCGACTTTCTCAGTGCATCAGCTCAGAGAAAGGGGTGTTTTTGGGGCAAAGACAGGGTTGGAGTTGACAAACCCCAGACTACACGGAGGAGGAACAACAGAGGGTTGTCCTCTGTTTCTGAATTTTGAGTTTGCCAGAATGTCACAATGGGTCTAAATAGTATTGCCACCAATGGCAAGTCAATTTAAGCTCAAAGGCTGAAGCTCATAGCCTGTGTTCGGCGTAGCCGTTCTCGAAGAGTAGGCAAGCTTTGTACCTGTAGCCCCAGACTTCTAATCTGTGAGCTTTATCGCAAATTGCCACTAGTAATTAAACTAACTTGAGCGATCAAACTTTATGACGACTGCTGTAAACACTACTCCTCGCCTCTCTTCTCGGATAGTAAATGGCTTACTCTCAATTAAGCCTTTGGCAGACTTTGCCAAGCATAAAGCTCGTAACATGATGATTCAACGAGCGGAGAAAATTGGCGTACCTTGGACGCAACAGGTGCAGGAGTTACGGACTCTTGATTGGGATTCCCAGCTTCAGTTGGTGGAGAATCCGCAACTCGTCTACCCAGACTATTATGTGCGCTCATTCCATGCTTACGAAAAGGGCAATCTAAGCTGGGATGCGGCGTTGGAGGTAGAAGTTGCTGCTCATGCGGTTCACGCAGGGATTTGGCCCGGTGCGGGTGCTGATGGCGATCGCCAGCTTCGCCAGAGTTACCATGAGGTTCTCAAGGCCAATCTGCCCCAAGACCCCCAAGATATTGTTGATTTGGGATGCAGTGTCGGCATGAGTACTTTTTCTTTCCAGAAAACCTATCCGCAGGCAAAGCTAACAGGTGTAGATTTGTCGCCTTACTTTCTCGCTGTGGCTCATTACCGCACTCAGCAACGCCAATCTGAAGCAACTCAACCCTCTCCCCAATGGGTACATGCAGCGGCTGAAGCAACAAGTTTACCGGACGCTTCCTACGACTTGGTTTCGGCTTGCTTGATGTTCCATGAATTGCCCCAAGACGCCACTCGACAAATTTTTCGGGAAGCACGGCGTCTGCTGCGTCCCGGCGGTCATTTGGCAATTATGGACATGAATCCTCAGTCGGAAATTTATGGCAAGATGCCTCCCTACATCCTGACCTTGCTGAAGAGTACGGAGCCGTATCTGGATGAGTATTTCACCCTTGATATCGAGCAAGCAATGATGGATGCCGGATTTGAGCAACCGACGATTACAACTAACACTCCTCGCCATCGCACAATCATTGCACGGGCAAATTAGGTTAATTCTCTAGGAATAGGGTAGTTCCGTATCTGCTACAATGCCTCGGCGATCGCGTTGGGGCATTAATACTTCTTACCTCCCGAAACACCGAGCTGCCTTACCCCAGTTGAATTCTCACTGTCTGTACACCTGCTTCCACACTTACTTCCACTACCTGCGGTGACTTGTCTTTAGGCAGCACGCTAATATCACCACTGCTCTCTAAACGGGCAATTTTAACCTGTGAGGGGTCGCTCAGTTTTCCTGTCAAACGCAGAGTCGCATCTAAATCACCTTGGCTAATGTGGCTGTATCCCATTGCTTGTCGATGCAATTGACCATCTTGAATTAGCACGCGGGAGCGTCCTTTAAGCAAGGTGTCAAAGTATTCAAAACGAACAGCGATCGCATTAAACAACCAGTGCATTCCTACTAGTCCTGCTACCGCTGCCAAGGTGGAAAAAAAGGGTGCAGAGCCATTGATCGTCCGACTCAAAGTAGAACCTAAAATAACTGTCAAAAGAACATCAATTGCCGCATGTTTACCAATGAAACGGCGATCGCCCACCAGCCTAATTAAAGCAACAGCAAAGCCATAAACTATTACTGCTCGTAACCCTATCTGCCAGAAGCTGCGTTCCTGCGGACTGATACTGATTCCCAGCAGCCAGTCGAGTATATCTCCGAATCCTTCAAGCATTAAACTTTCTCCTTCCTTGACGAACCGACTTTATTCTTTTCTAGTAGTCGGTGCGCTTTTCAACATTCGCTTGGCTTTAATGCAGTACAACATCATCAATTAACGTTTCATCATCTAAGCTAGTCGCTCGATTTGTTGTTTGCATTGACGCCACTGCATCCCAAGTCCAACCGTCGTTTTGAATCAATGCCAGCAGCAACCGTCGCCGTAGAGTTAAATGCTTCGTGGCGGCAAAAAATTCCTGGTCGCTAACCGTGGGAATCCCTTCCTTCCGTAGTGGTTCTAGAGAAGGAAGCGGTGGATTTTCTGAGGCAGCTTCGATATAAGCTGACCGGATTGTTTTTATAAAGGCAGCATTGGAACGGCGCAGGGGACCAACAGCAGCGGGATCGAGTTGATGAGGCTCTTTAACTCCATATTGCAGCAGAGTCAGTGCCTCATCAAGAACGACGAAGCTTTGCACCATCACTCTTGAGCGCTCAATACCATGAAAGTAATGGAGGATTGGGTAAGCTAGGTGGCTTTCTCCTTGGAGGGTGATTTGAGACGTTAGGTTAATTAAATGTTGGTCAAACTGCCCAAAATCCTTTCCATTCCAAGCTCTAATCAGAATATCTTCAGCAGTGCCGCCTAATGAGGAGATATAAACAGCGAGTTGGCGTTTCTGGGTGGCGGCGGAAACGACAGGCAACAAATAAGCGATCGCCAAAGTTACTAAGAAAAATCCATTAGCCGCGGCAACGGCGGTGGCAATTTGCCAAACCACTCCTTGGGGCTGATAATCACCCAGCCCCAAAGTTGATAGGGTATACCCGACAAAGTAAATTCTTTCCACAATTCCTGCTGGCTGCTGAGTTGTAGCCTTCACTACAGCAGACTCAGTAGCACTAAACAGTAACACCCATCCTACCCAGGTCAGTCCAAACCACAAGAGTGCTGTCTGAGTCACTATGATCCAGCTAGTAACTAGTAAAAGCCGATGACTAGAACGCTGGCGATGAATCCGCAGTGCTACTTCCCACAGCCCCTTCGACACTCGGCTTGTTAGAGGACCACCACCACCACCCACCGTTAGGGTAGTCACAAGGACATCAATTGCCACTACCAAAAGAATTAACAGTCCTAAAATAACCGAGCCAAGTGTCATTACAGAAGTCTAAAGTGATGAAATCCTCCCAACGATACTTCAAGCAAATGTTGAAAAACCTGTATCGGGAGGGATATCCTGAAGGCGTCCGGAACCAACAGCTTGCACCGCTTCTTTGAGAGAGACATCCCCGGTATACAAAGCACGACCGACAATTACTCCCGTAATCCCTAAGCGTTCCAAAGCCAGCAGACTGAGCAAGTCTGTAATCGAACTAATCCCGCCAGAAGCGATGACAGGAATGGAGATCTTACTCGCCAGTTCCCGGAGGGCGTCCAGATTTGGTCCGCTCAAGGTGCCATCGCGGTGAATATCGGTATAAATAATTCCGGCTGCGCCGTACTTTGCCATCTGCTGGGCAAGGTCTGTTGCATTGACGCTGGATGTTTCTAGCCACCCGCGAGTGGCAACTTGTCCGTTGCGGGCATCAATACCGACGAAGATGTTACCTGGAAACTCCTGACACAACTCCTGTACAAGTTGCGGTTGTTCTACCGCAACGGTGCCGAGAATTACCTGACTGACGCCGCTATCTAAAAGTTGAGCAACGCTGATGCGATCGCGCAATCCTCCCCCCACCTGAATCGGCACGGAAACCGCCTGTACAATTGCCGCGATCGCTTGCTGGTTAACGACTTTTCCAGCTTTTGCCCCATCCAAGTCAACTACATGTAGCCGCGACGCACCTTGGTCTACCCACTGTCTGGCGACTTCTACAGGGTTATCATTAAACACTTGCGATCGCGCATAGTCTCCCTGATACAGCCGCACGCATCGCCCTTCAAGTAAATCAATTGCCGGAATAACATCCATAGATTCAGTTGTCCGTAGTCAGTTATTAGTGGTAACTCAAAGCCATTTCATCAATGACTGCAAGGTAAAGATAGGTTACATGAGCAACTAGCAAACAACAAAGAGATTTATCCCAGTCTCCGTTCATCGCAGCTTAAGCGCTAGCATAAAACATGAGTCAGTAGACTGGCGAAATACAAGCAAACGGAGCATTCAAGTTATGGTAGAACGTCCTATAAAGAAATCCGAGCGTCAGGCTGATGCTCCATCAAGCAAGAGTGATCGCCCTACCGAAGAGCGCCTTGACTCAACCCCCCGACGAGCGTTCCAGAAAACAGATAGATCAAAGGGAAGAGGTAAAGGTAATCAAGAGGATTCGCGTCCAAGTAATGTGAATCCAGCCTTGGTGCGGGGAAAGAAACCGACAAAACCCAAACCGCCAGTACTAGAAGAGACGCCTGAGCCAACAGCTGAGGATGCTGTTACCGAAACTTCTCCAGAAACGACAGCTGAGCCAACCACGGAGGATGCTGTTACTGAAAATTCTCCAGAAACGACGGCTGTGGAATAGGAATTAGTTCATTCCCCATTCCCAATCACTGCACTTTTGGAATTGGCGATCGCTACTTCCTTTATTGTTCAACTACCCTGCCTGAAGACAGACAGGGTTTTTTGGAAAAATTCTGATGACGTACACAAAAACCTTCACTACTTGGCTACTACTTGCCTTAGGCTTGATGGGCTTGGCGTCCTGCACCACTGCCTCTCCCAACCTCAACAGCTCCGGTAATGAGAACGCTCCGGCATCAACAACAGCCGACGATGCTAATCAGACCGAAACAGCATCGGCAACAGCAGATTCTGGCGATCGCGCCTGTACCCTAGTTGAAGATAACGCTAGTCCCCAAGGTCAGGTAGAAGTAAGGGCAGAAGAAGTTGTTTCTGGTCTAGAAGTGCCTTGGGGTATTCTCTTTCTATCAGAAGGAGATATGTTAGTCACCGAACGAGCGGGACAAATTCGGTTAGTGCGAGATGGGCAACTGCAAACTCAGCCCGTTGCTACCGTTGCCGTGACAGATCGCGGAGAAGGGGGGTTGCTAGGCATCGCCGCTCATCCCGACTTTACCCAAAATCGACTTTTTTACCTGTACTACACCGCCGATCAAAACGGGACACCCATCAATCGGGTCGAGCAGTGGCAGCTATCACCGGACGGACAGAGCGCCTCGCCCAACAAAATCATTCTTGACAATATCCCCGTCGCCCAATTCCACAATGGTGGTCGCATCCGCTTTGGGCCCGATGGAATGCTCTACATCGGTACTGGCGATGCTAGAGATCCACAACTTGCCCAGAATGTCGATAGTCTTGCGGGAAAAATTCTGCGCGTCACACCAGAGGGACAAGTTCCAGACGATAACCCCTTTCCCGGCAACCCCGCTTTCATTACAGGCATTCGTAACACTCAAGGATTTGATTGGTTCAACGACTCCATACTCTGGATAACCGATCACGGTCCCAGTGGCGAACTGGGCAGAACCGGGCACGATGAAGTCAGTGTTGCTCGTGCAGGCGATAACCTTGGCTGGCCCACCATTTACGGCTGCCAAACCCAGCCAGGATTAATTCCCCCTTCTCTTGCCTGGCGCGAAGCCTTGCCTCCGGGTGGAGCAACCATCTACACAGGAAATTCTATCCCAGAGTGGCAGGGTAGCCTGATAGTCAGTGGCTTGGGAGCCAGACATCTACATCGTGTTACTTTTGATCCAGCATCTCCTTACCGAGTTCAAAGTCATGAAGTATACTTGCAGGGCGAACTCGGTCGCCTCAGAGAAGCGATTATGGGGCCAGATGGCGAACTTTACGTCACAACCAGCAACTGCGATGGACGCGGAAGCTGTCCCCCAGACAAGGACAAAATTTATCGCATCACTAGCAACCCTGGATAAGTAATTACCCGGCTTCTAAAGTCTACGGTTAGGCAACTACAGACGCGTTATAAGCCATTCTCAAATAGTACTTCTGCATAGAATCAAGTGCCCTAGTTGAATATTCCAGATCAGTGCTATTTTGATTCGTTAGCGACCACTATCGCATTTTCAACCTGTAGAAGTAGCTGGAGATTAATGCTAGCAAACCAGGAGCAGCAAGCCATAACCAGAAACCCGGAAGCAGCTTATTTAGTGCTAGTTCACTAAAGGGATTACTACCATTAGGTAATCTTAACCAAAACGCTGATACTGTTCCTAGAAAACCCAAAGTAATCGCAATAAGTGCAACAATTGCCGAAAACTTATCTTGTTGTCGAGCAAAGAAGATACAACATAGCCAATAAGCTGGATTAGCCAGCCAACCGACTGCTGGAATTTGAAGAAAAATTAACCCAAATATTCCAGCAATAGTCAGCTCAATGCCTTTCACCTCATAGATATTATCAGGATATCCATAAGCATTAAGTTCACCTGTAGGTAAATTCGCTCCAGAAGCACCCGGCTTAGGAACAATATCAAAAAGAAGACAAGGTAAGCTAAGCGCTATTCCGTATAGTAAAAGTAACAATCCCAGAAACGCTATCCTGTACTTCACCGCCTACACTCCTCCATTCAACACCTATAGTTTTCTGTTGGTTCAATCCTTTAGAGACTGGAGCAACTGGCTAGGACGTGCCATCTTTACATCAAGATAAAGATCTGGATGATGAACGAACATGTAGTGTTCGTACTCATACCAATTCATCTCCCCTTTTCTTTGTTACAAATTTGGCAAATTACCTAACTACGATTAATAACTTATCTCTCCGGCTGTAACTCATTTAAGATCGTGAAGCGTACATGATTAATCGCCAGTTCTCCAATAGAAGCCGTTTCTTTTTTCACAGGAATTCCGTGGCTTCTAAGAGTTTCAAAAGGAATGCTTTTACCAATTTCTATGTGATACCAGGATAATCCCATAAAGAATCGATTGGGGTAGGGACCACCTTCAACAGTGTCGTCAGGATTTGACTCCATCGGTAGCCAACCGAAGCCAGGGATAAAAAATTCCATCCAAACATGATTAAAATCTGGTTCTAAAGGCACGCCTAGTTTATCGGGGTGGGCGGGACATTTGTAGCGCCCAACTGTCCGGCAAGCAATACCATTTAAGCGCCCAAATGCCAGTAAGAGTCCTAGATATTCGCCGCAGGAACCAACGCCGCGTTCTAAAACAACATCCGGGGTATCAATATGGGGCTTAATACCGTAGGACAGTTTGTCATAGACATAGTTGCGAATACTGTAGATTTTTCGCAGTGGATTCGTCTCACTACCTATGGCTTCCTTAGCCGCATCGCGGATGATACTGGTATCCATCGCCAATTGGTCATTATCCACCAAGTAACGAGATTGAAAATCGGCTGAGAGTTCGGGGATATTTTCTACATCTCTAGGGGTTAAGCGATATTTGATACTCCAGACTTCAAGTAAGGCTTTCCAGCCAAACAGATGACGTTCGCCTGCTTTGAGAGTGTCGAATTTAAAGACAGCAACTCGTTGACCGTCTTGGACTTCTTCGCTAAAAGGTCGTCCTACAGCTTCAATTTTTCTGAGTTTCTGTCGGTCGGTTTCTGCTGGTAAGGCAATGCGCCATTCTATGTTTTCCAGTTCTACATCTTCGAGGGGGGAAAGTTCCTCCACGTAGGACATCTCAATTAAATATCCATTGGAGAGGGTATAGCGCTGCTGAGGATCGTAGTGGAAGTAGAGGGGATGAATGAAAGTGCGATCGCGATATTGTAATTCATAGTTGGGTTCTGCATTTGGGTTATCCCGGATGTAGGGTTCCTCATCTGCATACGCTACAAAAAGAATCTCTTCCCCTGTTTGGGGATCGGTATAAAAGGCTAATCCAGTCGGCGATTCAAAGGGTGTCAAAACACTATATTGAATTTCTCCAGTTGCCCGATCTAGGCAGTAAACTGTTTGTTCAGTAGTATCTGAAACCCAAAGCTCTTCGCCGCGCACTGTGATATTCTCTACACCCACACCAGGGGCATACAAGCGCGTAATTTCACGAGCCGTGCTTTGGCTAAAAATTAGAATATATCCAGCTTTTTGACAGGTCACATAAATGGTGGAGTCTTTAACAGCTACCCCATCGACTAGATAGGGTAACGTGACAAAGTGCTGGGGTGACAAGCTACCGTTTAGCTTACAAAAGTAAACGCTGTTGTGTTGCGTTAGCCAGAGGGTATCTCCCGCTATGGCTAAACCACTGGCATCAAGAAAGTCTAACTCCCGCTCCGGATTTAAAATAGTTGTGTTATCGCTATAGGGATCAATTTGCAATAGGTAGCCGCTGGTAGCATCAATCGCTAGCAGTTTTTCTTGGTAAAACGCTATACCCTTTAAAGCAGAGGCACTGATGGGTCGGATCGTGCGTAACCAGGGATGGCGTTTCGAGGAGCGTGATGAAACAGAATCAGGAATCATGCTTAGTCCAGGTGAAGAATAGATTGGCTCGTCGATTGATAACTTGGGTTACTAGTGCTGCCGGCAATGTTGTAAATTCCTTTAACTTGCTGTCAGGACAGATACTCTTCCTTAAGGTTGATCTTATAAAGTTGTTGCATAGTTAGTGGAACTCTAGCTTTTGTTCTGCCATCTTTAATAAAAACCCGCTCTACCAGAAAATAGTTTTATCATGGCTTGCATTAATCGTTCAGCATGTTTCGTAACCTCGGCAGTGACTCTGGCACTGGGACTAGGAATGAATATTTCAGTCGGGGCGCAGACTCCTGCTGAGGTGCAGGCTCCGGTGTTTGCTCCCTCTCTTAGTCGTCGCTTACCGAACCAATGGGAGTTTACCCCCCCCAGACGAGGAACTCCCGGCAATACAGAAGGAGGAGCAACGCGCAGCCCTCAGCAGTGTGTTCAGGGAAAGAAGATGCTGACTGCCTTGGTGCCAGCGTCTGGCGGAGGAGAGACAATTAGCGCCTATCCAACATTTTTCTGGTATCAGCCTGAAACCTCGGCAAAATCCGTAGAGTTTGTGCTGCGGGATAGTAGAGGGCAAGAGGTTTATTCTACTCAGTATGCGATCGCTGGTAAGAAAGGCATCATGAGTCTAGAATTACCCGCTTTTGCTACCATGTCCCCGCTAGCGGTCGATCAAGAATATTACTGGCAACTGGCATTAATTTGCGATCCGTTTGATCGCTCAGCCGATTATCTCGTGGAGGGCTGGCTACAGCGAGTAGAAGCAAATCCTCTATTGGCGACACATACTAAGATGGCAAATCATCAAGACCGGGTTGCCATTTATGCCAATGAGCGGCTTTGGTATGAAACGCTGTCGGAATTAGTTGCACTTCGCCGTCAGCGTCCGAATGATGTCGCTTTAGCCGATGCTTGGGCAAAACTGCTCAATTCGGCAGGACTAGACATGATCTCCGAAGAGCCTTTATTTCAGGGTGCTGCAAGGACAAACAATTAATCACTATTTGTAACCGTTATGGCAGGCATCAAGTCTCTTCCCGTTAGGCTTTCCCTCGTCCTTTCCCAATCCCTGGCGATCGCTACTGTATTTTCCTTGATGCCACCAACTGCATCAACCGTTTTGGCGCAGGGAATTCCTCAAAGGTGGGAAGCTAACAAATATCAACCCCCAGCCAATATTGGCGCACCCGATCGCACCGAAACAGCAGGAACGCGTAGCGCTTCTCTAGGCACGGCTAACAGTTGCCCGGTTACTGGCAAACCGCTAACCGCCTTAATTCCTCGCAACCGCTTTGGTGTCACAGTTGCCGCCTATCCAACATTTTTTGTTTACCTACCTACGACAACGCCTCAGGCATCACCTCGCCTTGTTGAGTTTTTCCTCCAAGACGAAGCTGGCAACGAGATTTACAGAAGCACATTCCAAGCCAGTGGCAACTCAGGCATTGTTAGTCTCAGCCTTCCTAAGCAAGGGGATTTGTTGCCCTTAGCGATTGGAAACAACTATAAATGGGCTTTTTCAATAATTTGCCGTCCTGATGATCGAGCCACAGATATTGGGGTTGAAGGATGGATTAGGCGCGTTCCTATCAAAGCTGTTCTCAATCGTCAGCTAGTACAAGTCCCACCTAAACGACAGGTGGAGATTCTGGCGGAAGCGGAAATTTGGCACGATGCTCTGGCAATTCTTGCCCAGCTACGGCGTGATAACCCCAATGACTTAGCCGTTGCCGCTGAATGGGAAAAACTCCTGGGTGCGGCGGGTCTTGACAATATGGCGAGAGAGTCCCTCGTTCCCAGTGGCACAACCTCCGATCGCCAAATGAGCCAAATACAACCCTAGCAAGGTACAGTAACGTTGCCCCTTTGCCAAGAATTGCACAACCCACAAATGACGCAGTTCTGGCAATGCTTTGCTGTTACGATTTTTGCTTGATTTCGGACATATCGACTCAAAACTTAGTACTATCTTTCAGCAAGGTAGTTCTAGAAACATAATGTTTTCTCATCTCTTGTCAGGGCTTCTAGATGGATAAAGAACCGGAGGCTGTCAGCAACCAGAAAAACTCATCAGGTTTTTGAGAGAGATTATGGAATCTTGGACAAAATGCTTGTGGTGAGCGATAGGACAAGTCTGTCTAGTTAATACTCCCTTACCGTTTCTGGGAGGGGATTCTTTCTTCATTGAGAGTCCAACAACCTAACCTTCAGAAAGCCTATCTATACCGACTACCCGACGGTGTTGGGAGCGAGATTTATCAAATTCTCATTTCAATGCCTTCCACGTTTGTACAAAAAATACAGATTCTTGCTATCCGGGTGACGGCTCAGAAGCTGACCGCTAGACCTACTTCCCTTTTTAGATATGCGCTTTACCGCTTCTCTAACTTTATTACTATCAACTCTCCTAAGAATTCAACTCTGATTAACTTGAGTAAGCCGCCCTAGAGGTTACTGACTTGTGACTTCGGCGTGAGCGCTCAGTCGAACGCTGAACTTAGTCGAAGTAGCCTGTTTTACCTTGAGCTAGCCGAAGGGTCGAAGTAAGGGCAGGGATTTAAAGCGATTTTTTTGGTGAAAGGAGAAAACAAACCGAATGAACTGGAAGCTAGGAAGAGTTTTGCATCGTGATCCCCACCCGGAAGCAATAGGACTAAAAGATTGGGAACTAAAACAAGTCAGCTTTAACCGATCCTGCTATGACTTTCTTTTACAGCAATACTTACCTAAGTGTCGTACAAGTCACTCTTTCCCTCACTTCCTGACTCAGAAAGAGCCTTCTCAACTGAAAATAGCTGTAAATCATTCTCTATCTCTGCCAGAGAAAGCTAAAAACAAAGCGCTTTTGTCCTCCTACAAAAACTTAGTCAAGCAGGCATCAGGATTAATACCACTAGGTACAGCCAGGAAGCTAGTGTTCGGCATGACACCCCTTTGGGTAGGAATGGCTTGTGTTTACACTTCAGGAGCTTGGGCAACGTCCTTGGGGGAGCAGGTAGCTCAGCCATCTAACACCTCAGAACTGTTCACTCCTCTGGAATTTGTCCCCACCCCCTCAGTGGCATTTACTGAAGCCGTTACACACGAGACGACATTCACCAGCCACCCACTTCCAGCAATGCGTCAGTTGCAGGCGCAAAATTTGCCACCCAACCCACCCAACCCAGAAAACCTGCAACGTGACCCTAATCGCGATCGCTTTTTGCAACCGACCCCAACACCACTTCCATCGCCAGCCACTGAACCAGAAGCACCACTGATCACACCGCCAGCGCCAACTCGTTTACCCACAGACCCTGCTGAAACAGTTCAGATCGAGCGGCTCAATATCACAGGTAGTACAGTTTTTGATGCCGATGACTTTGACCAAATCACTCAACCCTTTGAGGGGCGTGCTGTTACTTTAGAAGAACTGCGAAGTGTTGCTGATGCCATTACCCAGTTGTACCTCGACCAAGGCTATCTCAACTCTCGTGCCATTCTGGTAGACCAGGTGCTTTCTAATGGAGTTGTAGAAATTCGCGTCTTTGAAGGCAGTTTAGAGCGCATCGACATTGAAGGGATACAACGCCTCAATCCTGAGTACATCCGCTCGCGCCTACGACTGGGTGCCGGAACACCTCTCAAACCGTCTGAACTCGAAGATAAACTGCGACTGCTACGGAATAACCCATTATTTGAAAACGTCGAAGCCAGCTTGCGGGCAGGAACGGGCTTGGGTCAGAGTATCTTAGTCGTTCGCGTGACCGAAGCTAATCCCTTTGAAGGCAGCCTCGGTGTGGATAACTACTCGCCGCCTAGTGTCGGTTCTGAGCGTTTGGGCGTTAATCTGCGCTATCGCAACTTGACAGGGAATGGAGATGAAATTGCCGCGTCCTACTACCACACCACTCGCAGTGGTGCAGATACCTTCGACTTTAGCTATCAGGTGCCAGTGAACCCAATGAACGGCACTCTTCAATTACGGACAGCCCAAAACCGCAATGAAGTTGTCCAAGAACCCTTTAATGCTTTTGGTATTGAAGGCGAGTCAGAACTGTACGAAATTAGTTTCCGGCAACCGCTAATCCGCAGCTCTCGCGAAGAGTTCGCTTTATCGTTAGGGTTTACCCTTCAGGATGGTCAGACCTTTACCTTTGCGGGAGGGACTCCCTTCGGTAAAGGGCCAGAAGCCGACGGACAGACCCGTACCCGCGTGGTGAAGTTTGGGCAAGAGTACGTCCGTCGTGATATCTCCGGTGCTTGGTCAGTGCGATCGCTCTTTAACTTCGGCATCGACGTACTCAACGCGACTCGTAACCCTGATCCTACTCCCGATGGAAGTTTTGTTAGCTGGCTGGGTCAAGTCCAGCGGGTGCAAGTTCTGAATGATAACAACTTTTTGATTATTGGTGCTGACCTGCAACTGACCCTCGATAGCCTCTTATCGTCTCAACAATTTGTCATCGGTGGCGGTCAATCTTTGCGTGGCTACCGTCAGAATGCCCGTGCTGGCGATAATGGATTCCGTGTCTCTATAGAAGACCGCATCACCCTAGAACGCGATGAAGCGGGTATCCCCACCTTTCAACTCGCTCCCTTCATTGATTTAGGTACAGTTTGGAATGTCTCTGATAACCCTAACAATGGCTCCTTACCGCGACAGCGATTTCTAGCCGGGATTGGCGTTGGCGTTCTTTGGCAACCCCTACCAAAAGTTAACTTGCGCTTAGACTACGGTCTTCCCCTAGTTAATCTGGATGACCGAGGCAACAATGCTCAAGATAACGGTTTTTACTTTAGTGTCAATTATCAGTTTTAGGGTGAACTTTAGTTCATAAAGAGTCTGCGCGTCAGTTGGTGGAGGATTGGTACCATGCCTGCTACACCAAACATTGCTTGTGTTAGCTAATAACAACAGACAATTGACCGCTGACCAACTTATGATTGAATCCTGTAGGTGTTATATTACACAGATCCCGTGACCCAATTAAGCCATTCCAATTCCCTGCCTAATCGGGCAAACGCCTGGCACACTTTAGATGTTGAGAAAACACTATCGAATCTGAGCAGCAATGCCGAAACAGGTCTGACTTCTCAACAGGTCGAAGAACGATTGCAGCAATACGGTTTTAATGAACTTGAGGAAGCTCCTGGTCGCAATTCCTGGGAGATTTTTCTTGAGCAGTTCAAAAACATCATGTTGGTGATGTTAATTGTAGTAGCGATCGTCTCAGGTGTTTTAGATCTGATCTCGCTACAACAAGGCAATGTTGAGGGAATTCCCTTCAAAGACACGACCGCTATTTTGTTGATTGTGATCCTTAATGGGGTTTTAGGTTATCTCCAGGAAAGCCGTGCGGAAAAAGCTTTGGCTGCCCTGAAGCGGCTTTCGTCTCCTAAGGTCAGGGTGATTCGGGATGGTAAGCCAACTGAGGTTGATGCTAAACAATTGGTGCCGGGAGACATCATGTTGCTCGAAGCCGGTGTCCAGGTATCTGCCGATGGGCGCTTGATTGAGCAAGCTAATCTACAAATCCGGGAAGCGGCGCTAACAGGAGAAGCCCATGCTACTAATAAGCAGGTTAATGTTCCTCTTTCGGAAGAAACCCCGTTAGGCGATCGCATCAACTTAGTCTTTCAAGGAACGGAAGTCATTCAGGGACGTGGCACCGTCGTTGTTACGAACACGGCGATGCAGACAGAACTTGGCAAAATTGCCGAGATGCTGCAAGGGGTAGAAAGCGAACCGACACCCCTGCAACAGCGGATGACCCAACTGGGTAATGTTTTGGTGACTGGCTCTTTAGTACTAGTTGCCTTAGTCGTGGGAGGGGGGTTACTTCAGAGCTACTTGAACCTAGGTCGTTTCGATTTAGGTGTTTTCCAAGAACTGGTGGAAGTTTCTTTAAGTATGGCAGTGGCAGTTGTTCCCGAAGGCTTGCCCGCTGTCATTACCGTCACCCTAGCGTTGGGAACGCAGCGGATGGTACGTCGTAATGCGTTAATTCGTAAGCTGCCAGCGGTGGAAACCTTGGGGTCTGTTACCACAATCTGCTCCGACAAAACTGGCACGCTCACACAAAACAAAATGGTTGTGCAGCGGGTGGATACCCTTGGTGATACATTTCGCGTTACTGGGGAAGGCTATGCTCCTGTAGGAGAATTTAGAATTAGCGATCGCCTCATTAATGCTGAACAGTATCCTGCCCTGCAAATGTTGATGATGGCTTGTGTCCTTTGTAATGACGCCATCTTGCAGCATGAGAACGACGAATGGGGAATTTTAGGCGACCCTACCGAGGGGGCGCTGATTGTCTTGGCGGGGAAAGGTGGCGTTGATAAGGAACCCCTAAGGCGGCAGATGCCCCGCGTTGGGGAGATTCCCTTTTCCTCTGAACGCAAGCGCATGAGCGTAATTTCTGAGTCTTCTGAACAAGGGCAATCAAGCCGTTACCTCATGTACACCAAAGGCTCTCCAGAGTTAGTTCTGGAGCGTTGCACAGCCTATCAAATGGGGGAAAGCGTAGATTCCCTTAGCGCACAACAACGGCAGCAGATTCTCGAACACAATGACCAGATGGCAGGATCAGGGTTGCGGGTGTTGGGTTTTGCCTACAAACCTTTAGACACTAAGCCACCAGAAGGACAAGAAGAAGGCATTGAGCAAGAATTGATTTGGCTAGGGTTGGTAGGAATGCTCGATGCCCCCCGCCCGGAAGTCCGTGAGGCAGTAAAACGTTGTCGGGAGGCGGGAATTCGCCCGGTGATGATTACCGGGGATCACCAACTCACGGCGCAGGCGATCGCTCACGATTTGGGAATTGCCCAACCTGGCGAGCGTATCCTGAGCGGCAGGGAATTGCAGCGACTCACCCAAGAGGAACTAGGGCAAGAAGTCGATCATGTCTCCATCTACGCCCGTGTCTCTCCAGAACACAAGCTACGCATTGTGCAAGCCCTCCAGAGTCGCGGTAAATTCACGGCGATGACGGGGGATGGGGTAAATGATGCCCCCGCTTTGAAACAAGCAGACATCGGGATTGCCATGGGCATTACAGGCACAGACGTTAGCAAGGAAGCTAGCGACATGATTCTCCTAGATGACAACTTTGCCACAATCGTTGCTGCTACTGAAGAAGGGCGAGTCGTATATACCAATATTCGCCGCTTTATCAAATACATCCTAGGCAGCAATATTGGGGAAGTGCTAACCATTGCGGCAGCACCGATAATTGGTTTAGGAGGAGTTCCCCTAACGCCCTTGCAAATTCTCTGGATGAACCTCGTTACCGATGGTTTACCTGCTCTGGCTTTGGCTGTAGAACCGGCTGAACCAAATGTGATGCAGCGTCCGCCCTTTAACCCTCGTGAGAGCATCTTTGCTCGCGGTTTAGGGTCTTATATGGTGCGGATTGGCATTGTTTTTGCGATTATCTCCATTAGCGCGATGGTAGTTGCCTATCAATACTTTCCTGGAGAGTGGAAAACCATGGTATTTACAACTCTCTGTCTTGCCCAGATGGGTCACGCGATCGCAGTCCGTTCCAATACTCAGCTCACCTTCCAGCTAAACCTCTTCTCTAATCCCTATCTGCTATGGGCGGTGATTGTAACAACAATCTTGCAGTTAATGTTGGTCTACGTCCCCTTATTGCGCGATTTCTTTGGCACCCAGTCCCTAACACTGACACAACTTGCCATTTGCGTCGGCTTTAGTAGCTTGTTGTTTGTTTGGGTAGAGCTAGAGAAGCTGTTTATTCGCGCCTATAAGCGGGGGAGATAGTAGGAGGGAACGGGGAAAAGGACGAAGGATGAAGGGAACAAGCACGACTCGCTTCTTACTAATCCCTAGTCGCTAATCCCCAAGGACATCCCATCGCCGACAATTGACCAATGTATTTAAAAATCCTGCACCTTCGACAATTTCGTAACTACCAAGATTGCCAGGTGCAGTTTGACGCTCCCAAAACAATCTTGGTGGGGAACAATGCTCAAGGCAAGTCAAACTTATTAGAGGCGGTAGAGTTACTCTCGACCTTAAAAAGTCATCGTTCTGTACGCGATCGCGATCTAGTTTTGGAAACTGCCTCAGTTGGGCAGATTCGCGCCCAGCTCGAACGTGCCTATGGTTCTATGGACATGGCCTTGACTCTCCGCAGCCAAGGACGCCGCACTGTTGCCCTGAACCGGGAATCTCTGCGACGGCAAATGGACTTTTTAGGCGTCCTCAATGCCGTTCAGTTTTCCAGCCTAGACTTGGAACTAGTACGTGGTGCCCCCGAACGGCGTCGCAGTTGGCTCGATTCTCTTCTCACCCAACTTGAACCAATCTATGCCTCTATTTTGCAGCAATATAACCAGGTACTACGGCAGCGCAATGCCTTACTAAAAGAAATCCGCAATGTGGACTCCGCAGACGAAAATTTTCCCTCCAGTCTGGGAAGTAGAAAAGAGCAACTGGCGCTGTGGGATGCCCAACTTGCTACAACAGGTTCGCGGGTGACACGACGCCGAGCCAGAGTATTGAAACGACTTGCTCCCATCGCTGCCGAGTGGCACACCAGTATTAGCGGCAAGACGGAAGTACTAGAGATTACCTATGCTCCCAATGTTACCCCTTCCAATGAGGAACCTGAAGAAGTACAAAAAGCATTTTTAGAAAAAATTCAACAACGTCGCTTCCCAGAACAACAGCAAGGAAAGACTCTCGTTGGGCCTCATCGCGATGAAGTCGAGTTCACCATCAACCAAACCCCCGCTAGGGCTTATGGTTCCCAAGGTCAACAACGAACCCTAGTACTGGCATTAAAACTCGCAGAACTCAAGTTGATTGAAGAAGTGGTAGGGGAGCCGCCGCTATTGCTCCTTGATGACGTTCTCGCCGAACTTGACCTCAACCGTCAAAATCAGTTATTAGACGCGATTCAAGACCGTTTTCAAACGTTGATTACCACAACTCATTTGGGAGCATTCGATTCCCAGTGGCTTAAATCTTCCCAAATCCTTTCCGTAGAAGCGGGGAAAATTTTTGCTTAGTTGAAGAGGTTTAGTATGTGAATATAGCAGCTTTTTGAAAGAAATGAATCACAGAAGATGTAGAGAAACCAGAGAATAGAAAAGAGAGTCTTATAACCCATTTGGATTGCTATGAAAATTTTATATAGCAGTCTTCGTAGAGGTTAAGACGCTCTTATTCCCTCAAACAAGCGTACCGATTGCAAGGTCAACAGGGTTGGGTGTGGTCGCTTCGCTTTAGCCCAGATAGAAACATGTTAGCCAGTGGTAGCGATGACCAAACAGTGAAGCTGTGGGATGTCAGTACTAGGGAATGTCTTAAAACATTAGCAGGGCATAGCGATCGCATCTGGTTTGTTGCCTTCAGTCCTGTAAATCTCTCTGAGCCTAGCTTTACCGTCAGTGGAGCATTACAAGAAAATGCTTACATTTTGGCTAGTGCTAGCCAAGATGAAACGATCAAGCTCTGGGATATTCATAGTGGTAAATGCTTGAATACGCTACGAGCGGATTGGCTCTACGAGGGGATGAACATTACTGGTGTTACGGGGTTAACACAAGCTCAGAAAGCCACACTGAAAGCTTTGGGAGCTGTGGAGTTAGACGATATTCTTTAATTACTAAGGAGTCGTTATGGCAACGTCCACCAGAATAGATGAAAATTGCCCTTGCAAGTGAGCCGCCTATTGGTCTCGCGCACAACGTAACATAATAAAATCTCTCCTCTTACTCAGCATCAAAACGTTCAACTAAGACGCCACAAGCCAAGGCTAGCAAGGAGTTTGGATAAACTTGTCTTCTTCCTTATCCCCATCTACCAATTCCAGCATCCGGAGTGAGTTTCAGCCACTTTGTATAAATAATTACCCCTATCTTCTTATGACTCCCCGGTCTCTGACATGCTTAAGAACTACTGGTTTAACCAGGCTGCTCGATACAAAATGGTTACAGTTATGAACCGAGATAAGATTACAGCTCTGGGTGCTTCCTTACGCTGGATCGATCAGACACTTTTATCTCCACCCAAGGAAGAGGGCGCAGTTAGAGTCTGGTATCAAGGTGGGGAACCTTATTTTGATGTTTTTGTGGACTTGCGCGACGATCAAATTGAGTGGTTTCAGTTTACCTTCCGGGGAAAATCGCTGTCGTGGCATAAAAAACGCGATCGCTGGCAAACTGGGGTAACCAATGAACTAGCCGTGAATGACGTAACCTATTTTCCGGCTAGCAAGGTGATCGAGAACGATACGGTACCCGATGCCGAGTTTATTAAGCTAGCTCATGCGATTTTGCAAAGCCGTGCCGGGGAAGAGATTTTTGACAAAATCCTGAAGCTGTTTGAATCTAAGCCCGAGTAAGAAAATACGACTTACCGACTAGCCTTTAAACAAGCTCCCTCATTGCGACCGATAGAAACTTAACCAACTTTTGTGATAATGACTATCTGTTTGTTCAATGAGCGCCAAGGAGGTGTTTTATGGCTGGTAGTAATACTGGTGCTGATTTATGGATTACGGAGTACATCACACCGTGGGATATATATTCTCACGGTGTAACAAAAGTGCTAGCTTACAAAAAAACGCCTTTTCAGGAAATGTACATCGTTGAAACAGGTGCCTATGGTAAAGGGCTAGTTTTGGACGGTAAGTGGCAATCCTGTACAGGCGATGAATTTCTCTACCATGAGCCATTGGTACACCCGGCAATGATTTGTCATGGTGCGCCTAAAAAAGTACTCGTACTAGGGGGCGGTGAAGGCGCGACGATTCGCGAGATTCTGCGCTGGAACACCGTCGAACAGGTAATGATGGTTGATATTGATGGCGAGGTGGTAGAAGCCTGCCGCGAACATCTGCCAGAGATGCATCAAAATGCCTTTGATGACCCTCGTACCAATTTAGTAATTGGTGACGCTTTGGAAGTGCTGGACAACACCACAGAGCAATGGGACGTGATCATTTCTGACTTGTCTGACCCGATCGAGTCTGGCCCGTCTTTCCAGCTTTTCACCAAAGAGTACTTTGAGAAAGCCAAGCGGGTATTAGCTCCTGGAGGCTTCTTTGTTCTGCAAGCAGGACCTGTTTCCCCGTCGGAACTGAAGCTACATGCCCGTTTGGTCAAAACTATGCAGGCAGTGTTTAGCAACGTTCACTCCTTTGCTTCTGCGGTTCCGACTTACGCTGTTCCTTGGGGATTTATTGTCGGTTCTGAGCAGGCGATCAACACTCGACCTGAACCCGATACTATCGACAAGTTGCTGGCTGAAAACACCACCGGAGGACTCCGCTTCTTAGATGGCATCACTCTCTTAGGCATTTTCCAAACCTCTGCCTATGTGCGTCGCGCGATCGCTGAAGAAACTGAGGTGTTCACCCTAAAAGAACCCCCGAAGTTCTTCGGTAAAGGTGCTGTAGAGGAGAAATAGGTCTTTCTCAAAAAAGATCGCCAAAGGTAAAAAGTCAAAAACCTTCTTAAGCAGATTACTTTTTGACTTTTGCCTTTTTTTGTTTTGACCACAGTAAAATCTGAGGGTGATGTAACGATTGATACCGTAATGTACTAATTTATTACAGAGTCTAAGGATTAATCACAAAATAGGGCATTGCCGCTTACAATAGCGGGCATTAACATACTTGGTATTCCCAGGCGGGACCCATGCCAGAAAAAGGTCTGCCTCTTCACTCTTTATCTTTAGATCCTGCAATTGACTCTCAGTTTTTGAGCGTGGGAGCAGATACTCCTTTAATTGAAGTGTTGGCTCTAATGAGTCGGGTTCGCAGTAGCTGTGTATTGCCAACGGAGAATTTGCAGTCACCACAGCTCAACCATCACGAAAGTGAAACGATAGAAGCTTCAAAATGTAACGGTGACTGTGTCTTAGTCATGCAAGGGTCTCAACTGCTAGGGGTGTTCACCGAGCGGGATATCGTGCGGATGACAGCGGCGGGCATTTCTTTAGGAGAAGTTGAGATATCTGATATTGTCACCTACCCGCCCACTACCCTAAAGCACTCCCAAGCACAAGATATTTTCACTGCATTGTCTTTATTCCGCCAGCATCGGATTCGCCACCTGCCGATTCTGGACGACCAGGGACGACCTCTAGGAGTGGTCACCCACGAAAGCATTCGCAAAAGCTTGCAACCTGTCAACTTACTGACACGGTTGCGGTATGTGGAAGACGTGATGACAACCCAAGTCATTCATGCACCGACAACTGCCTCTGTTCTGAAGCTGGCGCAGCTCATGACCGACCATCAGGTGAGCTGTATTGTGATTACTCAAGAGGAGCCGGGGAACCAGGGAACAACAGACTCAGCACTCAGTACTCAACACTCTCTTTCCAATCCCACTTCACCAATTCCCGTCGGCATCGTCACCGAGCGAGACATTGTACAGTTTCAGGCATTAGAACTGGATTTGCAGCGGACGCCTGCGGCTACGGTGATGAGTACACCCTTATTTTGCCTTCAGCCGTCTAATCCTCTATGGCAGGCTCATGAAGAGATGCACCGCCGTCACGTCCGGCGTCTAGTTGTTGCCGGGTCTCAGGGAGAACTGATCGGTATTGTCTCCCAAACGAGTCTGCTGCAAGTACTGAACCCCGCTGATATGTACGATGTCATTGAGGTGTTGCAGCAGGCGGTGGAAGAGCGAACCTCAGAGATCGAAGCCACAAATGAGTGCTTGCGCCATGAGATTTTAGAGCGTCAGCGAGCGGAGTTAGCCTTGTTGCAGGCGCATGATGAACTAAAACAACAAGTAGAGGAACGGACGGCACAACTGAGAGCGGCGAATGCCCAACTTCACCAAGACCTGTTAGAGCGTCAGCAGGTAGAGGCGGCGCTGCGGGGGAGTGAATCAAAACTTCGCCAAAAAGCCAGCCAACTAGAGCAGGCGCTGCACGAGTTGCATTCCTACCAGATGCAACTGATTCAGACAGAAAAAATGTCTTCTCTTGGTCAATTGGTGGCGGGGGTAGCGCACGAAATTAATAATCCAATTAATTTCATCTACGGCAATCTTGCCTACGCGCGTGAGTATGTCCAGGACATCATGCAGCTTTTGAAACTCTATGCCCAACATTATCCACAGCCCGTGCGAGAGGTTCAGCAAGCTGCGGAAAAGATTGATTTGGACTTTGTCAAGACTGACCTGCCAAAGCTGTTGAGTTCGATGAAGGGAGGGGCTGACCGGATTCGCGATTTGGTGCTTTCCCTACGGAATTTCTCCCGACTGGATGAAGCGGAGATGAAATCCGTAAATCTGCATGAGGGTTTGGAAAGTACGTTATTAATTGTGCAAAATCAGCTCAAAGGACGTAGCGATCGCCCAGAGATTCAGATTGTTAAAGAATATGGGGAACTTCCCCTTGTGGAGTGTTATGCAGGGCAACTCAATCAGGTGTTCATGCATCTATTGAGCAATGCGATTGATGCGCTAGATGAGTCAGTGGCGATGAGTCAGTTGTCAATCGTCAAGGGCAAAACAACCCACAAGAGACAACGCACAACGGACAAACAACAAACTATTCGTATCTCCACTAATGTCTCAACGGATGGGTTGAGCATTTTAATCCGGGTTGCGGATAATGGCTCTGGAATGACGGAAACGGTTCATCGGCGTTTGTTTGACCCGTTTTTCACAACCAAAACTGTCGGCAAAGGGACAGGGTTGGGTTTGTCGATTAGCTATCAGATTATCGTAGAAAAGCATGGTGGGCAGATACAGTGTGTTTCTGCGCCGGGAGAGGGGACGGAGTTCGTTGTGGAGATTCCAATCCGGCAACAACAGCAAGTAGCAAGATTTGCGATCGCCTAAGCCCAAAAGCACAAACTCTCAACTTCTACTACTTGCTTTTGTTCAGCTTGCTCTCTTGCTGAGAAAAACTGTCACTCCACATTGGCTGGCATCTTGGTTACCTCAAAAGCAATTCTCCTAATAGAAATTTGTCAACAAACCTTGACACTTCTCTGTAGCCTTCAGTCGCTACAGAAATTTATGCCGCTTCAAAGCTTCAACACTGGTGCCACGCCAACGTGAAGTTCATCATTACTTCCCAAATTTTAGAAAGCGAGCTATTGGTTCACACTCTCTTGATAATTCCACGCTCAACCCTTCAATAGATTTCTGGTTTGTAGTAACTCCAGCCAGAGCCTAGATTGATCTTCACCAAAGCAATTTAAGAGTGAAGATAAAAATCTGGCTGAAGTAGTTCCTGTTCTTAAGGAAGGAAATTTATGAGAATTGATGGTATGTAAAGATGTGATTTTTGAGAGGGTCACTTTCCATGACATCAGGACAATCAAGCAACAGCAATGCCGTTGAAGTGGATGGCATTGAGTTTGAAACTGTATTACCAGAGCAAGTGTTGAGCGTACCGAAAAAAAACGTTGTGCAGAAACTTCTATATGTATTGCAATGTCTATCACCGACACTACCTCAACACCCCTCCCCGTCTGTTTCCGTACAGATTGGTCTTCGTATAACTAATAACACCTCAATCCCTTATAACTTTCGCTTTTTTCAGACTTGGATTCCAGAACTTGTAGGAGCTAAGGGTCAAATAGAATTTGATGCTTCCTGGTTTCGCCCCGGATTTCTTAGAGACTCTGATTTTTTATTCATCATGCCAGGGGAGAGTAAAGTTTTCTTTCCTGATTCTCAAATTTATGAGATTTGGGGCAACCAATTTAGCCTGAACATGGCTATCGACAGCGAGCGCACTTTGACATTTAAACCTCTCAGGCTAGGGATATATCAATTTCGGTTTATCTATAGCAACCAAGACCCAGAGGTAACCGTATATGACTATGTTACTGAACAGGAAAAGTTAATCAAAGGGCTTTGGTTAGGCGTATTTACTACCCCTTTTGTAGAGTTTTACATAATCAAGTCTTGATTTATTAGGTCGCTCTTAAAGGGCAAGTCGGGGTCATCTCAATGAAGCGTTAGAAGCGGTAAGATTGGCGATCGCCTAAACCCAAAAGCACAAACTCTCAACTTCTACTATTTGCTTTTGTTCAGCTTGCTCTCTTGCTGGAAATAACTGTCACGCCACATTGGCTGGCATCTTAGTTACCTCAAAAGCAAATCTCATCAAGAAATCTGATATCTGTAAACAAACCTTAATACTTGTTTGCAGCGCCTCAGTAGCTACTGAGATTCAGGCAAAAGAGAAGCTTAAACCTTGAGGTAACGCCAACTTGAAAGCAAGGATACTTATCTCGCTTTAGATAAATGATGCCACTAATTCATAATTCCTTGATAATCTCACGCTCAAATATTCAGTAAATTTTGGGTTCTGAATTACTACAAGCAGGAATTAATTTTTAGTCATCAGATAAATTTCCTGGCTTTTTGAGAGCATGACCTCTCATGTTGCTTGTTGGTAGTAGGTGAATTGATGAGAATTAACGGTAGATGAAGATGTAGTTTTTGAGAGGGTAGCTTTCTATGTCATCAGAGCAATCAAGTGACAGCAATGCCGTTGAAGTGGATGGGATTCGGTTTGAAACTGTAGTACCAGAGCGAGTGTTGAGCATACCGAAAAAAAACGTTGTGCAGAAACTCCTATATGTACTGCAATGTTTATCACCGACATTACCCCAACACCCCTACCCGTCCGTTTCTGTGCAGATTGGTCTTCGTATAACCAATAACACCTCAACACCCCTTCGCTTTAGCTTCTATTTCACCTTAAGCCCGGAACTTATAGGAGTAGATGGTCAAATCCCATTGGAGGGTGGATGGTTTAGTACCACAGCTCCCATAGAATCTGATTTTCCTTCCATTATGGCTGGAGAGAGTGCAACATTTTTTCCTGATGCAAGAATCTTTTGGCTTTGGGGCAACCAGTTTGGACTTAGCCTTGCTACTGGAAATGGCGGCACAGTAAGTTTTCAACCTCTCAAACTGGGAACGTATCAGTTTCGTTTTACCTATAACAATCCAAACTCGGTAGAAACGAGTTATGGCTCTGCAAGTACAGATAAGACCTTAATAGAAGAACTCTGGACAGGGCACGTACCTACACCCTTTGTGGAGTTCTGCTTGGTCAAATCATGAACTGAAGTTGAATCACAATTGTAATTTCCACCTGAATTTCACCCTAAGGTTGCTATTCCTTTGAAACCTGATACATTGAGGAGCTACAAAAATGCTATTACGACACTATCCCCTAATCTTCCTAGCGTCTGCCTTGCTCGCTGCTTTAACTGGTCGGGCAAGTGTTGCATTTACCGTCATACCCGGAGGAGCTAATGCCAGTGAATTCTATAGAAAAGAGTCTCCTTACGAGGTAGATAATCTTCTGGGCGAGACAGTGCTGGATACGAGACTATGGTGGGACCCTGCTACATGGAATGATGAAGTTGGTGCTATTACTCCGATCAAACGAGGTGGGACGGGGGAGTTTCTACGAAATCTGAGTTTATGGTCTCTTACGTCTGAACTAGGCTTGTTTGGCTGGGATTTTGAGATTGCACAAGAGGACTTAGAGGGTAACTTTGAGATCGTAACTAATGAGGCTTGCGGTTATGACGATGGGTGTGGCGGCGCTAGTACACCGATAAGACCCATCCTAAGGGGAATTTACCGTGGAGTCGGCTCTCTTTTTCATGTAAAGTACCATCCAGCAGGCAACGATCCAAGACCAAGTGAAAGAAAACTCCACTGGATTCAGATGGTGCAAGCTAACTACAAGGGTACTCTTCCTGGTTTTCCTGTTGTTGTCATCGACAATGGCAGAAGGAAAGACACTCCCTACTATGACTATCCCAACTTCCGTTTTGCAGGCGAAGATTTCTTGATGGATCAAGCATACGCTTCAGGGAGAAGTAATGCTCGCAGCTCTAGATACTTCAATGCCCAACTATAGCTGGTTCAGGAGACTATAACTCCGGGAAGCGAGAAAAGGACAGTCACGATTTACAACGGGGTCAGATGGGGCTGGAAAAATAGAGTAACTCATCGCCGTTGTCCACGTTCTGCTCCCCCTCCAGTTAGCGCTGGTGGTAGCGGGGGTGGCGGTTTCGGTGCTGAGGGGCTGACGCAGCAAAATCCCCTACTGGCATCTGCAATCGAGCAAGGTTGGCAAGTCTTCCAGAATGTTCCTAACTGTCTTTGGTACGATCCACCAACAACTTACGGAGTTGAATTTCAGGCGCTTGGAGACACACTGTTTACTGATATTCTTGATTTTCCCAATGACATCGATACAGATAATCTTTTTACCGTTTCAGTGGGAGACACCATCCTTGGCGAGTTTAGCCCTGGAACTAGTGTAGATTTTGTTTCCTTGTTTGGTGAGGGAGTTCCAAGCTTCAAGATTGGTAGCATTAATTCCTTATTTCCTCTGGAAGGACCAACAGCTTTTCCTATTCGGCTAGGATTCAATAATGAGGTAGCAAGCTTCAAAATGCGTCCGTTTTCTGAGTCGGAATCCCCTGAACCGGAGTCGGTTCCTGAGCCGAGTTCTATCTTTGGTCTTTTTGCCCTGGGTTTTTGGGGTGTTAGGTCGCTCTTAAAGGGCAAGTCGGGGTCATCTCAATGAAGAGTTTCTACACCCTGCTATTTGCCCTCAGCCTCCTTCTCATCAATCCTTGGGGCACAAGCCGAGGCGAAATCTGGACGACGCCCAAGGTCTTGGTAATTGTACTCATTGTTATCGCGAACTTCTCACTGATTTGGTGGTCGGAGTGGTGGGAAGAAAGGAAAGCTTTGACGATACCCCGTAGCTGGTATATCAGCCTACTTCTATGGGGGCTATTTCTCTCTATTGGACTACTGGCAACGCTATACAGCCCTTTCCCACTACGCTCTTTTCTCGGTCAAGAGCAAATGGGCGATGGCTGGTTGTATTGGCTAATCATTGCCGCCTTTACTCTGAGCAATACCCTACTACTAAGAATTCACCCAGAACTACTGCGTCCGCAACTTATCGGTTTACTCCTCGGTGGGGTGATTCTGGCGATAAGCATTTTCCCCCAACTCATCGACTGGAGAATTGACTACACCGCGACAACGGGTCAACTCCTGAAAGAAAATATCCTGGCTAGTACCATATTCCGAGGTCAGCAGCCGATTGGTTTGTATTCCCATCGCGGTCATGCATCTTTTGTATTAGCAGCAGTGGCAGTGCTAGGGGTGGTTGCTTGGCGATGGGGTTGGTTTTCTGGAAAAGTAATGACCGCAATTCTCATCCCGATTATCTCAGCACTGCTGCTGACTCAGACTCGGATGGGAATTGTGGCGCTGTTGGTAGCTTTGGCGTACCTGTTAGGCAGGAAATACTACAAGCTATTAATTTCTGCGGCTTTGGTTTGTCTGCTTGTGGTTGGGATTACAACTACTACCCGACAAATTGCTGGTTTGCCCGCAATTAAACAAGTCACCTCAGACCGGGTTTATCTGTGGGAACTGTCTTGGCGTGGCATCAGTTCGCGTCCACTCCTGGGATGGGGGTTTGATGGCTTTGGTACGGCTTATCCCTATGTATTGAACCCGAAGCGATCGCTCAATGTTGTTTCTTTGGGTAACTTTAGTTTTGACTATGTTGGCAAAGATGGACGGCTATACGCGCTTCCTATCCCAACGGTGAAAGCCCACAATCTGATTTTGGATGCGACTGTCTCTGCGGGCGTTTTGGGGATGTTGACCTACTTGACGCTGTTGGGATTGTGTGTTTGGGGTGTTATCAATTCCCCTTTCCGTGGCATGGAGGCGGTAGCAGTTGTTTATCTCGTCTTCACCCTCACTTGGTTTGAATGCGCCCAGTTCACCCATCTCGCTTGGTGGGCGCTTAGTTTCTGGGGAGTAAGTAAGAAGGTTGTCGGGTAATAAACCAAAAAAGACCTGAAACCAAACCAGGATAACGACAATTTGTCTAGCAAGGGCAAGTAAGACTGGTCTTTCTCGAACATTTTTGATTACAGTGGAAAGAATAACCGAAAGCTATCGTTGAAGCCGAATACCATGAGTTTATCCGTGAAGCAACTGGCTATTTATCTGACCTTGCTAGGCTTGGGCGGTGGCGCAGGAGTTTTAGGGGGTCGCTATCTCATGGAGGAGCCGCTGTATGCGAGACGTCCTGAGGCAGTACAAGCGGTGTTACAACCTGCCCCGGTAGCTCCCCGTCGCGATCCTGACGAAAATCTTAACTTTATTGCCGCTGCTGTAGAAAAGGTGGGCCCTGCTGTTGTGAGAATTGATGCAGCGCGGACAATATCACCACAACAAATTCCCGAAGCCTTTAAAAATCCATTTTTCCGGCGCTTTTTTGGTAGTGATGCCCCAGAAGCGCCTGAAGAACGGGTAGAGAAGGGGACGGGTTCCGGTTTTATCCTCAGCGAAGATGGGCGAATGATTACCAATGCCCATGTTATTGCTGGAGCGGATACGGTCAAAGTCCGGCTCAAAGATGGGCGAGTTTTTGACGGAAAAGTTGTGGGGACTGACTCGGTGACTGATGTGGCAGTCATTAAGATTGATGCCAGTGATTTACCGACGGTCAATCTGGGCAAATCAGAAAGTCTGATACCCGGAGAATGGGCGATCGCCATCGGTAATCCTCTCGGTTTAGATAATACAGTTACGGTTGGCATTATCAGTGCCTTGGGTCGCTCTAGCACTCAGGTTGGGGTTCCAGAAAAACGGGTCAGCTTCATTCAAACCGACGCCGCGATTAACCCTGGAAATTCTGGCGGTCCCTTATTAAACGCCCGTGGCGAAGTAATCGGCATTAATACGGCAATTCGAGCGGGTGCCCAAGGTTTAGGCTTTGCCATTCCTATCGAAACTGCCGAACGTATTGCCAACCAACTCTTTGATAAAGGACGAGTTGAGCATCCCTATTTGGGGATTCAGATGGTGACGTTGACCTCTGATATGAAAAAAGAAATCAATGCTGATAAAAATTTGGCATTGAAAGTGACGCAAGACCAAGGTGTGTTGATTGTTCGTGTGGAGGAAAATTCTCCTGCCGCTAAAGCCGATTTACAACCCGGAGATATCATTCAAAAAGTGGGCGGTCAAGCGGTCAAAACGGCATCGGAAGTACAACAACAAGTTGAAGCTAGTGAAGTTGGCGTAGAATTGCCCCTGGAAGTGAAGCGCAATAATCAAGTCAAGCTAATTCAAGTCCGTCCAGGAGCGTTTCCATCAGACGAATAAACGATTGAGCTTTTCTCGGATTCAACTCCCAAGCGAGAGGGTAACTTAGGACTCGCTTTGGGCGATCGCGCTAAGTAATTAAACGGAGACGATAAGATAGGCTTGCCATCGTTGAGCAACTTCTGTCATGAACTTAGACAAGCCACTTGGTTCAGTAATTCAAGGTTCCCTCTCCTCAGGGCTGGAAGTGCGCTTGCATCCAGATGTGCTGGTGGAAGATATGCGGGTCGGTAAGTTTTTGGTAGTACAGGGAATGCGATCGCGCTTTTTCTGTATGCTCACGGATGTCTGTTTAGGAACATCTAGCCAGCGCATTCTTGCCAACCCTCCCCATCCGAACGACGACTTTTTGCGGGAGGTTCTGGCGGGGAGTGGCACCTACGGTACAGTCAGCCTCTCACCCATGCTGATGTTTACCCCCCAAGACCCCAGCGTCGCCTTCAGAGCTACTACACCAGATGGGAATGGGAATGGGAAAAGCCCCCTCGCTTCCTTCCAAGCACAAAGCAGCGAGAGCATGGAATTGCTCCCGGTTAAAACGGTTCCTAGCCACTTCTCTCAGGTCTATGAGGCAAGCGATCGCGACTTTCGAGCCGTTTTTGGTTGGGAAGATGACCCCCAGCGCCGCAACTTTGCCATCGGTCAGCCTCTTGACATGGAGGTTCCCGTGTGCATTGACCTCGATCGCTTCATTGAACGTAGCAACGGCGTCTTTGGTAAATCCGGTACGGGGAAATCCTTCCTCACTCGTCTCTTGCTCTCTGGCATTATTCGCAAGCAAGCGGCGGTGAATTTGATTTTTGATATGCACTCCGAATATGGCTGGGAAGCTGTATCCGAGGGCAAACAATTTAGCACCGTCAAAGGCTTGCGGCAACTATTCCCCGGACAAGTCCAGATTTACACCCTCGACCCCGAATCAACTCGACGCCGGGGTGTGCGCGATGCCCAAGAACTTTACCTCAGCTACGACCAAATTGAAGTTGAAGATATCATGCTAGTCCGACAGGAGCTGAACCTGTCGGAGGCAAGCCTGGAAAACTCGATTATTCTCCGCAATGAGTTCGGCAAATCCTGGATCACGCAATTACTCTCGATGACGAATGAAGAAATTCAGGAATTTTGCGAAGAAAAGCGGGGCAATAAGTCTTCTATCATGGCATTGCAGCGCAAACTGCTACGCCTAGATGAATTGAAATATATGCGGAGTGCCTGTCCGCACAACTACGTCAATCAGATTTTGCAATCCTTAGAAGCGGGTAAGCATGTAGTAGTGGAATTTGGTTCCCAGTCCAACATGCTCTCCTATATGTTGGCAACGAACGTAATCAGCCGCCGCATCCACGCCTCCTACGTGCGGAAAGCAGAACAGTTCTTGCAGTCAAAAAATCCCAGCGATCGCCCCCGTCCCCTCGTCATCACCATCGAAGAAGCTCACCGATTCCTCGATACTGCTACCGTCCGCCAAACTATCTTCGGCATCATTGCTCGTGAGATGCGGAAATACTTCGTTACCCTCCTCGTTGTGGATCAGCGTCCCTCCGGCATCGATAACGAGGTGATGTCCCAAGTAGGTACCCGCATCACCGCCCTGCTCAACGACGACAAAGATATTGAAGCGATTTTCACAGGTGTCTCTGGTGGTCAAAGTTTGCGTTCTGTACTATCCAAACTTGACTCCAAGCAACAAGCTTTGATTCTCGGTCACGCCGTTCCTATGCCTGTGGTAATTAGAACTCGTCCCTACGACCAAAACTTCTACGCAGAAATTGGCGATCCGGCTTGGGAAGAAATGCCAGATGAAGAAGTTTTCGCGGCGGCTGAAGCAGCAAAGGCAGATCTGGGGTTTTGAGTTAAAACAAGTTGTTAAGCATCTTAAGCTCACATATCGTCAGCCTAGGAGCATACAGCTATATAGTTTGGCAATGTGGCTTTTCCTGTAACGAGCTACTAGCTTTTTTCAAACTTTCTCATAAAGTCACGTATTAATTCTCTGCCAAGATTTTCATCATCCTGGTTCAGCCTTTTTGCTATTTCTGCAAAATGCTCTCTTTCCTTAGCTGTAGCAAACTTAATGATGAGCCAGTCAGGGTGTTTGTCTCCAGCAGAAAAGAACCAAAGTTGATTTAACTCATATTCATCAGCAAATCCTGATAATTTTTGTAACTGAGCTACACCATCTATTCCATAAAGACGAAACTCGTAATGTTCGTCATTGTGATTAAAGTAGTCTTGTCGTTGATATTTACTTTTTCGAGAAATTTCCTTGAGTTTTTCAACTATGGCATCTTTCTGTTCTTTGTTAGATGGCTTTGACCGCTCAATAAATTTTTTTAGCGTTTTTTCCCAAACCTCATCGAAACGAGCAATGAGTTCTTGCTCATTCATTACCTTCCGTTCATCTATATCTTCTCCAAAAATCTTATTTAGTCCCCATTGAGCGTGATAGACTTTCCCCTTGTTGGCAAAGGATTCACTAAACCGAATTTCCATATTTCTTTTATAGTGTAAGTTCTAAACTCAATCGCCTGACCTAACATAACCCTCTTCTGTCACTCTCCGGTTTTTCGTAGGATTAGTAATTCCCAAAGACAAGGTATGCTGAGCCATGCAGGGGTTGGCGATCACATTTTGACCAATTTCGTATCTCCAAGAATTTCTACTCAGAAAAAATTGCGCGATCGCTTGCTCCGTCTACACTCTAGGATTCAGAAAACGCAAGGCTTTTCGGAGAGTGACAGAAGAGGGATAACCTAGAGTTCAATTAAATAGCAATCTTAGTAAAGAAATACAAATGAGATACTCTTGCTAAAACCTATGCTGGTCAAAACTCCTAAGTAACCAAGTTACGGAACTGCCCTAGGGAAGGGTTAAACAGCACCTTCAAACCTCTATAAGGTAAGGGCAAAGTTAGCAAATTGGGATCGCAAGGCTTTGGAACGTTGAGAAAGGAGAACCAGACCTGCGTCTAATACTTTAGTTAGATTTTTCCCAAAATCTTCTAGAATCTCCCCTCAATTGGGGTAAGCAACAGCCGGATTAACCCCTCGGCAAATACACCTAATGGGTAGGGACGAAGAACCGTAGGCACTTCGCGTCGGTTTCGCCAACGTCCCTACTATATGTAGTGTATTTGCATAAGTTCGGTTTTTATAAAAGCAGCCGTCAAGTCTTGTATAGAACAACACACTTTTAAAATAAACCGAAAGTTTGATGAAAGTTTATTAGGATTTTGACCACTATTAAAGATGGCGGTATTTTTATTCAATCACAGCAGGAAAAGGGCAATGACGACATTATATAAAAGAGCAAATAATCAAAAAAACGACCTAGAATACTATGATTTAAACGCTGACGCCTGGTGGGACGAAGGGGAAGTTTTAAATTTACTCGATCATTTCAATAAGTCAAGATTTGAGTTTGTAACTGATTATGTTCGTAGTTGGCAAGGGCTAAGAGTTTTGGATGTTGGTTGTGGGGGAGGATTAGCCTGCGAGCCTCTAGCCAAACGAGGAGCTAATGTATCAGGTATCGATCTATCTCAAAACTCAATTAACGTCGCTCAAGCCCACGCTACAGAAAATCATTTGCCTATTGATTACCGAGTTGCCAATGCTGAAAACCTTCCTTATGAGGACAATACATTCGATGTGGTTTTATGTTTTGATGTCTTAGAACACGTTGCTGACTTGGAACGAGTAGTTTCTGAGATATCTAGGGTTTTGAAAAGCAATGGAATATTTTTATTTGACACAATTAACAGAAACTTTAAATCCCGAGCAGTGATGATTTGGCTGCTGGAGGATATTCTTAAGCAAATTCCACGCGGACTTCATGACTGGAATAAATTCATTAAACCTGATGAGTTAGCTGATATCTTAAACAGAACTGATTTCATAGATGTTGCAATTAAAGGATTTGATGTGACTAATGGCGCTAGCTTAAAAACACTGCAAGATGTCATATGGAGCGGGTTAACCAATTCTGGAAAAGGTGAAAAATCAGAACCATTCAAAATCCAAATTAATGAGGATACTTCTATTTGCTACATCGGCAAAGCTGTTAAGTTATAGCGGTTCTCGTTAGGTGTAACACCCTATCTAAGTACTGCTATTAAATTCCATGACTCTTTCCAATTACCCAATGCCGCTTGAAGAAACGCGCCAGCGCTGACTCTTCTAGGGATAAATAAATCGGTCGTCCGTGGGGACAGGTGCGGGGATTGCGCGTGAGTTTCCACTGATCGAGTAAGTCTTGCATTTCTGGAAGACTTAGTGATGTGCCGTTACGGATGGCACTACGACAGGCGGTTGCTACTTGTGCGGTTTGTAGATCGCCTCCCCAACTCAGTTCTAAAAGTGCCTCGGTACACTCATCTCCTGCTTGCAAGGGAGCCGGGGCGCTGCGGACTGCCCACCGTTGTTCACCAAAGGGTTCGACATCTAAGCCGAGGCGTTGGAGTTGTTCGACTTGGGCGGGTGTGAGATTGCTGAGGATAGCCGGAGGTTCTAGGGGAACTATCTGCCAGCGATCGCATAATTGCTCGTACAATACTCGCTCATGGGCAATGTGCTGTTCTACTAACCACATTCCCGTAGGATGTTCAGCGAGAATGTAGGTATTGCGAACTTGGGCGATCGCTTTTAATTCAATCAGCCCCATTTCCTGAGATTTTTGGGTATTTTCGGCTTTGATGCTGCGGCTGACGCTGTAATTCCCTTTTTCTTCAGATGCCTTGAGTAATGTTACTACTCGTTCCGATTGCACGGCTTCTGATAAATTTGCCGGACTAATTTGCAAGGCTTTCTCAATCGCTTGGGCAACTTTTTCTTGCCAATAACCGATCGCGTGTAGGTAAATCTCTGCCTTGCTGGGATGGCGATTCCAATCAATTTGGCTAGGGCAAAGCTGGAGGTGCAGAAAACAAATCGGGTAGCGATCGCGCGGAACAGTCCGGGCGAATGCCCCCAAAATCGCTTGTTCTAATTCTGGCGATCGCACTAAACGGTTATTTGCTGCCACCTTCACCCAATCTGGGCGGCGGCGATGACAGCGATCGGGTAATCCCATCACCAAGGAGAGTTTGGCATCGGCGAGGGTTTCTTGCTCAAGTTCAGAACTGTCAAGCTCCATAGTAGAGCCACCCTGCGGTTTATTGCTCGGCGTCGGCACATCCACTACTAAGTGATGCAAGTCCCCCTGTCGCACCTGTCGCAAAATTTGCGGCAAAATCTGCTGGGCGGTTGTTCCGGGACTAATGGCGAACCAGAGGCGATCGCGTTGTTGCACTTGCCAGGTAACGTTGGGATGGCAAAGAGCGATGTGGTAAATCGTTGTCTGCACCGCCCGCAACTGTTGTGCCATGGCGGGTAACTTTTCTTTCCGCGCCGCCCAGTTGGCAAATAAATTAGAAACCGTGACTACTGTACCCGGAGCGATCGCGGCGGCTTCTTCCACCACAGGTTCCCCTTGGGAGTCGTAGATGATGCGCCACCCCTCTGTTGCCACTAGGGGACGACTCAATACCTGCAAATCTGCTAGCGTTGCTAAGCTGTGCAATGCCTCCCCGCGAAAGCCCAGACTCGTAATCCGCCACAAGTCTTCATAGCTGCGGATTTTGCTCGTACTATGAGCCGTAGCACAGCAACGCAAATCGCCTAAGCTCATGCCCCAACCGTTATCTGCTACGCGCACTCGCCACTGTTCCGGTGAGATCGAAATAGCAAGGCGTGTCGCCCCCGCATCGAGGGCATTTTCTACCAGTTCCCGCACCACGGCAGCAAGGGAATCAATCACCTCCCCTGCCGCAATGAGGTTGACGACCTCTGAGGGTAGGGTTTGAATACTAAAGGTCATGAGGGAAAGAGTCCTGAGTCCTAAGTAAGGGTGCGGGGGAGAGGGAATAAAGTTTTAATAAACCACAGAGGCACAGAGGACACGGAGTTTGGAAGAAGAGAGGGGGATGAGGTGATGAGGTAAAACGATAACCTCTTACCCCTCATATTTCATACTTCATACTTCACCCTTCATTAAATGCCTAAGCGTTGATACACCTCATCTAAATGTCGCAAATGGTGCTGTGGGTTAAAGCACTCCTCAATCTCTTCTGGCGTTAGTTTCGCCGCTACCCGCTGATCTTTGGCAATCAGCCCGTGGAAATCTCCTTCCGGTTTATTCCAGGCTTCATGAGCGCAAGACTGGACGATCTCGTAAGCATCTTCACGGTTGATACCTTTTTCTACTAAGGTAAGCAAAACTCGCTGGCTAAAGACAACGCCACCGTAAAGATTCATGTTCCGCTTCATGTTCTCTGGGTAAACCAGCAGATTCTTCACCAAATCAATCGTTTCCACCAGCATGAAATGCGTCAAGGTGCAAACATCAGGCAAAATCACTCGTTCCACAGAACTATGAGAAATATCCCGTTCGTGCCAGAGGGCAACATTTTCTAGCGCCGCCACTGAATGAGCGCGAATGATGCGTGCCATTCCGGTTAAGCGCTCAGAACGGATCGGGTTGCGCTTGTGTGGCATAGCGGAGGAGCCTTTTTGTCCTTTAGAGAAAAACTCTTCCACTTCCAAGACATCGGTTCTTTGCAAGTTGCGAATTTCCACAGCAAAGCGTTCGATTGAGGCGGCGAGTAACGCTAAGGTTTGGACAAAGTCCGCATGGCGATCGCGGGAAATTACTTGCGTCGATGCCGTATCGGGTTCGAGTCCCAATTTCTGACAGGCGATCGCTTCCACTCGTGGCTCAGTGTTAGCGTAGGTTCCCACCGCACCGGAAATCTTGCCAACAGCAATATCACGGCGCAGACGGCAGAGGCGATCGCGGTTTCTCAACACTTCCGCCAACCACCCTGCCAGCTTAAAGCCAAAGGTAATCGGTTCAGCATGAATACCATGGGAGCGTCCAATCATCACAGTGTGACGATGCTGCTGCGCCTGGTAACGAATCGCCTGACTCAGCTTTTCTGTATGCTCCAGTAAAATATCGAGACTCGCCACCAACTGAAGCGCTAGCGCCGTATCCAGCACATCAGAACTAGTTAATCCTAAATGGATGTAACGTCCTGCATCCCCGACATACTCATTGACGTTGGTGAGAAAGGCAATCATGTCATGGCGGACTACGTTCTCAATTTCCAGCACTCGCTGGGGATCGAAATTTGCCTTCGCCTTGATTTCCTCAACCGCCTCAGACGGGATGTAACCCAACTCCGCTTGCGCCTCGCAAACGGCAATTTCCACTTGCAGCCAGGTTTTTAATTTATAAGTTTCAGTCCACAATTCGCCCATTTCGGGCAGAGTATAACGCTCGATCAATGCCTGTATCGCCCAATACAACCGTCATATTGTAGCGCTGATGGTTGAGGTAATCGGTAGCAAGAAGAAAGAGAACTGCTTTTGGCGATCGCTAAACCTAAGGGTTCAGCTAGTCTCTCTTAAACTATCTTAATAGTTTGGAGGTTAGAAGAAACATCTCAAAAACCTTTCAAACTTTCTCTAACTCAGTAAATTAACTTGGGTAACTACTGAAAAAACCTTTGTAACTCTGTAGTAATTACGTAAAAGTACGGTATTTAAATTCCTAGAGATTTGTGCCAAAATAGACCATAGCATTTAAATATCAGCTTAAATTCATACCATCCATTAATCTTCTACAAGCTACCTTGATTTACTGATTTATTCCTACTAACAACGGCTTATGTTCACAATGGACACAGAATATAGAAACCTCCTTGTTTCTAGAGCACTTCAAGAAGCTAACCATATTCTCGATCAAATTCCTCCAGAAGCCAGAGAATGGGCAGAAAGCTTGCCCTGGGAGCAGCGGCGCTACGTGCTGTCGTTGTGTCATCTGATCTGCGCGGCTCCACCAGAGGTGCAGGCGGAGTTTTTAGATGAGTACACGGCAGACGGCATACTTTCAAGGATTATTTATGACCGTGACACTCAACAAAAAGTAGAAAAACATCTCCGACGGTTTCAAATTCAAACTGCACTTGGTGAAACAATTTTAAGATCTTACATCAAGCAGTTTTATATTCACTCTGCTCAAGATGTTCGCCGC
The DNA here is from genome assembly GCF_059505785.1 of Kastovskya adunca. NCBI lineage: Bacteria > Bacillati > Cyanobacteriota > Cyanophyceae > Coleofasciculales > Coleofasciculaceae > Kastovskya > Kastovskya adunca. The sequence continues at coordinate 182,005 of NZ_JCACLG010000033.1, read as the reverse complement.
AAACCTGACGTTTATTTAGAGTCAGCTCTGCGACTAATTGCCAGCACAGAAGAACGCAATCATGTTTTTAACTACATCTTAGGTTTTGAACTCATCAAAATGATGTTCAAAATGAGTTGGTTGCAGCATGAGCGGCTATACAGGCTGCAAAGAAATCAAGAAGAATTTACCAATCTTTATATCAAACCTATTCAACACACCCACCGCATCAACGGGATTGTTGTACCTGTCCGAGAAAAAGAATTCTTTTCTAAACGAGATTATTTTGTGCAAGAACCGCAAGTTTCAGTTAAGAAGCTCACTGAATTAGTTATTGCTACTTTCACAACAGACGTCGTGACGAATCTAGGATTTTCTATAATTCGACATCCGCAATGCTTGCATTTTGACTACGAATATATCTTTACTACCGAACAAGAAAGCCTTTTCATCTAATATCGTGCTTTTTGTAGGGTAGCAAGCGATCGCATTAATCCCTTAGTACGTACGACATCAGAAAAAACTAAGCACAGCATCAGTAAGCCACCGAGGGAAAGAAAAATTCCTGTGGTTCTTGATAGTCACCCATTGCCATTAACGTTATTGGCTTAACCATACGGAATCCCTCCTTCAAACACCAACGTAAGAAGTTTCCCTGTCGCAGAGGTGCGATGAAGGAGATAGGTTGCTCGCTTTTAGCTCCAGCACCCAAGATTAACGCCTGCAAGTCTGCTTCTGTTTCAGCCACACCGTGGCCAAAAAAAGCAACCGCCGAGGCATAGGCTGTGAGGCGACCTGAACGGAAAACGGCAAGGGGAGAAAAATAATCGAGAGCCTCGATTAGTTCACCAGTCCGCAGAAATCCGTAGACTTTTTGGCAAAGAGCAGCACACGCCTCTAAATCTGAATGATTGAGAAGCCGAACTTCAACGGCGGGATCAGGTGGGCTTTCCGGCTTTCCACTCAGCACCACCGCTAGCTCTTTCGCCTCAAAGCCGAAGGAAGTATACAGAGAAAGTGATGACAGATTAACTGTATCCTGGCTGAGGCGAATGCCAAAGGAATCCTGACCCCGTTCTAGTAAAGCTTTCATCAATTGCCGTCCAATTCCCTGCCCTTGAGCATCTGGAGCGACAGCGATTGGCCCAATAGCGTAAATTAGATTACGTTCGTCGAGGAAATTGACTCCAACTACCTGATGATCTAAAAGGGCAACTACACTAAAGACTAAAGGATGCTGAATCAAAAATGCCGCTGTCTGAGTCGCAAATTCTAAGGTCGAGAAATCAGAGGGAAACTGATAACGTTCAGCGATTCCTGCAAAGGCTTTGTAAATAATCTGTCCGCAGACTTCAATATCAGAGGCAGTAGCAGAGCGAATTGTCACATTCATGTTGACTCCTACAAATTGCCATTTTTCATTGGTAGAGCATTGAGGGATCAAGGAAGCCGCTTACAACTAGGGATAAACAGATTCATTTTCCTCCATATCCTGAGAGAGAAGTAGAAAACAAAGAAGTTGAAGAAAGAAGGCACGTTAGAGGCAAGTCCGGACGGTGTGGGAGTGTTGCTAGTTACGCTGTCTGCCACAGGTTTTGCAACATTGGCAATCTTTGCCAAGCTTGCCTACAGCGAAGGATTAGATTTAGCTAGCACCCTCTCTTGGCGATTTGCAGGGGCGACAGTTGTTCTTTGGGCGTGGTTGTTGTGGCGAGGAGATTGGCGACTGTCTAAACGAGACGCGATCGCGGCAACTCTATTAGGCGCAGTCGGGTATGCTATTCAAGCCGCGCTGTTCTTTAGTGCCCTTGCCCATTCCAGTGCCGGAGTTTCAGCCCTGTTACTCTACACCTATCCTGCTTTTGTCACCCTTCTTGACTGGCTACAATCTGGCAATCCTCCAGGTTTTCGGCGAACAATTGCCCTTAGTTTAGCCCTCGTCGGCTGTCTTCTGACAATCGACCTCAGCAATGCCACCCTTAAGCCGCTTGGCGTGGTGCTAGGGATTGCCTGCGGGGTTTGGTATGCGCTCTACCTGACTTTCGGGGCAAGCTTAGTGCGATCCGTCTCGCCTGTAACAACCAGTGCTTATCTTTCCTTCGGTGCTGCCCTGTCCTTTCTAGGAGCGGCTTTCCTAGGACAAGGTTTAGTAGTGCCAGAAAGCTCCACTGCCTTATGGACTGTAGCCGGATTAGTACTACTAGCAACAGTGCTGCCGATTGTCGCCTTATTTTCTGGAATCCAACGCCTCGGCACCTCCCAGACAGCGATTTTATCTACCATTGAGCCAGTAGTAACTGTTTTATTAGGGATTGTTTTCTTGGGTGAACAATTGGTTGCCAAACAAGTTATTGGAGCTTTGTTGGTTGTTATTTCTGTAGTGTTATTACAGGCATTTCCTATGAAAAATTCAGTTAGTTAGTTTAGCTAGAAGTTAAAAATTTTGCCTCTTTTGCTAGCAGACCTAAGATTGTCTGTGACTTCCTTACTAGCCACTGATTGCTTGCACTAAAAACTTCAGAACTATAAAACTTACAATGGTGATCGTCATTACCACTAAAAACAATCCAGCCAGCAGGAAACTCAGAAATAACCAATCCACCCGGCGGCTCTCTTGAGGATGATTTAGGTGGGCTTCTAGCAGTGCCATGTTTTTCATGTTGGCTTTCCAGCCTGCATCCACCACATCTCCCAGCACAGGAATAGAACCCACTACTGTCTCAAAAAGGATATTGAGAGCCATTCGGGTCAAGGTAGCGCGAGGAAGCCCCCAGCGAGCAGCTTGCACGACAATAAAGGCAGAGGCGGCTGTCCCAGCCAAATCCCCCGCTCCTGGTAGCAGCCCTAAAATCGGATCAATACCAATTCGATACGATGTTCCAGGAATAGGAATGGCATTGTCGAGCAGGTAACTGAGTTGACGTAGACGCCTGAGGCTAGCCGCTCTAGGGTCACTGGGCACAAAAGAAGGTTTAGTCATTTTAGGAAGTGTCCTTAGTTAACTAAGGTTTGATTTTTATACCTTCGTTATTTTCAATGCTGTTCTATCTACGCTTTTTTGCATCGCTTCACCAACTGTGACGTTAAGTTGGTCGCCCAGCAACAGGACAAGCGAACTCATGTATAGCCAAAGTAGCAGCACAATTACTGCACCAACAGTGCCATAAACTTTGTTGTAATTGCCGAAATTAGCAACATAAAGTCGGAATAGGGCAGATAGAATTGCCCAGGCTACGGCGGCTAGCACTGCTCCTGGCAAAATTGGCATGCCCTTGTTCCAGCGACTGGGGCCATAACGGTATATAAAGGCAAAGGCAATTGCCACAATTCCTAAAGCAAGAGGCCAGCTTAGAAGTCGCCAAAGCGTTAAAAACAGCGAAACGCCACTTTGATCGGCAACCAGTTTTATAATCCAGTCACTGATAAAAACGAGAAAGGAGGCAGTGACAAAGAGTAAAATTGTGCCAATGGTTAAACTAAGAGAAACCAGTTTTGCTTTCCAGAAGGGTCGCGTTTGTTGGGGCGGAATTTGGTGGATTTGATCGAGGGCATTCATGGCGGCACTGAGTGCTCCTGAAGCGGCCCAAAGTGCCAGTAAAAAGCTAAAGGAAAATAATCTCGGGCTTTTCGTCTGGCTAATTTCATTAACGAAATCACGGATTAAATCCAACGCATCTACCGGGGCAATTTCACTGAGTTGACTCGCTATGTTATGAAAGGTAGATTGTAAGGATTCTTCAAACAGACCAACCGCTGTGAGTATCGCCAGAACAGCCGGAAACAGGGCTAACATAGCGTTGTAAGCTATTTCTGAGGACAAACCCATTAAGCGCCGCTGGAAGGCACGCGTAAAGGTTCTCCTAAGTGCGACTACATTTAAATATCGAAAGAAGCGGAAAAATCGAGCAGGAATCATAGATTTTTTTATTGATAGCAATAGTTTTGTGCAAATTATAAGAGTGGCAAGTTGATCAAAAAATATCTATACCAAGTGGTCAGTGCCAATAGTTACACATAGGTAGATTTAACTGAATTTTGCAAGGCGAATGAGGAGTAATTGAAGGGTGAGCAACGACGTTACGCAGTGGTTAGCGCAAATCCGGGCAGTGAGGCAGCAGTTAGCAGATAGCATACGCGATCGCGATGCTGCCCATGAAAGTGCCGCCAATTGGCGAGAACTTTACAATACCGAAGCACAACAACGCCGTACTGAAACGCGGCTTGCCCAGGAGGAAGTGCAATCTCTCAAAGCCCAAATCCGTCAGTTACAGGCGGAAGTAGCGCCACCCACGAAAGCACCCGATGACCCTGAAGCCGCTGCCGCGATCGCTCAAACCGTATCACAGGTGGAGACAGTAGAGGAGTTGCGGGCTCAACTGACTGAGGCATTAGTAGAACGCGATCGCCTCCTATCCGCTTTAAAAGCAGAACAATCCAATCATTCCCAAACTCGTAAAAGCTTGACGGCTGTTATCGGTGACACCATCGATCAACTGGCGAAGGAAAGAGGCACTTACGTAGACAAACCCGGAGGCAGTTCCAGTGAGGTTTCTGGGCTTGATCAGCCTGGACAAGGTGAGACAAGCTAAACGGTTGCTTGATCAAACATGTTGATTTTTAGTGGCGAGAAAGTATAGCTTGCCTTCTTGATCGCTGACGCAGTTAATAACACTGCCAAAGGTACTAAGAGATTGACGTTCTAATTCAGGTAGAGGTACAGCAATGTGTACTCCTAATGAATATTGTAATTAAGTACCACAATCAAACTGGTCTTTCTCTCTAATAACCAATAACTAAAAACTCCTCACCCATCTAACCGCTTAGATCCGCGACGAAAGCAAATGGTGAAAACGCCAAGTGAAAGTTCCGGCAGCGGCAGCCAATCCTAGTGCCAAACCGAACCCTAAACCGACACCACCCCAATTGAGCTGCAACCCCATTGAATATCCTGCAAATAAGCCAATACACCAGTAAGCAAAAATACCAATAAACATTGGCACCCGTGTATCTTTTAGCCCGCGTAACGCCCCCGCCGCAATGATCTGAATGCCATCGAAAGCAGAGACAATACCTGTCCCAATCAAAATTAGGGTGGAAAAGGTGATCGCTCCCAATGCCCCAGCCGCTAATACTTGGGTGCCGAGTAAGCCCATCATGATAGTGTCGAAAAAATTAGTCGCCGCTTGTGAGAGTTGCGCGGCGGCTAAAGGAATTGCTAGTTGTAGACAAGCTTGGGCTTCTAGTATCAGTTTTGACTTAAGCGGAGCGTGCTTCACCAGAATCGTTTCCTGTTATAGGGATGGTGAGATGAGGAGAACATCGTTCGCCCTAGCCTCCGGCAACGGCTTCGCTGAACACACTTTCTACCCTACTCACTGACTCCGGACTCAGCACTCAGCACTCTCTTCATTCCTGTAATATCGTTTTCGAGACGATTCGCGTCTTCTTCCGGTCGGCTTCTGAGAGGTCTTCGCCAGACTGTAAGCGAGTGGCATTGGTTTGGAGAACGGTAGCTGCGCCTTTGTCGCCCATTTGAATAGCGGTTTTTGCTGCCGTTTGTAGCATTGTGGCAGCCCCAGCGCGATCGCCTTGTTGTAATTTTGCTTCGGCAATTTGCGTCTGCCGATATTTGGCTAACGCCAAGATAGACTGTTGCACCTGAGCATTGGGTGCGGGTTTGTATACACTCTGGACTTCCACTTCCACAGACATCGGCTCAGACAAAATGGCTTCTTGATCTGCTGCGGGGTCATCATAACGGACTTGCAAATTAGTGATCGCCTGCCGCCCTTGGGGGAGTTGACCAATATAAAGATTTGCCAACACCACGCGCTCGGTATCCGTCATCAAATCTCCCAAGCGAACTTTGAAGCGATTATTTTCCGGTTGTACAGGCAGCTCAATCGTATCGGGTGCTACTTGCGCGACGGGTTTAAGTTCGGCGAAACGAACCTTGGGCATTAAATCAAATAACAAATAGGCATTCGTCAAGCCCACAGCTTGAATACGATTAAACAAGCGTCCAAACTCATTAAGCGCTTGTTCTGGTTGCTCAATGTAAGATAAGGTGCCACCGCCAATATCGGCAATTTTTTCTAAAATATTCTGGTTCCAGTGGGCACCAAATCCCAAAGTATTTAAGGTAATTTTGTACTCCGTTGCCACTTCTGAAAGTTTCAAGCAGCGAGCATTATCTCCATGCTCATTTTCACCATCTGTCAGCAGAAAAATCTGGGATACCGTCTCCTGCTTGCCCTTAGCGACTTCTTCCATTCCCAGCTTTAGTCCTTCATCAATCGCCGTTCCCCCATCAGCTGACAGCCGATTGATTTGCTTTGTCACGCTCTGCGGATCAGTGACAATCTGATTTTTAACCAAAACCTTCGCCCGGTGGTCAAAGGCAATCACCGAGAGCCGATCCTCAGGGTTGAGACGCTCAATCAAGCTAATTGCCGCTTTCTTAACAGTTTCTAATGGGCGTCCGTTCATTGAGCCACTGTGGTCGAGAACTAGACACAAATTGAGCGGGAGATTGCGGTCTTGCCCGGTGGAAATCGCACGTAGGGCGATCGACAGTTGACGCTGATTGCTAGGTTGCATTGCGTCTAAATGAATATCATTGAGGGCTGGGTGCAAGCCAACTTTCATTAGAAAAAGCTCCTGTTAAGCGCAAAATCTAGGGAGTGAGTAACTTCAAGACGCAACTTTGACGCTACGGAATAATCACAAATAGCCTGACAAATCAGCGGCTGTTGGGCGGGAAAGTCACTATCTCCCAGAACTGCCACAGGCACGCTCACAGGCACGCTACTATGTTTAAAGATAGCGCCATTATTGCAGCCCCCAACACCATGAAGATACCCATTCAGGCTGTTCAGTCCAGCTACTACGGTCGTAGCACATACCGGACACCGCCGCCAGACTTACCCTCGCTACTGCTGAATGAGCGGATTGTTTATCTGGGTATGCCTTTGGTGCCAGCGGTAACCGAATTGATCGTAGCGGAACTTTTGTACTTGCAGTACGAAGACCCCGACAAGCCGATTAAAATCTACATTAACTCCACAGGCACCTCCAGTTACAACGGCGAACCTGTTGGCTTTGAAACCGAAGCCTTTGCCATCTGTGACACGATGAGCTACATCAAGCCACCCATCCACACCATCTGTATTGGTTCAGCAATGGGTATGGCGGCGATGCTCCTTTCTGCGGGGACAAAAGGATGTCGGGCAAGCTTACCGAATGCCTCCATTGTCTTGCATCAGCCGAAGGCATATGCTCGCGGTCAAGCCACGGATATTCAAATTCGGGCGAAAGAAGTGTTGGCTAATAAATCAACGATGCTTGATATTTTGTCGCGCAACACTGGTCAATCCGCAGAGAAAATTGCCAAGGATATGGATCGAATGCTGTACATGTCACCTCAAAAGGCACAAGAGTACGGCTTGATTGACCGCGTACTAGAGACTAGCGATCTTGCTAATCCACCGCTACCTGCTGGGGTTTCTTAAGACTAGTTTGCAGCTTTTTATGATCTTTCTGCCTCACTTATGAAGGCATTCAACTGATTATTCTTTTTTTAATTCGGAGCAAATGCAATGCCAATCGGCGTACCAAAAGTTCCTTATCAAATGCCTGGGGAACAATATACTCAGTGGATTGATATCTACAATCGTCTTTATCGGGAACGGATTATTTTCTTAGGTAAAGAAGTTGATGACGAAATTGCTAACCAGATTATCGCTGTCATGCTTTATCTGGATTCAGAGGATTCTGGCAAAGATATCTACCTCTACATCAACTCGCCTGGTGGCTCTGTTACCGCAGGCATGGCAATTTATGACACCATGCAGCACATTAAGTCTGATGTCGTGACCATTTGTGTGGGCTTGGCGGCATCAATGGGTTCCTTCCTGCTGGCTGCTGGTAAGAAGGGAAAGCGCCTTGCTTTACCCCACTCGCGGATCATGATCCACCAACCATCTGGGGGCGCACGGGGACAAGCCACAGATATTGAGATTGAAGCTAGAGAAATTATCAGAATCCGGCATCAACTCAACCAAATTTACGCCGACAATACGGGTAACTCCATTGAGAAGATTGAAAAAGACATGGATCGTGACTTTTTCATGTCTGCTCAAGAGTCGAAGGAGTACGGTTTAATTGACCGTGTCATTGAAGAGCAAACCCTGTAGAACCGCAGGGTAGGAAATAAGGGCAGCCCTTGTTGAGCTGCCCTTGTTTTATGGGAATTTATTTGGCTATCAGTTGCCCATTGTCTTTTGTCTTGAGTAAGGTATTAAATGACACATGATCAACGATGGTTGACATCTAACGAATGGCGTATCAATGGATCTGGCAGATTGCTATCGACTATTAGGAATTACTTCTGAAGCGTCTGTCGCTGAAATCAAATCCTCTTATCGACGCTTGGCACGACAATATCACCCGGATGTCAACCCGTCGGATCGGCAAGCGCAAGACAAGTTTATCGCCGCCACCGAAGCTTACCAGTTCCTCCTCAAAGAGCTGGATCGAGTTACTGTGGCGCAAACCCTGTCTACTCCTCCCTTCCCAACAGCCCCCACGACTGAGGTTACTCGAAAACCAAAACCGACTCCTCCGCAGCCGCCATTGACAGAAACGGAACAGCTACTCAAGCGGCAGTCTTATCTGCATTTACAGCAATTATTAAAAGAGCAGAGATTTCCTCGGGCGATCGCGCTGGTAGAAGGGTTAGCACAGCGCATTCCTCAAGATCTGGAAGTGCGACAGTGGCAGGCGATCGCCTATTCTCGCTGGGGACGTTATTGGGTAAATGAAAAGCAGTTCAATAAAGCTAGGAGTTATCTGAAAAAAGCCCTCCGCACTGACCCCCACAACAAGTCACTCTGGGCAGAAGTGGAACACGAGTTTCGCCGCATAGAGCAGAAACTCTGAAAGTACTCTGAAAGCAAAACAGGCTATACAAAGCGTTTAGCTGGTATTGAAAAGCTATCTTAAAAAATCATCTTTAAGCTGTGACTACCAGACATTAATCCTATGTTCTTCTGTGGTTAGGAATTTCTCACATCTACTTTCGGATAGCTTTTTAATGGGAGAGAACGACTTCCCCGATATTCGCGATTTGGGGATTATTGGCGATCGCCGCACTGCTGCCCTCATCACTACAAAGGGGGCTGTCGTCTGGTATTGTCCGGAACGTTTCGATTACCCTTCCCTGTTAGCGGCATTGCTCGACCCAAAACGGGGTGGAATCTGGATAATGCGATCGCCCGATACCACTTTTGCCCGTCGCCGCTACCTAGAAGATAGTGGGGTATTAGAAACAACCTTCGCGACCCCTAATGGCGAACTGCGGGTTACAGATTGGATGCCTTTGGGAGAAAATACGCCGCGTGGGATTTGTCGTCAGTTTTCGCCTGCACCAAACGAAGTTACAGTGACCTTACAGGCTGCGCCGGACTACGGGCGGCGTCCGCTGAAACTCCAAAACATCGCTCAGGCAGTACAAATCGACGATCGCCATTATCTCTACGCCTCCCATCCACTTGCGATCATAGGGGAATGCGTCCGCTTCACGATTCCTCAAGGCGAACCCGGTTGGGCAGTGCTGGTGAACGAATCCCTCACCTCCCCCACCAGCAAAGAGGTGGACGCTTGGCTCGAAACAACCCTCGAATGCTGGCGGCAGATCGCTTCCCACGCCACGTATCATGGCCCCTACGAGCGGGAAGTTGCAGCTTCGCTGCGGGTACTGCGTCTGCTTACCTTCGAGGAAAATGGCGGTATTATCGCTGCAGCTACCACCTCCCTGCCAGAGGTTTTGGGAGGAAAGCGGAACTATGACTACCGCTACGTCTGGCTTCGGGATGCAGGCATGATCGCCAGCGCCTTGATCCGTGCAGGCAGCAACGGAACTGAGGAGCAACGCTTTCTCGACTATATCTGCGGCTTCAGTCGCGATTCCGGTAACATGCCGCTACTTCCCTTTTCCACCCTCAGCGGTGAAATAGCTCCAGAGGAGGAAACCCTCAACTTTGTCGGCTACCGTGGCAGCCAACCTGTACAAATCGGCAATAGCGCCAACGAACAGCTACAACTTGATGCCTATGGGAATGTGCTGCTAGCTGCCAAGCTCATCTACAGCCACTGTGGAACAAAAAAGCATTGGTCGCTCATTGAACGTATCGCTGAATTTTTAGCCGAGCATTGGAGTGAGCCTGACTACGGGATTTGGGAGGAACGGGAGAAACTCCAGTACACCTCCAGCAAGGTTATCGTCGCCTGCGGTTTAGACTACATTGCCCAGTTTGCCGAGTGTGAAGCGCAAGCGCAACGCTGGCGGGGAGCCGTGCAGGACATTCGACACTTCGTTGCTGAGAAATGTCTGACCTCAGAGGGGGCTTACGCAGCGATCGCAGGCGGCGAAGCCGTGGATGTTTCAGCCGCACTCTTTCCCGTATGGGCGTATACGCCGCCTGATACCCCGGAGATGCTAGCTACCATGAAAGCGTTAGAGCGCGATCGCGCTACTGGATATCTGTACCGCCGCCACCTAGAGAAATTCGACTCACTCCACGAAGGAGCCTTTCTAGCAGGAAGCCTTTGGGTAGCACAGTACTGGGTAATGCGTCGGGATTTCCAACGAGTTTATGCAATCCTCGACGCCGCCCTAGAATATGCCAACGACCTCGGATTATTTGCCGAAGAAGCCGATCCAAAAACTGGGCAGATGCTAGGAAACTTCCCTCAAACCTTCGTTCATGCCGCCTTGATCAGCACAGTTATTGACCTCAAAACTGCCCTAGAACAAAAAAGTTGATCAACCTCCTTACTCTCCGTGCCCTCTGTGTCCTCTGTGGTTCATATAAATGCCATGCCGGAATCTCCAATCACCATCACCATCAAACTCTTCGCCGCCTACCAGGAAGCTTACGGTGTACCTGAGTTGGTGCGGCAATACCCCCCAGAAACGCAAGTAGTCACTGTACTAGAGAACTTACTTACCGAACATTCAGAACTCAAACAGTGGCGAGATGTCACCCGCTTCGGCGTTAATCTCCAATTTGTAGAACCCGACACAATTCTCCACGATGGTGACGAGGTAGTCTTGATTCCCCCCGTTAGCGGCGGCTAACAGGAGTGCAGAGTTAAGAAGAGGTAGAGAGAGCCTATCAGCCGCCTCAAAAAGTGGGTTTGAGAACGAAAATTCAAGGTTTATAAGTGACACGAGGGGCAAAAATCCAGTAGAGACGTTGTAGAAAACATCTTTACCTTCAGATTTCCTGTCTAGTTCAAACCCGACAAAAAGAGTCGGGTATATTTGACGGGTATTTTTGCTTGTGTTACTGTTAATCGACTGTTGACAGATATATTAAGAAAATTTACCCATGACCCAAGCAACTCAACCCCAAACATCGCAGACTGCTGCTACGAAAGCCCTCAAGTGTAAAGAGTGTGGTACTGAGTACGAACTGCAAGCGATGCACGTTTGTGAGTTGTGCTTTGGGCCATTAGAAGTGAGCTACGACTACGACCTCCTGCGCCGCCGCGTTACTCGCGAAAGCATTCAAGCCGGCCCTAACTCCATCTGGCGCTACCGCGATTTCTTGCCCGTTAGTACTCAGACTCCTATTGATGTCGGTACGGGAATGACCCCGTTAGTAAAAGCAAACCGCTTGGCACGCCGCCTAGGTATTAAAAATCTCTATATAAAAAATGATGCCGTCAACATGCCCACCCTCAGTTTTAAGGATCGGGTGGTGTCTGTTGCCCTAACCAGAGCGCAGGAATTAGGTTTCTCGACCGTATCTTGTGCTAGCACGGGAAATTTAGCTAATTCTACCGCCGCGATCGCAGCTCATGCTGGATTAGATTGTTGTGTCTTCATCCCCTCCGACTTAGAATCTGGAAAAGTGTTAGGCACCCTCATCTACAACCCAACGGTCATGGCAGTTGAGGGCAACTACGACCAAGTCAACCGCCTCTGTTGTGAAGTTGCAAATACACATGGTTGGGGATTTGTCAACATCAACCTGCGACCCTACTACTCCGAAGGTTCCAAAACCCTCGGCTTTGAAGTTGCCGAACAACTCGGCTGGCAGCTACCGGATCACATCGTTGCTCCCCTTGCCTCCGGTTCCTTGTTCACCAAAATCTACAAAGGCTTTCAAGAATTCATCAAAGTTGGCTTAGTTGAAGATAAAGCCGTTCGCTTCAGTGGCGCACAAGCCGATGGTTGTTCTCCCATTGCCCAAGCCTTCCGCGAAGGACGTGACTTCGTTAACCCCGTCAAGCCCAACACCATCGCCAAGTCCATTGCCATCGGCAACCCGGCTGACGGCATCTATGCCCTAGAAGTTGCTAGAAAAACCAACGGCAACATCGAATCAGTCAGCGATGCTGAAGTTATCCAAGGCATTAAGCTACTGGCAGAAACCGAAGGCATCTTCACCGAAACCGCAGGTGGCACCACAGTTGCCGTGCTACAGAAATTGGTAGAAGCAGGAAAGATTGACCCCGACGAAACTACCGTTGTCTACATCACGGGCAATGGTCTGAAAACTCAAGAAGCCGTTCAAGGCTACATTGGCGAACCTCTAACCATTGAGCCAAAGCTGGATAGTTTTGAGCGGGCACTAGAACGTTCTCGCACTCTAGAGCGCCTTGACTGGCAACAAGTATTGGTTTAATCAGTTAGTGGCTTTTAGATGTTAGTTTTGCAAAGAACAACTAAAAACCACTAATCCAAAGCTTCTAGCAACCAACAACTAAGGTTTAACTACTCACCCATGGCTGTTACAGTTCTAATTCCTACTGCACTGCAAAAATTCACCAACGATCAAGCAACGATTGAATGTAATGGCAGCAACATTACTGAATTGCTGAACTCTCTAGAAACTAGCTGTCCTGGCATTAAGGCACGTTTGTGTGATGAAGAGGGTAAGCCTCGTCGCTTTTTGAACTTCTACGTCAATAGTGAAGACATTCGCTTTTTAGAGGGGCCTCAAACCTCCCTGAGCGATGGTGATGAAGTCAGCATCGTACCTGCCGTAGCTGGAGGCTGAGCAAGCTCAATTTATCTACTCCCGATCGTTTCCTTGCCAAAAGCAAGATAATATTGCCGCAATGCTGCCACTTAAGAATGGCTTTAACCGCATTGCGGCAATCAGTTTAAGATGGTTACGAAGGTTTATAGTTCCAGGTATTATCTGGGCGAATGCTCCACTAATAGATTATTTATTTGAACAATGGCAGACGAAAAAAATTCCAATCAAAACGACGAAACCGCACAAGATGCCAGAATTTCGGAAGAAGCGCCTGACAATCCTGCGGCTGGGGAGGCACGGACTCCCAGTGTTTCTAAAGAAAATGTTGCTAGTACCGATGAACCGGAGGCAACTGACATTCCTTCGGCGAATGCACCCGATCCCAAAGCCACAAATCCAGAAGTAAACCCTAATGCTACTGAAGACAAACCCACAGAAGTAGCAGGGAAGCAACAAAAAGGGGCGCAGGCGCTAAAAGAAGACGAAAGCGGAGAAACGTCGCCTAATCCCAAAGATGCCGATAAGGAGTCAAAGTCAGCAACCAAACCTGCCGCAGAGAAAAAGCCTCGAGCTAAAGCGGAAGAGGGCGCAGACGATAAAGCTAAAAAACCTGCTGCCAAAGCTAAAAAAGAAAAGCCTCCTGCTCCTGAAGATAAGCCTTTTCCAGAGTTTATTGAACAAGAGTACATCCCAGCCTTACAAACTGCCTTAGCTGAGGAAGGCGCTAAGGAAGTGGATTTAACGTTTGTTAAAGACAAATTTCAGACGGCTGGTTTGGAGGGAGGAGAAGACTGCTGGCAAGTGGCGGGTTCCTGGAAAAATGGTCAGCGGAAGTTTCATGTCTATTTCCCTGAGGAAGATATCAGTAAACAAAAAGCCTTTTCCTGCGCGGCTAGTGGTGGCAAGGCTAGTACTCTGGAGTCGTTCATGATTGATGAGCGCCGAGTAACGCTAGACCTGCTGGTGATGTACACTATCCAGCGCCTGAATGCCCAGAAGTGGCTGACGTGGAATTAGGAATTTAGGGAGTAGGTTGCGGTAAGAGCAAACAGCCTCTCTAGTAGAGAGCGATCGCCACCGTAGGATTAGCTTTTCTCTATAACATTGCAGCCACAAAACAAGTCACAATGTCATATAACTTGACATGATGTTGCAACTCTTAATGCCAAAAGAGGCTTCTGCTCACTGAGTTCCTTGGTAGACTGGAACGCAGCCCAGTCTGGGTAATTTTGTGAGTTGCTCGTAGTATCGCCACACTACTCCCGCCCAGAGTCAAAAGACAAGTGAGCAATTAAGTTATGGTAGATTCCCTTAAAAAACCCAGTTCTGAAGAGATACGACCCGGGGTGAAAGTCCCGTCAAAGGAAACCCTGTTGACGCCCCGGTTCTACACCACCGATTTTGATGAAATGGCGCGGATGGATCTTTCGCCCAATGAAGAGGAGCTGCAAGCGATCCTGGAAGAGTTCCGTGTTGATTACAATCGCCATCACTTCGTCCGGGATGAGGAATTTGAGCAATCTTGGGATCACATCGACGGTGAAAAGCGGCAGCTGTTTGTTGAGTTTCTAGAGCGTTCTTGCACAGCGGAATTTTCAGGCTTCTTACTCTACAAGGAACTTGGACGCCGCTTAAAAGATAAAAATCCTGTCTTGGCAGAATGCTTTAATTTGATGTCGCGGGATGAAGCGCGTCACGCGGGATTCCTCAATAAAGCGATGTCGGACTTTAACCTGTCGCTGGATTTAGGCTTCCTGACAAAGAGCCGCAAATATACTTTCTTTAAGCCCAAGTTCATCTTCTACGCCACCTACCTATCTGAAAAGATTGGCTACTGGCGGTATATCACCATTTATCGGCACTTAGAAGCGCATCCGGAAGATAGAATCTATCCGATTTTCCGCTTTTTTGAAAACTGGTGTCAGGATGAGAACCGCCACGGTGACTTCTTCGATGCTCTGATGCGCGCACAACCCCAGTTTTTGAATGACTGGAAAGCCAAGCTGTGGTGTCGATTTTTCTTGTTGTCGGTGTTTGCGACAATGTATCTCAATGACATCCAACGTGCTGACTTCTATGCCGCTTTGGGATTGGAGGCGCGGGAGTATGACAAGCATGTGATCTTGAAGACCAATGAAACCGCTGGACGGGTGTTCCCACTGGTTCTGGATGTAGAGAATCCGGAATTTTACGATCGCCTAGAAAAGTGCGTGCAAAATAATGAGAAACTAAGTGCGATCGCCGAATCGAACACACCAAAATTCCTGAAGTTCTTCCAGAAAGTACCTCCAATCGCTTCTATAGGCTGGCAATTGTTGCGCCTGTACCTAATGAAGCCGATTGATGCGGTAGCAACCCATGGTGTTGCTCGCTAAATAACTTTTCTGCTGACTTTGAAAATTAGCGGTTCTGCAATCTGTAGAACCGCTTTTTTGTGCCACGGAAACTGATAGGAAAGGATGTAAAGAATGAGATTGGGAGAAAATGCTTGGCAGTTAAGACAAGCTTTACTTATAGCCCTCCTCAAAGAGGGTTGGGGGTCTATCCCACAACTGCCAGTCCATGGCTGGTGGGTAAGTATGATTTTACTAGCCGTGGCTACTCCAGTTTGGGGTGAAGCATTGCCAGCAGAGTCTCCTAGTCTTGTTCTGGATGCAGAGACGGTTGGGGTAGAAAACCAGGATGACTTCAATCTAGAAAACCTCACACCCCAGCCCCCTTCTATTTCAGGAAAGGCAGAAACCTTCTCCTCGCTAACGGGTAGGGGTCTAACTCCTAACAGTGCCATCAATATCCTGCCACTTGAGGGCAATTCTATGGCGGTAGATGCCCCCCAGCCCTCCTTAAAAATGGGGGAGGAAGAGGACGCAATACAGGTAAGCCAAACAGAGCCTACTCCAGCAGATTTACTCACACCTCAACCCGCAGCGACGCCCAACTCAGCAGCGGAACAGTTGGATTTGAGTCCAGAGATTATTGAAAACAGTCCGGTATTACAGCGGTGGTTGGAGGAGGTACCAGATGTTTTAGACGCCATCCGCAACGATCCTAGTTTTCGCACTCGGCTGCGGTTGGGCTATTCTCAATTTCCCTCAACTAACCAGGAAGGGGGATTTAATGTTGGGGTAGAGGATGTGTTTCTCGGTCGTAGTGGTTTGACGGTAAGTGCAGATTACCAGGCAACATTTAAAGGCAACCGAGAATCAGTCGGCGCAGATTTACGTTACTACGTGCGTCCCCTCGGTAGTTATGTCAATTTTGCCCCGCAGGTAGGCTACCGCTATATAGAAACGGGCAATTACTCGACAGATGGTGTAAATGTGGGGGCGCGGTTGATGCTGGCGTTGTCTCGAACAGGTGCGGCTGATGTTTCTTTAACTCAGAGTTTTGTCTCTCCCGGTAGCAGTAATGAAGTGGGCATTACCACGCTTTCTGTGGGCTATGCGGTGACTCGCAACTTGCGCCTTGCTACAGACATCCAGAAGCAAAATTCTAGGGAAGCAAAAGATAGCCGGGTAGGGATTGTTTTGGAGTGGATGCCTTGATGTACTAAGTTCGCCTAAATTAGTCAGAAAGGCGATCGCATTTCTCTGCCAAAATCAAAATACACAGAAGTGATGCCCAAGAGGAAACGATGTATAAACTGCTACCAGGTGTCTTAATGGCAACTGCCTTAATGCTGAGTGGTGCTGAACAGCCGAAGTTAGCCCAAGCCGGAACCTGTGTGGCGGCGACAAGTTGTGGCCCGCAGCCTGTGCAGTTCATTCCAGGGCAACGGATCACAGTGGAGGTTGCCAACCTTACCTCTGGTGTGCTGCGAGTTCAGCAAGTCTACGGCACTGATGCGCTACCTGTGAGTCCGGGACAAGTGCTTTCTTTCCTGCGCGGTGGCACCGTTGACCCCAATTTTTCTGTAGTGTTTTGGGATGCTCAGGGAGCGCCATTGCAAGTTAATATCCGCAAACCAGAAGCACGACTACTAAGGATTGAGGTGCGTCCGGGGGGGAGTCTAACGGGCGATCGCTCAGTTTATCTCCGCGATGATGGTCGGATTAATATTCTTTGACATCTTGCCGCCCCTATTTGCAGTACCGAATATAGTAGGGGATTCCAAAAATCACTGTATCGATTTAGACCGTTTCCTGTTCTTGATGGGTGGAAAGTAAATATTTGCTAGCTTACCCTTCTTGTTTTAATAACACTAAAAAGGGCAAGCCAAGCTCGTTCAGCAGATGCTTCTCTCAGGATTTTAGGAAATAACACCGATCCCTTCAGCAGGCTAATGATTCATAATCGATCGGTGCTGTGATTTTGAGCGACAATGCCTGTGCAAAACTTACTTCCCTCTGAGTCCTACCGCCCTACGCCCAATTTACCTAATCAGCGGTGGCAAATCGCTCCATTGCAGACGCGAAAAGCGACCCAACTTGCACAAGCAACAGGGCTTTCCCTGGTGTTGAGCCAGATATTAATTAACCGGGGGATCGAGACAGTCGCGCAAGCGCAAGTTTTTTTAAATCCAGAATCGCAAACGATGCCCGCGCCACTGGAGGAGTTTCCAGATTTGGCAATTAGCGTACAGTTTCTCAAAGATGCGATCGCTCAACAAGAAAAAATCGCCATAGTAGGGGACTACGACGCTGACGGTATGACTAGCACAGCGTTATTATTGCGGGCATTGCGGCAGTTGGGAGCAGACGTTGATTACGCCATTCCTAGCAGGATGAAAGACGGCTATGGCATCAATCAACGCATTGTAGAAGAGTGTGCTAATGAAGGGGTGGGGCTGATTCTCACCGTTGATAACGGCATCTCTGCCTATGACGCGATCGCCCTAGCTGTAGATTTAGGCTTGACCGTTATTATCACAGACCACCACGACCTCCCCGAAAAACTTCCCCCCGCCGATGCAATTCTTAACCCCAAGCTGATTCCCGAATCTTCTCCTTACCGAGGAGTAGCGGGCGTAGGAGTTGCCTATATTTTGGCTGTGACGTTGGCGCAGGAACTAGGACAACTCAAAGGATTGACCGCACTGTTACTGGAACTGTTTACTCTGGGAACGATCGCTGATTTAGCCCCCCTAACGGGTATCAATCGCCGCTGGCTCAAGCGAGGTTTGCAACTCTTACCCCAATCTCAACTTGCTGGGGTACAAGCACTCATTCAGCTTGCAGGTGTTAGTCCGGAGTCGGTCGCCCCAAGTCCAGAGTCGGCGGTAAAACCTCAATCATCCTTGAAGCCAGAGGATATTGGCTTTAAACTGGGGCCAAGAATTAATGCCATTGGGCGGATTGGAGATCCTCAAATTGTCATTGATTTACTGACAACCGATGAGCCTGGGATAGCGCTGGAACGGGCGATGCAGTGCGAACAAGTTAACCAACATCGTCAGCAGCTATGCGAACAAATTGAACAAGAAGCGATCGCATTAGTTGAAGAACAGCAACTTGATTTACACCAACAACGAGTATTAGTCATTGTAAAATCTGGTTGGAATCACGGCGTCATCGGTATTGTTGCCTCCCGCTTGTTAGAACGCTATGGCGTTCCTGTATTTATCGGCACCTACGAAGGGGAAACCGCCGAACATATCCGGGGTTCAGCACGGGGAATTCCAGAGTTTCATGTATTTGAGGCGCTACAGTTTTGTCAGGATTTAC
Organism: Kastovskya adunca; assembly: GCF_059505785.1. Classification (NCBI taxonomy): domain Bacteria; kingdom Bacillati; phylum Cyanobacteriota; class Cyanophyceae; order Coleofasciculales; family Coleofasciculaceae; genus Kastovskya; species Kastovskya adunca. The sequence goes on along the minus strand of NZ_JCACLG010000033.1, from coordinate 163,311 downwards.
TCGGAAAGTTTGGCGGACACAAAGCCGCTGGCGGTTTTTCCTTACCCGCTGAAAATTTGGCAGCTTTTCAAGCCTCCCTCAGTACCTTTGCTCATCAATGCTTAGAACCAGAACACCTCAAGCCGCTAGTCGCCATTGATGTTCAGGCAGATTTGAGCCAAATCACCCTTGACCTCTATCAGCAAATTGACACTCTTCATCCCTGCGGCATTGGCAACCCCGATCCTGTTTTCTGGACGCCCAATGTAAAGGTGCTTGAGCAAAAAACCATTGGTAAAGGACACCTCAAGTTAACGCTGAGTCCATTTAATCAATCGATGACTATAAAAGCGATCGCGTGGCGTTGGGGTGACTACTATCCCCTCCCCTCCCTCGTCGATATTGCCTATAAACTCAAACGCAATGTTTGGAACGGCAACATCTCGATTGAGTTGGAGTTAGTTGGCGTGCGCTTACCTGTTTCTCCCCCGCCTCCTCCCAAGACAGCTGAGTTTCACCACAACGAACGCCACTACACTTGCAGTCTTTATGAGTTAGACAATGAACTGAAAATTCAAAACCCAGAAGGAAAAGTTCTGGCAATCCAAAAAGGACAACGCCTAGGGCTTTTAGGCAAGCATCGGCAAGAGGCAAAGGAGGTGGATGTCACCCAGCCGCACTACTTCCAACTTATTAAAGCCGCTATTCACGCCTTGGAACTGTCGGAGTAGGTATACTAATATCCCTCAAGAAATTCGGGAAGTTCTTAGGGAAGACAGCACGAGCAATCCTTTTGCTGCTCCCCTACTAGCAGAAATGGGGCTAGGGAACTATTTTGGAGCCGTCGGGTAACTCAATCTCATCAGTAATAACTTCCCCGTTTGGCATGATGGTATTTTGTCTGATGGGTTCTCCCACAACGTCTTCCCAGATAGCTCCCTTAAGATTAGCGTTGGTCAGGTTGGTAGTTTCTCCCCAGATAGTGCCTCTGAGATTGGCTCTTTCCAGATTGGCATCATGCAGAGCAGTCTCAACCAAACTCGCTCCTTCGAAGTTGACCTCCCTGAAGTTAGCTCCAGTCAAATTGCTCTCTTGGAAGGTGGCACCACTCAAGTCAGCTCCTTCCAAATTGGCGTTACTCATCCAAACACCAGCCATATTTGCTCGTCTTAAAATTGATTGACTGAAATTGACCCTCTCGAGGTTAGCCCCCCCCAAGCTGGCATTGGTCAAATTAACCCCACTCAAGTTAGCCCCGCTCAAGTCAACGTACTTCAGCTTGACTCCCGTGAAATCTCTCTCCCCAGCAGCGTAGCGCCTGAGCAACTCTTCACCAGTTATATCCATACTCACCTCTTGTGTCAGAACAAATGTACTATATGATTGCCTCAGTTAATTGAAGATCTAGTCCAAAGGCATTCAATAAAGGACGTGTTCGTTTAACCTCAAGCAAAAGGAGGGACAGCACAACTTCAGGCAACAAGGTTTGCAATGCGCTAGCTGGGAACAAGCTCCCCAGTCGGGAAGTTCAAATGGGTCGGTAGATAGGTAAGCGTAGTGAGCCAGGGTAAAAGCAATCAGCGCTTCTCACGAGCCAACGATACACTCCGAGCAGGGTGGTCTGACCAAATCGATGCACTCAGGACTCAGGACTAAAAAAAGAGCGACACCAGTGAGTGTCGCTCTTAAAGATTTATTAATTTTTAATAGACTGGGTTAACAGTGATCTATAGGTCGCCGCCGAGAGCAGCTAATGCGAAAATCACTATGGGGCCAGAAAGAACGATCGCCGCTAGCATGGTGAGTTGAGCGATGACTTCCCAGTTAATATTTCCTAGAAAACTTAAATCCATATATCCTCCCAATCTTGTTCCAAAGAATTTGATAGAAAACTGAAAAACTTTAAGGTTATTAAGATTTTACCCGGCAATTGGTAGGATTTTTTAATTAATTTTATAAAAATATATAAAACTCAATGAAAGATTGTGTATCGGGCAGAAGCGGTGAAAACTCGATAAGCTGAATGGGCTGGGAATTTTGAACAAAATTGTAAGTAATGGCGAATTGGCGTTGTGTAAAGCAATGTGGTGCGTGCTGTCATCTTGACCCCTCAGAACGACCGGGGCTAGAGGAGTATTTGTCACCCGCAGAATTAGAACAGTACCTGAGTATGGTAGGGGAGGGCGGCTGGTGCATAAACTTTGAGCAGGAAACGCGAGAATGCCGCATCTATGATGACAGACCGCGTTTTTGTCGGGTAGAACCGGACATTTTTCAGGATATGTACGGTATTGAACCGGAGGAAGTCAATGATTTTGCTATCGACTGTTGCCAAGAGCAGATTGATGCCGTCTATGGCGATCGCAGTTTAGAACAAATTCGCTTTAATCAGGAAGTCGGCATTTGAAAAGGTTGTGGTAAAGTTTGGAAAAGATGAGATAATTATGAAAATAATTTTCGAGCTGTTGTGAAACTTTCTTCTCGACCGACTCTCTCCCTAGCCGCGATTGAACCTCTACTGAAAAACCAATCCGACCTCAACTGGTCAGTGATGAAACAAAAGCGATCGCAACAGCCGACTCTCTCCAATCCCCAGAAACAAGAAAAACCCGTACAGGCGCAAAAACGGGAGAAATGGGCGATATTCAGCTCCACATTTTTGACCATCTTTTTTGCAGAAATGGGAGACAAAACTCAGTTAGCCACGTTGTTAATGAGTGCCGAATCCCAATCTCCTTGGCTCGTTTTTACAGGTGCAGCAACGGCACTAGTTGCAACTAGCTTACTAGGAGTGTTGCTCGGTCGCTGGCTAGCTAGTCGTCTTTCTCCCAGAACACTAGAAGTCGCCGCCGGAACCCTTTTACTTTTCATTTCTGTGCTGCTGCTGTGGGACGTGGTGCAGATTTAGGAACTAGGAACGAGGGTGAGTCCTGAGTCGGGGAGAAAGTATGAAGTATGAAGGGTGAAGTATGCGATTGGAGTAATGGCTAATCGTCGTCAATTTTTCTCTCCCCTGCTCCCCTGCACCCCTGCTCCTCTGCTCCCCGGCTCCCCATCACCCCTGCTCCTCATCTCCCTGTTAAGGATTAGCACTAAACACATATCAAACAACATGGACTGGCAACTTCTGGGACTGAGCTTTATTACCGTATTTTTGGCGGAGATTGGAGACAAAAGCCAACTGGCGGCGATCGCATTAGGGGGAAGTTCTCCTTCTCCCCGCGCCGTCTTTTTGGGTTCTGTAACGGCACTGCTTCTCACTACCCTGATCGGTACTTTGGCAGGAGAAGGAATTGCCCAGTTACTGCCTGTACGAATATTAAAAGCGATCGCTGCCGTAGGATTTGCTCTAATAGCAGTACGTCTCCTTTGGCCCTCAGAAGCAACAACGGAAGAAGATTAGGTGTTGTTGTAGGTAGAGACGTTACGGTATACGTCTCTACGGTTCCATTGCCTACTCGGCAGTTGGCACCACTTGATACATGTTTGCCGCTTTGAGCATGTGATAGGCAACAAGGAGTTGTGTCATAGCTAGAGGGTAGCTTTGAAGAATTTCTCCGGTTGTCCCAACTACCTGACCGAGGTTGGTATTGCCTCCCAAGCTACAGAATTTTCCTAAATAAGGGACTTCGTTGCACAACATCCGCTCCATGTCCCGCACTTGTTCGCCAGTAGCATGACCATCAATTTCTAAAACATCGACGGGTTTACCCATATCGCGGTCAAGATCGAGCCGAACCGCAGAGGGGGAATGCTCCTCGCCAGGTGCCAAAATCTTATCGAGTTCTGGGTGAGGAATAGTCGGTCTGAGTACCAAGCGCACATTTAGGAGTAAATCGTTTTGCTCGGATTCACTCTCAGACGGATAGAAACTAACGACAATATCTGCCCACTTGCGTTGGGGGCGGATAAACGCTTCAGAATCCGCCTCTCGTTTTTGTAGTTGTTCGAGAACCTGTTCTTTGCTGTAGCCCCGTTTCATCGTGTCGCGCTTGACTTTCCACTGAGTACGGACTGACTCCGGAGGTGCCAAAAACACTTTCACGTCGTACTCATCACGGGCTCCACGAGTTGAGTAACCGAGTAAGCCTTCCACAATCACAAACTTATTCGGCTTGATGTACTCTGGCGGATCAAACATCCCCGTGCTGTGGTTATAAATTGGCTTGAGAATCGGTTGTCCACTACGGAGCAAAATCAGATGCTGCTCAATGATATCCATATAGTTGCAGTCGGGATGTAGTGCAGAAATCCCTAATTCTGCCCGCTGCGTCCGGTCATAGCGATGATAGTCATCTGTACAGATTACTGTGACATCATCTTCGCCCAATACTTGAGCTAGTCCTCGTGTCAATGTGGTTTTACCAGCGGCACTGTCACCAACAATACCAAGGATAATTGGGCGATTAGTCATAATTCCTCCGAGTCAAGGGACGGTCTTGTGTGGGGCTGCGAATTGGTTTAATTCTATGTGGGAAGGGGAATTGAAGCAATCTGTATTTTGGGATTGGCTTGTGGCTGCTAGTTCATAGCTAATGGGGAGATGAGGAGAACCAATAACTTTATTTATACTTCACCCTTTCTCCCAATTAACCCCAGCCTTGCTTACTTTTTAGTAACAAATTCTTTAGCGATCGCATCCGTTTTAGCTGCCATGATAAAGTCGTTTTTGTGCAACCCAGAAATAGCGTGAGTCCACCAACTGACGCTTACTTTGCCATACTCAGTGAGCAGTGCGGGGTGATGCCCTTCTTCCTCTGCGGCTTCACCAACTTTATTAGTAAAGGCAAGTGCTGTTTGAAAATCAGGAAACTTATAGCCACGCTCTAGACGAGGCTCTCCATCTACATCAATCAGGTTCCAGTCGGGAATTATCGGCTTGAGTTCAGCAATTTCTTCTTGGGTAACAGACGGCGCATCTTTATTACAAGCCGTGCATTTTTGTTCAGTTAGGTCTGCCATGATTATTTCTCTGATTGAACTGCCACAACTTTAATACACTAGGTCTTTCCCTCAAGCATCCATCTCATGAAAAAACTGACAAAGGCTGGAAAATAAGCATAATTCAGTCCCTAACTTGAGCAAGCCATTCCTTAGTGACTGCTGTTGTGCAATATCTCAGTTATTTAAACCAGTTTTACTTATTTTTCAGATGCGATCGCGAGCAACATATCATCGCTTCTTAACAACGCTACAGAGGGATAAAGTCCCAAGGGTAAGAGCGCTAGACTATACAATGCTGCCTACAATCCCGTTTCATGACATATCCGGATCAACCCCTCACTTATCCTTCCACCCGCAAAAGCGATCAAGTTGATAATTATCACGGTACAAAGGTTGCCGATCCTTACCGTTGGTTAGAAGACCCAGATTCAGAAGAAACAAAAGCTTGGGTGGAGGCGCAGAACCAAATCACCTTTGGCTATCTCAATGAGATCCCGGCGCGGGAGAAGATTAAGCAGCGGCTGACACAATTGTGGAACTACGAGAAGTTTGGAATTCCGTTCAAAGAAGGAAATCGTTACTTCTATTTCAAAAACGATGGCTTACAAAACCAAAGCGTTCTCTACACCCAAACCTCCCTCGACGCAGAGCCGAGAGTATTGCTCGACCCCAACACGCTTTCTGAAGATGGCACGATCGCTTTATCCGGTTTAGCTATCAGTGAAGATGGCAACCTGATGGCTTATGGGCTATCCACTTCCGGTTCAGACTGGAAAGAATGGCAGGTATTGGATGTCGAAACCGGAGAAAATCTGCCAGATCATCTTCAATGGGTGAAGTTCTCCGGCGCATCCTGGACGCACGACAATCAAGGCTTTTTCTACAGTCGCTACGATGAGCCGAATCAGGCAACGCAGTACGAAGACGTTAACTATTATCAAAAGCTTTACTATCACAAACTCGGTACGCCTCAGTCAGAAGACCTGCTGATTTACGAACGCCCAGATCAAAAAGAATGGGGCTTTAGTGGTGGTGTTTCTGAGGATGGACGTTATCTAATTGTTTCTGTTTGGTTGGGAACGGATTCGAGAAACTTGGTTTTCTACAAGGACTTGAGCAACCCCAATGCTGAAGTTGTGGAACTCATCAGCGAATTTGAAGCGAGCTATGGCTTTATCGATAATGACGAAAGTGTCTTCTGGTTCCGCACAGATTTAGATGCGCCTCGCGGTCGCGTCATGGCGATTGATATCAACAACCCCGCGCGGAAGAATTGGCGGGAAGTGATTCCCCAAGTAACAGAAACTCTAGAAAGCGTCGGTTTACTGAATAATCAGTTTGTTGCCGACTACCTGCAAGATGCCCGTTCCGCGATTAAGATTTTTGAGCTGGATGGGTCTTTTGTGCGGGAGGTTGAATTACCAGGGATTGGTTCAGCCGGGGGCTTTAACGGCAAGCGTCATGATACAGAGACGTTTTATAGTTTTACCAGCTTCACCACTCCGGCAACCATCTATCGCTACAACATGGTCAGTGGGAAAAGCGAGGTTTTCCGTCAGCCGGAGGTGGACTTCAACCCGGATAGCTACGAAACAAAGCAAGTCTTTTACCACAGTAAAGATGGGACGCAGTTGCCGATGTTTGTCACCCACAAAAAGGGATTGCAACTCAATGGCAATAACCCGACGTTCCTTTATGCCTATGGTGGCTTTAATGTTTCGCTAACTCCCAGTTTTTCAGTCAGTCGCTTGGTGTGGATGGAGATGGGTGGCGTCTATGTAATGGCGAATCTGCGCGGCGGTGGCGAGTACGGCGAAGACTGGCATCAAGCGGGGATGAAGCTAAAGAAGCAAAATGTTTTTGATGACTTCATTGCGGCAGCAGAGTGGCTGATTGATAACCAGTACACTTCTCCAGCCAAGCTAGCCATTGGCGGCGGGAGTAATGGGGGATTGTTGGTGGGTGCCTGTATGACGCAGCGCCCGGAGTTATTTGGGGCAGCATTACCTGCGGTGGGGGTAATGGATATGTTGCGCTTCCACAAGTTCACGATTGGTTGGGCGTGGTGTTCTGAATACGGTTCCCCAGATAATTCAGATGAGTTTGAGGCACTTTACGCCTATTCCCCATTGCATAATCTAAAGCCTGGAACCGCTTACCCCGCAACGATGATTACCACGGCAGACCATGATGACCGAGTGGTACCTGCCCATAGTTTCAAGTTTGCCGCTGCGTTGCAAGAGGCTCATGCGGGGGAAAAACCTGTGTTCATTCGAGTGGAAACTAAAGCAGGACACGGAGCTGGGAAGCCTACCACTAAGATTATTGAGGAAATTGCGGATGAGTGGGCATTTTTAGTCAGGGTGCTGGATGTAGAAATTGATAGTGCTGAGTCCTGAGTCCTGATTTCACACTTTCTGTACCACAAGGGTAGGGGCGCAAGGCAAGAGTGCCCCTACGACATTCTGTATTGCAGCGAGTTGAAAACTGCGATAAGAATAGACAGACTTTTATCCCTTGTTGGCAGCGCCAGGTTAGTTGGTATGACGGAGCGAAATATCAATTTTAGGGAGGCAATACAGGAAGACTCCCTCATTGCCGAACACTTCTATCAAATGTGGCGGGATAATGATGTTCCCGCCGATTCTATCTGCTCTGACTGGCATGAGATTACGCTCCAGTTTATAGAGAACGCACGCCGAGAGCTAGGCTATAAGGCTTTTGTGGCGGAAGTTGACGGGGTAGCGATCGCTTCTGTGAGTTGTCAGCTTTTTGCTGGTCTCTACCCTCATATTCTCCAAGAAGAATACCGGAAATATGGCTATATTTGGGGTGTTTATGTGGAGTCGCCTTACCGAAATCAGGGAATTGCTAAAAAACTCACTTGTCTAGCCAGCGACTACCTGAAATCCCTCGGCTGCACGCGAGTTGTTTTACACGCCTCGCCACCCGGCAAACCTGTCTACTCCCGCCTCGGCTTTATAGCAGGGAATGAGATGCATCTAGACTTAAAAACGCTGTAAATCGCAGGGCATTGTTTTTGATGGAAGCGTTTTTGCCAAATTTATAGTTTGTGTTGCTTTTCGGTGAATTTATATCGGGAGAAATACCGAGGTGGTTTTAACTAAAAGTTTGATTATATAGAAGCTGACCTAAATAATCTTCAGCCTTCTAAGTAAAACTAATGACAAACACAGACTGGAGCCGAATTTTGGCTTATCTTCCACCAAATGCAACAGAATCTATCGTCAGCAGCCAGTTTGTAGAGCCACTTTTAGACGCACTAGGATTCAACGATCTAGAGCGACATCCACAATTTAAAACTGGGGACGGTGCTAAATCAGTAGATTTTGCCGCTCGGGAAAATTCTGATGGTGATATTTTTTTATCTTCTCCTAATAACCCCTATTTACTTGTTGAAGTCAAGGGTAGAGCAATAGCCAGTGGAGCTACGATTAACTTAGCAGAAGATACTCCTCACTACAAAAAGACAAAACATCAAATTCAGCAATATCTTCTTGCCCCTAAATGTAAAACAGCTCAATGGGGCATTATTACTAATGCAAATCATATTCAACTATTTCGGCGACACGAGAAAGTTGTCGTTCCTGCTACCCCTAATCTTTTAATTAAGGAAAGTAATATTAACAATATCATTTCTGGAATCAAAACTTTATTAGAAAAACCTCCCAAAGCTTTAACAGTTTGCATTTACAACAATAAGGGAGGAGTAGGTAAAACTACAACAACTATAAATTTAGCGGCTACTTTCGCTAAATTAGGCAAAAAAGTTCTTGTAGTCGATTTTGATCCGCAGCAAAAAGATTTAACTAACTCTCTGGGGCTACAAGAAGGAATCGTAACTCTATCGAATTGTTTAATAAATCCTACCCTGAGTGTTCGTAAAGCAATTCAGCCTTTTCAGGTTCAATACAAATGCGGAAACAAGGTCAAGTTTGATGTTATTCCTTCAGATTCAAACTTAGATGCTCTTAGCCATATAACTACAAGTATACAGAAACGCGCTGCTAGACTGCGAGACTTGCTTAAACCATTGGTGAATGATTATGACTACATACTGATTGATTGTCCTGCTAACTGGATGTTTTTTAGTCAAAGTAGCGTCTACTCAGCTGATGTCATTCTCATTCCCACAAAACACAACAGTTTAACATCGTTAGAGAATGCAGCTAAAGTTATTAAACATTTCATTCCACAAGTAAAAAATCAAAGGGGAGACGGGGGCCCAGTTGCACTTCCAATATTTTTTAATGGCGAAAAAATAACTGACCCTCAAATAGAGGCAGTAAATACGGCTATATATAAGCTTATTATTACCATTAAAAGAACAAAGAATTTTGATTTATTGCCCTATTACTGGCCGAAATATTGTACAGGAGATAAAAACCAAACAATATTTAGTATTCCTGGATACGCAATTGTTTCAAATTCGGTATTTTACCGAGTTCCAGCAGCTTTAAAAGATATTACTGCTTACAAATACTATCACAAATTAATTGAGGAGTATTTTTGCCATGGGTGATTTTGACAATCTTGGTAATTTGATGCACTTACCTTTAGAAGATATAGAACCGGGAGAAGATTATTCTGGTTCAGAGTTTATTGTTGACGCAGCCGCTAAGGCTGTTTTGCAATCGGGTGGTCGAAATTGGATTCCTGTTATCGTTAAGGAAACTGGTGACTACCAGTACCAAGTTGTTAGCAATCATTTTGTCTATGCAGTTGCCCAACAAGCTGAGTTAGAAAGGGTTTGGTGTATTGTTATCGATCCAGAGCCGCAAAACATTGAGCAAGCGAAAATTCTGGCGCAAGAAGTTTCTCCCAAGGTAAATCTCAATACAGCGTCGAGAGATACCATCCTGTCTGCACTCAGATATTTAGTTTCAGAACCAACTAGCCCATTAAAGGGATTGGATGTTCTTAAAGCTACCAATCGCATCGCGGAAACAGATAGAGAAACCTGGAAAAACTTTAATGCTATTCCTAGCCTCAAGTGTGGAATAATTAAAGGTAAGAAATTAGATGCTCTAAAACAAGTATTTTTCTTCTCACCTACACCCAAGTTGAAAACGCCACCACCACCAGCAACTATTAGTGTAAAACGCGCATCGAGAGAAGAAATTTTTGAGCGTCTCAACTACTTATCAACCTATAAGATAGGTGATTTTGAAGCTATCAATCCCGATAAGGTAGCTGATGCTATATTTACGGCTAGCAAAGGAAAATGGAGAAGCTTAAATCCTATAACCAAACTGGAATGCGGCATTGATACCGCAAAAATTAAGTCTCTAAAAACTGTATTGACTCTCTAAGCAGAAGGAAAAAGCCAGGTAATCTAATATCAACGGAGACACTACAGACAAAGACATAACTGTCATCCCGTTAAATTACTTATGGATCTTGATCGCATTTTGATTTGGATGGTCTGCCTTTCCTGCCTTGCGCTCTTACTACAGGCAACTCGTTTGCCTTTAAGAGATAGCCTTGGCTGGATTCTCGTCTCTAGTTTCATCTTAACGATCACCGCCGCCACGTTCTATTTTTCCCCAGCCTGGGCAGCTTGGGTGAGTGGTAGCCTGTGGGCAATTTTGGTGATGATTCCCCTCCTCGGTAGAGCCAAGGTAAACCGACTGTTCTATCAACAGCGTTACAGCCAGGCGTATAAACTCGCAGCACTTCTGCGCTGGCTGCATCCCGCCGACGGATGGCTCGAACAACCGCAATTCCTGCGAGCGCTGGAATTAGGGCAACAAAACCGGATGGACGACGCCCTAAAAATTTTCCATCGTGACCAGAACCATAAAACTCCCTTCGGTCGCAAAACTATCGCCTCGCTCTACCACATGGGGGCGCAATGGGAAGAACTACTGGTATGGGTTCGGGATAGCTTACCGGAAAAGGTGTTGCTGCAAGAACCTACTTTAGTGGTTTACTACCTACGAGCTTTAGGAGAAACCGGGGATTTAAATAGTTTGCTTCAGGAGTTAAAGCGTTTTGAGAGGAGCTTAGAGAAGTCAGGCGATCCCACAACTATAAATCTAGTGCGAATGTATGCCCTAGCCTTTTGCGGACAAACAGAACAAGTTAAGCAAATGTTCGAGCATTCCTTGAGGATATATTCCCCCAACAGCCGCACCTTCTGGCAAGCGACAGCGGAGATGGCGGCGGGAAATGCTGCAAATGCTGGCGAACAACTGCGGAGTCTGGAGAATAGCAGCGATGTGGTAACTAGGAATGCGATCGCTTGGCGATTGTCTCATCCTGGGAGCGCTCAAAAGGTACTGACAGAGTCATCCCAGCAAATTCTCTCCCGCATTGGCACGGAAATTAAGCAAGAAGCACGCTACAGCGGTAGAGCTTTCCCAGGCACGAAAGCCTATGGAACCTACGCACTAATCGGGTTAAATCTGTTGGTATTTGCCCTAGAAATCCGATTAGGCGGTAGCGAAAACATCGAAACCCTCTATCGTCTCGGTGGTTTGGTTCCTCAATTAGTTTTAGCGGGAGAGTGGTGGCGGTTAGTTAGTGCGGTGTTTCTGCACTTTGGGGCTTTGCACCTGGCAATGAACATGCTGGGATTATATTTTCTCGGTACTTTTGTAGAACGGATTATAGGTATTTGGCGATATCTGCTTGCTTACTTTATTAGTGGAGTCGGCTCGATGTTCGTTATTGTCCTTCTGGCTGTCAGAATGGATGCTGCACCACAAATTACCGTGGGAGCCTCGGGCGCGATCATGGGAATGATTGGCACAATGGCAGCCATTTTGCTGTGGGGTTGGCGTCAGGAAAAATCTCGCGTTGCAGCAAGAAGACTGCGGACGATACTCTTTATTGTTGGCTTACAAGTCGTCTTTGATTTAACAACGCCGCAAGTTAGCTTTGTCGGTCACGCTTCGGGATTAGTTTTAGGCTTTCTAATAAGTCTTTTGTTACTATGGGTTTGGCAATTTAAAGATTAGGCTTAGTCAAGATCGACATGAATTTATTAAAATTTAAATACTCGCTAAATATAATAGTTTAGTTTTTTTTAACTGTTTGCGCTATCTATTTATAAAAAAGCTTGGTACAGGATAAAAGCTTACCAAATTAGAAGAGCAAAAAAGAGTTTATGACAATACTATATATTAGATAAACTCAAATACATAAATAAGAAAATAGTATCGTTCTCAGCAAGTTTCCCCCTTAACGGCTAGTCGATAACCTCTAGTAGTAGTTTAAAGTCAATTTAAAGATTTCATCTTTTGTTAACCTTTTAAGTAATGAGCTGCTAACGTTTGGGAGGGAGTTAGAGATTATGGATTAAGGAAGATGTTCGAGATTGAACGTTCAAGGGTTTTTGACAAAAACTAGAAACCTTGAACCACTATAAAGACGACGGACTAGTGACAACTGAGCAATTCGTGAGGAGTAGTGCGTGTTGAGAATAGGTTTTAGTGCTAACCGAGCGCCAATCCACAAGCGTATCGGCAAAAGCCTATGGACAGGTTGGAAAAATTCTGTCTTACTTTTACCATTTGCCTTACTCTTTACAGTCTCTGCCAATGCCCAAACACCTAGGCTCGGCGTTGTGAAAGCGCCAGAAAATGCTGGGCAATGGGAAGGAATTTCGGCTCGATTACAGGCGACAGGTGTTAATTATTGTGTGGTTGATTTGCCTCAGTGGTCGCGGGCTGCTGATTTAGGCGGAACAAAGTTGCTATTTTTGCCTAATGTCGAAATTCTCAATTCTCAACAAATCGTCGCCTTACAAGAATGGATGGAAAAAGGTGGGCGAGTCATTGCTAGCGGGCCAACAGGTAGTTTATCCCAACCCGATGTGCGAACTCGGTTGCGATCGCTTCTCGGTGCCTACTGGGGCTTTGCCCTCACTGCTCCTTCTTCGTTGGAACCCTTACGGGTCAATACCCAACCCTGGGTGCGCCAGGATGGGCTAGCAGGCAATGTCTCCGGTGGGGTTGTAATTCCTGCCGGGTTGAACTCGTCAACAGTTGCGGTTTGGAAGTCTAGCGACACTCCACCTGCGGTTGTCACCACCGATAAATCCGTCTTCCTCGGCTGGCGCTGGGGGGTGGATGCAGTTTCGACTACTGCCTTAGATAGTGCCTGGTTAACAGCCGCCCTAGGGCGTTATGGGGAAACCCCAACGGCGGGCGGTTCCGTCTCGACAGACTCTCAACAATCCTGCTCCTCAGGCGGTACAACCGCTAACCGCAGTCCGAAATCGGGAACCACCACAGCGCAAGTCGGCACGGATGATGTCGTGTCTCCCCCAGCCACCGTGCTACCTCGTGCAGGAGAGCGTCTCTCTGCGGCCCAAGTAACGGCGATGCGTCAGGAACTAGAAAATCTCATCGGTCGCTTTGAGAGTGCCTTACTCGCTTCTGAGGCGACCAGTAGCAACATAACTTTGCAAGCCGCAGCATCTGCTGCTCAATCCGGCGATGCTAGTCCTAAAGGAGCGATCGCTCAAACCGTAAGCAACCGCACCCCACCCCTCAGTTCCGCCCAGCGATCGCTTGTTGCCGCGAGAGCAGGTCTGCAAAACTTCCTCCAACTAGTTGAGCAAAAAAATTACAATCAAGCTAGACAGGAGTGGTTGCAGGTACGACGCATCCTTTGGGAAGGCTACCCCACCGACCGCCCACAAGCCTCTTCAGAAGTGCGGGCGATGTGGCTAGACCGAGGTACGATTGTTCGCGCTGGCTCAGAAAAAAATTTAGCGAAGGTTCTGGACTCCCTGGCGGCGGCGGGAATTAATACCGTCTTTTTGGAAACGGTGAATGCAGGGTATCCGATTTATCCCAGTCAAGTAGCACCGGAGCAAAATCCTCAAATTCAGGGCTGGGACCCCCTAAAATCGGCGATTAAGCTAGCTCACGAGCGCGGGATGGAACTGCACGCCTGGGTGTGGATTTTTGCTGCCGGAAACCAGCGCCACAATCTGTTGCTCAATCAACCCGCCAGTTATCCTGGCCCAGTCCTGTCTAAGCATCCCGATTGGGCGGGGTATGATAACCGGGGACAAACGATCCCCCTAACCCAGACGAAGCCATTTTTTGACCCTGCCAACCCGGAAGTGCGTCGTTACTTAATTGCACTACTAGAGGAAATTGCTACCAACTACGAAGTTGATGGCATCCAACTAGACTACATCCGCTATCCCTTTCAAGATGAGAGCGCCAATCAAACCTATGGCTACGGGATGGCAGCACGGCAGCAGTTTCAGGCATTAACCGGAGTTGACCCTGCAAAGATTTCACCGCGCGATCGCCAGTTGTGGAAAAAGTGGACAGATTTCCGCCTCCAGCAAATTGATTCCTTTGTGGCGACTGCATCCCAGCGCCTGCGAGCCAAACGACCTTCTCTAATTATCTCCGCCGCCGTCTTTCCCATCCCCCGAAGGGAACGTCTGCAACGACTACAACAAAACTGGGAAGATTGGGTCAATCGCGGCGATGTGGATTTGGTTATCCCGATGACTTACGCCCTAGAAACTAATCAGCTCCAAAACTTGGCGCAGCCGTGGTTAATGCAATCCAGCTTAAGTTCAGCACTGGTTTTACCAGGAATTCGGCTGTTGAACTTACCGGATATTGTCGCTGTCGATCAAATTCAGCTTCTCAGGGATTCGGCAGCAGTGGGTTACTCCTTATTTGCCGCAGAAAATCTCAACACCAATCTCCACAGCATATTTAGCCGCACTCAAGGCAGAAACGATAAAACCCCAAATCAGCCTTTACCTCACCGTCAGCCGTTTGCCGCTGCCAGTGTTCGTTACGGAGCGTTGCAACGGGAATGGAGCTACCTGTTGTCTACCAATCAATTACGGGTTGAGCAAGACTCTCTTACAGCTTGGAGTAGACAAGCCGATGCTGTGAATGCGGCATTAAATCAACTAGCAACTGAACCTTCTAGCCAGAACTTATCGGTAGCCAAAACTAAGGTGGCGGCATTCCGCAGACAATTTTCTAGATGGATGCAACTACAAACGGCAGAGCAACCCTATCAAGTCCAGGTTTGGAACAACCGTCTAGCGACGATTGAGCAGTTATTGAGCTATGGAGAGCGGGTGCAGTTGCGAGGGTCTAATTAACGTAAGTTCGGGATCAGCATTGGGAGCAATTTGGGATCAATTCTTACCCTAAGGTTTCAGTATTGGCGATCGCGAAGCGCTGCCGCAATGCAGCAGCGCACCCCGTTTGAAAACAGAATATTAGCTTAGGCTCAGAAACCCAGATAAGAAGACATTTTCTGAGCTGGGTTGACAAGGATTAGCTACGGAAACTGATTCATCCAGACGCGGACATCAACTGCCAGCATTTCACCAAGTTGCAGGAGTTGGCGCAGTTGGATTGTGTCCCAATTAGTGATAGATTTCAACTCTGATTCATCTCCCAGATCATTTTTATCAGAGACTAACTTTGCTTGCTTCGCTAGCTGGCACTGAGGCCCAATACGCGATTGCAGTGCATTAAAGTAAAGTTCTTGGCAGCGATGTAATGACAAATCTAGGCGCAATTGCTGCCCGACTTTAATGAGAGACACGACGTAAGCGATATCTGACTCTATTTCTGGATTGGCATCATGTAGTAGTTGCCAAAGCGATCGCAAAATTAACCCTTCTAAGGTTTCCTTTGCTTCGGGAGTGTTCAACCTCGTCCGTAGATGATCAGCCTCTGTTGCCAGGGCTTGCAACTCTGCCAGGTGATTCAAACTGGGTTGCCTTTCGCTGGTTTCTCGATCTAGTGCCCGGATGGAAGTCAAGCAGCGATTGGATAGGGCAATCTCTGCCGCCACTTGCAATTCCTGCGGGACTGGCAACTCATCTCGCTGGAACGCCCGCAAGACTCCGTAGTTGTTGCGGTAAACCTGGCTGTAGAGCTGATCGAGGCGCGTCAATGTGTCTTGACTCAACAGCCGCATAATCCGCTGCCGTTCTTCAGCAAACAAATTTTGTAAGTTGAAGGTTTGATCCCCGAAAAGTTTGGACATTGCCAAAATCAATTGTGCGGCGCTGGCTTGCTTGAGAACATCAAATAGCTTCTCTTTCAGTTTGCTGTAGCTACGTCGTCCGGCAAAAGGTTGAATGCAGCAGTGGAAGTCCCAGCCTCCCAGGTGCAGCACGGCAAACACCAAATGAGAGCTTTCCCAGGTAATTTCTGATGTTAGTCGCAGTTGCCCTACGGCTAGTGTCAGCAGCCCCATGCGTTGCAATTGGTAATCGAGCTGTTGAGCTTCATAACAGTAGACGCGTTGTTGGGAGGTGTAGTTAGTAAATAGTGAGCTAATCGCATAATGGGCTGCCACTTGCTTAAAGCTCACTTGTGCCGATACTACTAATTGCCGATAGACTTCCGCCCCATGTCTAAATTGTTCAACATTGCTCGGTGCTAAAGCTAGGCGCTTGAGGAAGCCTCTTTCTAGCTGCACTCCGGCAACATCACCCGCCAATTCCAACGCACGGGCAGCGTAGCGGAGAATCTGCACGCCTTCAGGACGGGAGATTTCTTCAAAGAACCAACCGCAACTGGTGTACATCAGCAAGGCATGACGCTGCATTTCCAACAAACACAGAGCGTCAATTTGTTCGGTGGGATTGAATTTGTGGGTGCGATGACGAGCCAGGAAATCCTCTATATTGGCAGCGGAGCGGTCGCGAATGACCTGAATATACTCATCCCGCGCTAACCAGGGATCACGGAAGAACTGGCGACCTGTATCTTCGTAAACTCGGACTAGGCGATCGCGCAACCAATCTAGGGCGTTCCGCAGCGGACGCCGCCACTTCTGGTTCCAGAGTCCACCACCTCCACAACCGCAGTCATCCTGCCAGCGGCTCACTCCGTGGGAGCAACTCCAAGCCGTCACGGGTTTTAACTCCACTTCCCACGTAGGCGGATTGATACTGAGGTAATGGGCGTAGTTCGTCACCGTCCAGCCCCGGTTAGGGAACTCTTGGGTAAAGGCATAAGCGATACACTTCTCGGTGCCGTATTTGTGATGCCCAAAGGTTTCTCCATCAGTCGCCACGGAAATCAGTTGGGAGGGTCGATGGTCTCCCCGCACAGCTTGACCCAAACGTCCGGCGAAGCAATCGGAACTACCGAGGACTTCATTGAATCCCATGTCGCGGGAAATTGGGCCATCGTAGAAAAAGATATCGATGTATTCGCCACTCTCCAGGAAGCAGCGGTAGGGACGGGTGGGATCGATTTGACCACCACCGACTTCTAACCACTGGGGATCGCTTTGGTTGGCAGTGGGAAACGCTCGACAGCGCTCGGCTTGTGAAGGCGCAAGAATGATGAACTTAATGCCTTCGGCAACTAACACTTCTAAGGTGGGATAGTCTACGCCTGTTTCCGCTAGCCACATGCCTTCGGGATCGCGTCCGAAGCGGGAACGGAAGTCTTCTTTACCCCAACGAATTTGGGTATATTTATCTCGCTCGTTGGCTAAGGGCAAGATTATATGGTTGTAAACTTGAGCGATCGCATTGCCATGACCATTGAGGCGATCGCTACTTTTGCGGTCAGCTTCTAAAATCCGTTGATAAACCTCAATATCGTAGCGTTCTAACCAGGACATCAGCGTGGGGCCGATGTTGAAGCTCAAATACTCAAAATTATTGACGATCCCCAGCACATCTCCCAACTCATTCAAAATTCTGGCAAACGCATTGGGGCGATAGCATTCGTGGTGAATCCGTTCATTCCAGTCGTGAAAGGGAGAGGCACTCGGTTGACGCTCAATCGTGTTGAGATAAGGATTTTCCCGTGGCGGTTGGTAGAAGTGACCGTGGACTGTTATATATACGCCAGTAGCCGTTTTTAGAGGCTCCATTTCGACCTGGGGATCATCTTTAAAATCTGCAATAGTATTCATTGCAACAGCTTCCTGTGAAGCTGGACGCTCGGCAGCAGAAGTCATAAAGTCACCAAATTGTAAAAAATGTAGGTACAGCTCCCTCAACCTGAAAATTTAAAGCCTAGGTTAGGAGGCAGCGATCGCCTGTTGATAGAAAACTAAAGAAGGTTCGCAATCTTGACAATTACTGATTCAAACAGGCTGTCGCAATGACTTGGTAAGCGGACAGATGATGCTTGTCTCAGGGAGATAATGGTTCAAGGTTTTTACGCTTTTCCCATTGAAACCCATTACCTATCTTACACAGCCGATTAGTTCATGGAACTTAACTGCCAAGGTAGTAACTACTCATGATCGTCACACCTACCCAAGAACATACCCTCTAAGAGATCAGAAGCGAGTATTCTAGAGTCGAATTACGTTGTGCTCTTTAGGTACAAAAAACTGGATGCTGAACAAAAACACGATTTTGTCCATCTTGCTGATCTTTCTCCCCATCTCGATTGCCGCACATTTTTTGGAATGGGGAGCGACGGCTGTTTTCATCACCTCCGGTATAGCAATCATCCCTTTAGCGGCGTGGATGGGGACTGCCACTGAAGAAATCGCCGTGTTTGTAGGCCCGTCCTTGGGAGGACTACTCAACGCCACCTTTGGTAATGCTACAGAACTAATTATTGCCTTGATTGCTCTCAATGCCGGACTAGTCGATGTTGTCAAAGCAACGATTACAGGTTCAATCATTAGTAACTTACTACTGGTGATGGGCTTTTCGATGCTGCTGGGCGGCTTGCGCTACAAAGAACAGGAGTTTCAGCCGGTTGTGGCACGGGTGAATGCTTCGTCGATGAATTTGGCAGTGATTGCCATTTTGGTTCCGACTGCCGTTGATGTCACCTCAACCGGGATCGATGAATCGATCTTGCAACGCCTTTCTGTGGCAGTAGCAGTGGTCTTAATCTTGGTTTACGGGTTGACCTTGCTGTTTGCCATGAAAACCCACAGTTACTTATTTGATGTGGGAGTTGCAGAACTAACGATAGAAGAAACTGAAACAGGAGAGCTTATAGAAAAACCGATTGAGCATAAACCAAATCTGTGGCTGTGGATAGGGGTATTGCTAGGAGTGACGTTGTTAGTTGCCTTGGAGTCAGAACTACTGGTTGATTCCTTAGAAGTGGCGACGACGAAACTTGGGTTAACGGCTTTCTTTACAGGTGTGATTGTGCTTCCTGTGATTGGTAATGCAGCCGAACACGCCACAGCAGTGACTGTGGCAATGAAAAATAAGATGGATCTATCGGTTTCCGTTGCGGTGGGATCGAGTCTGCAAATTGCCCTATTTGTTGCTCCTGTGTTGGTGCTGGTTGGATGGTTGATTGGTCAACCGATGGATTTGGACTTCAATCCTTTTGAGTTGGTAGCGGTAGCAGTAGCGGTGCTGATTGCCAATTCTATTAGTTCTGATGGCAAGTCCAACTGGCTAGAAGGGACTTTGCTCTTGGCTACCTACGTCGTGCTGGCACTGGCGTTCTTCTTTCACCCGGTGATTGAAGGCTGGGTTTAGTGCCGTCCATAGCAGAAATTTTGTGCAAGAAGCCGTTTAAGGAAGATTAAGGAAAAAATTGCCTCCTGAGCTTCCTTGTCCTCAAGGATTGTACAAATGGTTTTTGGCGTTGCCTGCTAAACGAGCGCGATCGCGTTTGTTTAGTCCTTCGGTAGGTGGGCATTTGCCCACCCAAACTAAAATATCCTGGATATTGAACCAACAAGGAGAATAGATTCCATGAATCTACCCTTGTGCAGCTCCAGAAAAATCCGCCATCCTAGTATTAGAGATAAACATAAACCGCAGGCGTCCCATGAGCTACTGCATCAATCCTAAATGTTCTCAGCCATCTGACCCTCTAAATGCCAAGCTCCTCGTTTGCTGTCACTGCGGCTCTTCGTTAGTGTTGCAAGGGCGCTACCAAGTCAAGCAGCTTCTGGGAGAAGGGGGATTTGGCAAAACCTACGAAGTAGAAGACGAGCAAGGAACGCCGAAAGTCTTAAAGGTACTGCTGCTCAATGAAACTAAAGCTGTTGCCTTATTTCAGCAAGAAGCGCAGGTATTGAGCAGCTTAAATTCCCCAACAATTCCCAAAATTGAGCCGGATGGCTACTTTACCTTTTTTCCGAAAGGCAGACACCAGCCCTTGCACTGTCTGGTGATGGAAAAAATCGAGGGAATTACCTTAGAAGCATGGCGACAGCAGCAGCCAGAGGATGAACCCCTCTCTCAAGAGCAAGCGATCGCCTGGCTGAAGTGCTTAGTGGAAATTTTGCACCAAGTCCACAAACAACTGTATTTTCACAGGAACATCAAACCCTCCAACATCATGCTCACACCCCAAGGGCGGTTGGTGTTGATTGACTTTGGTAGTGCTAAGGAAGTTACCCATACTTATCTAGTAAAAGTCAGTGGGGAGCGCAACGTCACGAGAATTATTTCTCCCGGCTATACGCCGATTGAACAAGCCAATGGCAAAGCCGTCCTGCAATCCGACTTTTTTGCCTTGGGAAGAACCTTGGTTTATCTCCTGACAGGCAAATCTCCTAACGATTTTCCCGAAGATCCCCGCACAGGGCAGTTACTCTGGCAGCACCGAGCACCACAAGTCTCCAAAGCCTTGACGGATTTGATCGATCAGTTGATGGCACCCTTTTCCGGCGATCGCCCCCACGATGCTGAGATGATTCTGCCGCGCATCTCTACAATCGAGCGTAACTGTCAAGTCCCGCCGTTTTTGCCCCAGAGTTCTGTCTTTGACAACTCCCTAGCTGGGCTGCGACTGCAAGCCTTGATGAGTCAACACCGTTCTTCCAGTAGTCGCCTCAAACGCTTGTGCAGCAACGTTATTAAGTTTCGCTACCCGATCGCGATCGCTAGCCTCCTTTGTTCTGTTGGATTAGCTACCACTCAACTTGATGAAGATTTTGTCGCACGGCTCAAGAAACACCTAGAGATATTCACCAATCAACAGTCGTCGCTGCCCACTCCCGCTAGTAATCCCAATTTTGTCACCACAACGCCTCAAAATCCCTCCTCAAACACGGCGATCGCGCTATTTTACTCTGGAGCCTTAGACGGCATTAACATACCGTTGCTTTTGAGTCCCGATGGACAAACCCTTACTAGTGGCAGTGGCAATCGAGACAGCATTAACTCTAAAATATTGGCACCGGAAGATTAAGCCGTACTCTAAAAGGACATTCCGAGCATGTCCGATTGATAGCGTTTAATTCCGATAGCAGGGTGTTAGTTAGTGCTAGTTTTGACAACGCGATTAAAGTTTGGCGGCTGCCTTGATTAGTTATTAGCAATCGTATCGACGAATAATGTTCAAAAAACGGCTAATGACTAGTCATTAAAAAGCGTAAATAGCAACAACTGACAAAATTACTCATGACTGGAACCACTTGGCATAATAGTACCCGTTAAGTCGGCATTTCGCAGGTTGACCTGATTTAATTTAGCGTCGATGAGGACGGTTTCTTTGAGAATTGCTCCGGTGAGATTAGACCAGTAGAGCTTAGCTCGGTACAAGTTAGCTCTTGTCAAATTTGCGCCTCGTAGAGTTGTCCAGCTAATATTTGCACCTCTCAAGTTGGCATCAATTAAAATAACATTGGTAAAGTTCGTACCGCTCAATTTTGCTCGACTTAAGTCGGCTTGCGTAAAGTCAGCACCGCTGGCATTGACCCCATTTAAAATGGCATTGGCTAAATTAGCTTTTTCTAAATTGGCTCCAATTAAAATCGCGTTTGATAAATTTGCCCCTTCTAAATTGGCTCCTGTAAGGATGATATTGGTTAAGTTAGCGCGGCTTAAGGGAGCGTTAATCAATTTTGCTAAACTTAAATTCGCTTCTCGTAATACGGCTTCACTTAAAAAGGCTTCTGTCAAGTTAGCTCGGCTTAAATTCGCTTGAGTCAAATTCGCGGCTCGCAGGCTGGCATCGCTCAAGTTTGCTTCACTTAAATCAGCTTGACTGAGATTGCTGCCAATTAAGTTTGCCTGACTCAAATCGGCTCGGAGAATGGCTTGGTTCAAATTTGCTTCCCGTAGATTGACTCTGACTAGAGAAGCTCCTGTTAAATTTGCCTCGCTTAAATTGGCTCCCCGCAGGTTCGCTTCGCTCAAGTTAACTCCGATCAGAGACGCCTTTTTCAAATTCGCCTCTCGAAAGTCCCGTTCTCCTGCCGCATATCGCTTCAGCAGTTCTCCGGTATCCATACTCATTCGCTTCCCGCTCTCCTTAAACTAATATCAAACACGGTCTTAGTGTTCCCTGGTTTTCTGGTTTAACTTATCCCATCTATCAATTCTCAGCAGCCATTCCGATTGGGCAAGCGTGAAACTTAGCTTCCCTATAGACGCAGGCTCAAATAGCCTTGCATTCTGAGACAATTGAAAAAGCTTTTACAACTATCAATTTGGTCAGCTAATCAATCGGGGGACTTTTGGAGAGACTCTTGAAGAGAAAGGGAACTGATCTCTAGATTAAGAGCAATAACCCCGACCGGACTTCTTCGGAGTGCTGAAGAGCCGATCGCCAAATGCTACAGGAAGAATACATAATGCCGGACAACTTAAGAAGCAAAGTCGTTACCCAAGGGAAAGAGCGATCGCCGAACCGCGCCATGTTGCGGGCGGTTGGTTTTGGCGATGGGGATTTTACTAAACCGATTGTAGGCATTGCCAACGGTTACAGCACGATTACTCCTTGTAATATGGGACTCAATCAGCTCGCTCAACGGGCTGAAACAGGCGCTAGAAATGCCGGATCGATGCCGCAGATGTTCGGCACGATTACGATCAGCGACGGCATCTCAATGGGCACGGAAGGGATGAAGTATTCCCTCGTGTCGCGGGAAGTAATTGCTGACTCGATTGAAACCGTCTGCAAGGGTCAAAGCATGGATGGCGTGCTGGCAATTGGAGGCTGCGACAAGAATATGCCCGGAGCGATGATTGCGATCGCCCGGATGAATATCCCAGCAATTTTTGTCTACGGCGGCACGATTAAACCCGGTCACTACAACGGCACTGACCTCACGGTAGTGAGTGCGTTTGAAGCAGTAGGCGAGTACAGCGCTGGGAAGATGACCGAAGAGGAACTTTTGGAAGTCGAGCGTCGCGCTTGTCCGGGTGCTGGATCTTGTGGTGGGATGTATACCGCCAATACGATGTCTTCTGCTTTTGAGGCAATGGGAATGAGTTTGCCCTACTCCTCAACAATGGCAGCAGAAGATGCGGAAAAAGCTGACAGTGCGGAAAAGTCGGCGTTTGTGCTGGTCAATGCTATTCAAAAACAAATTCTGCCCCAGCAGATTCTTACCCGCAAAGCTTTTGAAAACGCGATCGCGGTGATTATGGCAATTGGCGGTTCGACCAATGCAGTATTGCATTTATTAGCGATCGCTCATGCCATTGGGGTGGAGTTAATCCTGGATGATTTTGAGATAATTCGCGCCAAAGTCCCAGTGCTGTGCGACCTCAAACCTAGCGGTCGCTTCGTCGCCACTGACTTACATCGAGCCGGGGGCATTCCTCAGGTCATGAAAATGCTCTTGGTGCAAGACCTGCTCCACGGCGACGCCCTCACCATCACTGGACAAACAATTGCAGAAGTCTTAGCAGAGGTTCCTGAGGTGCCGCGCGCCGATCAGTTTGTGATTCACCCTTGGAGCCAGCCAATGTACCCCCAGGGGCATTTAGCCATTCTCAAAGGGAACCTTGCATCAGAGGGTGCAGTTGCCAAAATTACGGGGGTCAAAACGCCAGCGATTACTGGCCCAGCGCGGGTTTTTGAATCTGAAGAAGAGTGTTTAGACGCTATCCTCGCAGGCAAAATCCAAGCGGGGGATGTGCTTGTGGTGCGCTACGAAGGACCAAAAGGTGGCCCAGGAATGCGTGAGATGCTTGCCCCCACCAGTGCCCTTATTGGTGCTGGCTTAGGCGATGCCGTAGGCTTGATTACCGACGGACGGTTCTCTGGCGGTACCTATGGTATGGTAGTCGGTCACGTCGCACCAGAAGCCGCTGTAGGGGGCGCGATCGCGCTGGTAGTTGAAGGCGACAGCATCACCATTGATGCTCCCAATCGCTTGCTGCAAGTGAATATCTCCGAGGAAGAATTAGCTCATCGCCGCGCTAGCTGGCAACCGAAGCCACCCCGGTACACAACTGGAGTATTGGCAAAATACGCTAAGTTGGTTTCTTCTAGTAGTGTGGGTGCCGTAACCGATTTGGATTTGGATTTGGGTTAACACTAACTCCAAGGTTTATCGCTCTACGCTTTTACAAGGTGGGCATTGCCCACCTTACAACCCTGTACTTGATTGAAAAGAGAAAATTACCAAAAAATATCAACCACTCTGGTGATGTCCTTTCAGGTCTACTCAACTTAACGTAAGTTATGGTGACAAACTGAAGGGATTAAAATAATGGATTCAGAATCAGAACGCATACAAAAGAACATCAGTACTGTGGATGTTGAGGCGACAACGATAGGCGAAACCGAGCCTCAGGATGAAGTGCAACTTCATCCCATTCCCAATAGTGCCTTTGAGCAGTTTGAAGAACTAGGCAAAACTGAGCCTCAGAACCAAGTGCCACTTGAGGCTGTCATACCAGAAGTGCAAAGCCACGAACGAGTAAGCGTGGAAGAGTTCAAGATTAGCGGTGACGCCCTAGTGGGCAAAGTTAAGCAACTGCTTCATCAAGGAAACATCCGCCGCATTATTGTTAAAAACGAAGAGGGACGAATCCTAGTGGAAATACCGCTAACTGTTGGAGTGGTTGGTGGAGTCATTGGTGCGGCAATGTTTCCTGTTGTCGCCGCTTTAGGAGCCATTGGGGCAATGGTGGCGCACCTTACCTTAGTGGTCGAAAAAAAGGAGTAGTTTGAGTTCAATCCGCTTTTTGAGGAGTAGATTACCAATTTTACGGCGTTGGTTCTGCCTCTTGTGGGCTGGGAGGAATACGCTCAATCGTAATCAAAGCTTCCATTACTGACTTAACGATCGGTGCCGCCACAGACGAACCGAAGGCATCATCCCCTTTGGGTTCATCAACTACAGCAACAACAGCATATCGAGGAGCCTCGATGGGTAAGATACCAACAAAGCTGGTGATTTTAGCATTGCTGTAGTAACCACCTCTGGGACTAGCTTTTTGGGCCGTTCCGGTTTTGCCGCCAATTCGATAGTCTGCAATTTGGGCATTCTGCCCTGAACCGTCAGTGACAACACTTTCCATCATTTCGACTACTGTCTTAGCAGTGGTGGGGGAAAAGACTTGTTTGGGAGCAGGAAGGCTTGGCTGCCAGTAGAGCTGTCCTTTTGTATCAAAGAGTCCTTTGACGACATGAGGGGTGACAAGCTTGCCTCCGTTTGCCAAGGTTGCCTGTAATTGTACAAGTTGGATGGGAGTGAGGGAAAAACCCTGACCGAAAGACGTAGTTGCAGCTTCAACAGGAGAGGAGGAAAATTGTTTTTGACTTTTTAGTTGAGAAGTTGCGGCAAAAGGCAGGTCTGATTCCATAGGGTGCCCTAGCCCCAAACGTTCTAGCCAGTCGTAGTAGGTAGCAGACTTCACCCGTTGCATAATTTTTACCATCCCAACGTTGCTGGAATGTTGCAGAATCTCTGTAATGCTGATGGAACCTCGACCTCGCTTGTCAAAGTTGAAGATTTGTCGATCGGCGACTTGAATTTGACCGGGGTCACTGAATACACTATTCGGCTCGATGGCATTGGCTTCTAACGCGATCGCCACATTAATTGGCTTGAAGGTTGAACCCGGCTCATACAAGTCTGTCAGCGCCCAGTTTTTGAATAAGCTGACATCAAACTTTGAATACTCGTTGGGATCATAGGTTGGTTCAGCCACTAACGCCAACAAGGAACCATCCCGCACATCCATGACAATGACAGCGCCACGTTTGGCATTAAACTGCTCTATTTTTTCTTTGAGCGCCGAGCGGGCTGCTCGTTGCAAGCGGCTGTCAATTGTCAGTTGCAGCCGTAACTCATCAAAATGCAGAAATCCTTCAGGTACATGATCGGGCATTAGTAGACCGTTCCCCGCTCTACTAAGCCTGAGTGTGCGTACAGTACGTTCTAGTAGACTTTCCTGGCTGTATTCCACTCCGGCTTGACCCCGATGATCGATATCAACATAGCCGACAACGTCGGCAGCCAAATCCTTCTGGGGGTAAAAGCGAGAGTACTGCCGAATTAGCTCCAGACCATCGGCTTGCAAACGGCTTACCTGGTCAGCCATCTCTTCGCTTAGGGCATGGGCAATCCGAATTCCACTAGATCGTTTATTGAATTGCGCTTCTAAATCTGCTGGCGTGGAACTGAGAATCGGACTTAGCGCCGCCGCCATCTCTGTCTTTGTTTTTTTAAATAGCTTGGGGTGAGCATACAGAGTGTAGACAGCACGGTCAACCGCCAAAATATTGCCCTCTCGGTCTACAATCGGACGCCGAGGGACAAAGGGGCGTAAGTATACCATCTGCTGGTTTCTAGCTTTTTGCTCAAGGCTAGAGGCTTGTGACACTTGTAGCGAGTACAAATTCAGTGCTAACCCAAAGATGCCTGCAATCATCAATCCCCAAACCAATAGCAATCGCACGCGGGGCAGTTGAGAGAGCTTTTTTCTTTTTAGAGGCACTTGCCTTTTACCCGCTTTGAGTTGTGAGTTAGCTTTTTTCTGCCTTAACTCATAGTCCATAACTCTTTAATGATTACTCGCGATTGACACGCCCCAGCCCAAATGCGAAGGGATTCTTTGTTCTTAGACCTAGCTTACTGAAATAGGTTTACACCTAAAATAGTAGAGGCTAAATCTCCCAAAGCGTTCGGATCTAATATTCAGGTTCTTACATGCCCTGTAGTACCTAAGGCTAAATTCAGGATGCTTAGCCGTCCTGGAAGGTGACTCTTATCCAAGTCAGAACGGGGATTGAATCCTATTAATTTTGGTCATTTAGTACCCCATAGGAGCCTCAGGAATGAGATTTGGTTCGGAGTTTTGGGGAGGAGCAATAAAGACTTGGCGCGGGGGGGCGGGGGGCAAAAAGATGGTATTAGCTGGGGAGGGGGTCACTAAACCTGTTCCGGGTTTTTCCGCTTGTTGTGCCAACTGGTCTTTCATTACTTCATTAGTGGTTGTCAAGTTACGTTCTTGACGTTGCAACGTCTCCAATTTTTTGAACTCCCGCATCCACTGTTGTTGGTTGTACACTGTCCAGGAATAAATGGTCAGGGTCATGGCGACGAGAAAAAAAGTTGCTAGTGAGGAACCGCGCTGCAAAAATAGAAGCGATCGCCACCACCAGGGAAACTGTTGCTGCCCAATCTTCAGCTTCTCCACCTTACGACTTCTAGAAGACGTATTCCTCATGCGGGACGCCGAATGCTCCCGTTTTTGAGTCCTGCGGGAGGGAACAGCAGCATTTCTAGGTCGATGTTGCTGAGGAGGAACAGCATAGCGAGGGGCAACAGACATAAGCAGTTAGGAGTTGGTTGCTAGTGGTTATGTTAAGCTCTCATCAGCTAAAAGAGCGAATCATCCCCAGCGAGGTTTGGAATCTCGCGGCTAAACGAGGGAGTTTTTTCTCCTGACTGACTGAGACTTGACACGCACATTCAGCCAGCATCCGCTCTCGTTAAATTTAAAGCAAATCCCTTCAATGAAGGTGATAAATCGAACTCATCCTAGCATTAGTCTGTAGATTATCTAGATGAGCAGGGAGTTGGGAGGGAGCAGGGCGGAGTTGGCGCGTATACTAATGCCTCAGCTTTTGGGGCGGGAGCAGTTTGTTGCACGGGGATTTTGATCACAAATTCAGTACCCTGACCTGGTTTTGACTGCACAAGTAATTGCCCACCGTGTTGACTGACAATGCTTTGATAACTTACCGCTAGCCCTAGTCCTCTACCTTGACCTGTTTCTTTTGTGGTAAAAAACGGATCAAAAATGCGAGACAGCAGTTCTGGCTGAATACCGAATCCATTATCAGCGATCGCAATTTGCACCCAGTTAAACTCTGTTGGCACAGCAGCGGGTAGACATTCTGTACGCAGCACAATAGTTTTATTATCCCCCCCTCCTCGATGCAACGCTTCAATTGCATTCGTCAGAAGGCTCAAAAAGACCATGTTGAGTTGTTGGGAATAGCACTCCACCTTCGGTAGGCGATTGTAGTGCCGCTCAATGTTAATCTCCCCATCGAGTTGATGGTGCAGCATCAGTAGCGTACTCTCCAAGGCGGCGCTGAGGTCAACGACTTTCAGTGCCGCTTCATTCTGCCGCGAAAACTTTTGTAATAACTGCACGACCTCATGAATGCGTTCTGCGCCCGATCGCATTGACTTTAAAATTTGAGGTAAGTCTCTCAGTAAAAAATCTAGCTCTGCGGCTTCTGTCAGTTGTTGGATTTGCGCTGGGGGATTAGAATACTCTGTCTGATAAGCTCTGACCAAGGAAATTAGGTCACTTACATAACTGTCAACGTAAGGAATATTGCCGTAGATGAAATTAATCGGATTGTTGATTTCATGGGCAACTCCTGCCACCATCTGACCCAGACTCGACATCTTTTCACTTTGAATTAACTGCGCTTGGGTATGACGCAGTTCTTCTAGCATGACGGACACGGTTTCTGCTTGAGCAGCACTATGGGCAGCTTGACGCTGGGTTTGGGCATACAGATGGGCTTGTTGCAGAGAAATTGCTAGTTGGTCAGCGACAGCTTGGGTTAATTGCTGATCGTTTGGTGACCAATAGCGAATGTGAGAACATTGGTTAAGGTACAGCAGAGCATGGAGAGTGCCGTTTGCCTGAACGGGGATCACGAAAGAGGATTTGATTTGCGCTTGTTGGTACTCAGCATTAGCAATACCGATGCGTTCATCTTTCGTAATATCAGCAATTTGTACTGACTGCCGATGCTGAATGACCCATTGCGTTAGAGGGCCATGAGTGTCAAAATCCTCCAAGCAGGAGGGGAAAGGTTCGCGACAGACTTCGTAGAGATGTTTACGTCGAAAGCTAGCAGAGGCTGATTGGGGAGGTTGGGGTTCGTCTCGATCTTCAACGAGATGGACTAAACAGCGATCGATTTGCAATGCTTCTAGGAGTTCTGCGATCGCAGCGGTTAAAATTTCTTCGAGATCGAAGCTGGCAATCAGTTTGCTCGTAATGGAATTGACTAACCGTTCTTGCTGCGCCTGCTTTTGGGTTTGTTCGTAAAGTTGGGCTTGATGAATCGCAATTTCCAAAGGCGGCACAATTGACTGCAAGAATTTCACTTCAGCCGTTGACCAGGAACGGGGCTGTTGAGAAAGATAGGCAATAAACCCCCACTGACCCGCAGTTCCGGCGACCGGAATCAGGAGATAAGCATCAAATCCTAGGAGCTGATCCCTGGGTTGGGTGACGAGAAATGGGCGTTGCGGTAACAGTCGTCTCAAAACTTCAGGAATTTGTAGTTGGGAAGCTAGCGAACCAGAATTGAGGATTACTTCCCCAGTAGCGATCGCTTTTGCCTCTTTCCCAAAACTTTCTAAAGAGTAATAACCCAAAAGCGATGTCTCTAAGGTGCCGTAGCGGCGATCGCAGACAACTTGTACTTGTTGGGTGTCCTCAAAGTACCACAGGAAGCTACAGCACTCTAAACGCCACAACTGGGCAATTTCATCTACCACTGTTTGTAAAACAACGTTGAGTTCCAATGAATTACGGATGCGCTCAACAATCTTCTGGATCATTTGCATTTGCTGCCGGGGATACTTTCGCCAAGCTGGAAACAATTGCCGCACATTGTCAATAATCACGGAACACAATGCCTCTAGCGTTAAAAATACTTCTTCTCCCCCTTTGTTTGGCTTTGGCATAATAGTCAAGACATTGACGACTCTAAATGCCTAGACGGATCGGGAGGGTTGTAATGTTACCTGAGAGGTTCTTCGGGGACATTTCTCAGTTTCCGGTAGCAGCGCATTGCCTGAGACCGCTTCAAGGCTTGCCAATAGGTTTCTTAAAAAACTAGTAACTGTTGCTGTGCTACCAAGTTAACGTTTCCGAAAGGTCACCTATGTCTAAGTTAGGAAAAGTGCAATGACACCATGCAAACCCTAGAAGCCTGTACTAGCCTGCGATTGCTCATGAGGTCTACACCCTAATCAGCAAGTTTTATTAATCTACTGGATGCTTTTATTGAAGATTGTATTTGAAACAACAAAAAATTGGCGCGATTTAGTTATTGATTAATCTGTTGTTCATGGTTCTGCCATGATCGGGCAAGCTTTTGATAGCAAGGCATACATAAGCTAGTCGCTCAATCCTTGTTCCCCAAAAAGTTGAAGAATGGACTGACTGAAGTTGAATCTTTCCAGCGGGATAGCGGAAAAAGCAAGCAACCATGATAAAACTATAGAATTGTAATGGACTGGCGAAATTTCCCTTTACAGCCGTCCTTTGAAGAGGAGTGTATGAATAAAAAATTACTCAGCTTGGCTCTTGTACTTGCCGTGGCTACTACCTTAGGAGCCTGTGACCAGGCGGCAGAAGATGAAACGATTGAGCCATCTCCTATAGAGACTGTGTCTCCTGCTGGTGCCCCCTAGCTCGTAACAATCGTGTAGGGCTATATCGTTGCTTTCATAGCACCAAATAAAACACAGTAGATTGCTACCTTACAGACTTACGACTCCCAGGCAACTGTCTGGGGTCGTACATTATGCCTAAGGACAAAATGAAAAACTGCTGTTAGAAGTAGAAGCAGTCTACATGTCCTACAAGATAGAGGAGGGTTAGCTTGAAAATTTGCTGCCCCTACCTCTGTTATTCCAATATTTTGACGATCTAAACGCTGTTAATTATGGGTGGGGACAGAAAAAGCAGATCAACTTATCTTATGTTCAGTTGATTAGTGATTCAGGTTCTTAGACGGCAGAACGGCTAAAGGGTGCAATGAACGGGTTGGGCGATCACTCTTCAAAATTAGGGTGATTGAGTTGGAGACTACTTTAGCGCAGGCGGATAGAGCAATGGTGCTTTTGAGTCCTCTAGCCCTTGGATTCCTCCATATCGTTAAGCCTGCCTATCCTTGGCTATTCACGGAGCGATTAGGTGCATGAAAAACTCTCAATTTCCCCTACAATTACTTTTTGGGTGGGGATTAGCGATCGCTGTGACTGCACCCGTAGGAGCACTACCGCCACCAGAAGAGACGCCAGAAGAGGTGCTGCGAACAGAGATTATTACGGAGGCGCGATCGCCAATTGATGGCAAGCCTCTGACAGCGGCTGAATATGCCCAACTGCAAGCAGAGTTGGCACAGCGTTCAACCCCACCGCAGTTGAGTCCTGACATTCGGCGAAATATCTTTTTGTTGCGTCTACGTAATTTTCTGAGAACTGTGACTCCGTTTTAAGCACATAGGCTTGATGTTTGAAGAGGGAGAACCTTTACTAGACGCGACTACCCTTTCTGGTATAACCGATCAGAACTGTGGCGATAGACCACTAGTGATGTGATGCTCGGTAGTGGATTTTACAACAGGCGATCGCATTTAAAGTAATTCTAAAAATTTCTTGCCCCGTCGCTGATAACCCACTTCAACGTTAGAGGGATTGGCAAGATAGAAATACACTATTAGCAATATTTATGGAATCCTGCTGCTCTACTAGGCTGGATAAAGCTCTGTAGAAAAAAGCAAAAATGTATATAAATATTACAATTGAAGCGCTCTTGACCAATGTTCATTGAGGTAGATAGCTGAATGTCCCCAACGATTGCCCCTGACCAAATTGACAAAATTGTTTGGAACCAACATCATGACCCTTTTGAAGTCCTGGGTTCCCATCTGATTGAGCAGAATGGCAAAACTAGCTGGGTGGTAAGAGCCTATCTACCCAATGCCGATGCGGTCTGGGTCGTTCGTCCAGAAGAGCGAAAAGAGTATCCTATGCAATCGGTGCATCATCCTCATTTTTTTGAGTGCATGATTGAAGCACCTGAACTTGTAAATTATCAGCTACGCATCCAGGAAGGAGAACACGAACGAGTCATCTACGACCCCTACGCTTTTCCCTCTCCCCTACTGACTGACTTTGACCTGCATTTATTCAGTGAAGGGAACCATCATCGAATTTACGAAAAACTCGGCGCTCACTTGGCAGAAATCAACGGTGTCAAAGGTGTTTACTTTGCTCTCTGGGCACCTAATGCCCGTAATGTCTCCGTCATGGGAGACTTTAATTTCTGGGATGGGCGAAAACACCAGATGCGGAAAGGTCATACCGGCATTTGGGATTTATTTATTCCTGGATTGAGCGCTGGCGATCGCTACAAGTATGAGATCAAAAACTACGACGGTCACATCTACGAAAAGTCAGATCCCTACGGTTTTTATCAAGAGGTGCGACCAAAGACCGCATCGATTGTTACTGACCTCAATACTTACAAGTGGAACGATACTGAGTGGATGGAACAGCGGCGTCATACCGAACCCCTGACGCAGCCAATTTCTGTTTATGAAGTTCACCTGGGTTCCTGGCTCCATGGCTCTTCTACTGAACCCGCCAAACTGCCTAACGGTGAGGATGCCCCAGTCGTTACTGTCTCAGAACTAAAACCGGGAGCGCGTTTCCTCACTTACCGGGAACTGGCAGAACAGCTAATTCCCTATGTTAAAGACTCAGGATTTACCCATATTGAGCTGCTACCAATTGCCGAGCATCCCTTTGATGGGTCTTGGGGGTATCAGGTAACAGGGTACTATGCCTGCACGTCTCGCTATGGAACGCCAGAAGACTTTATGTATTTTGTAGACCAGTGCCACGAAAACGGCATTGGTGTCATTGTGGATTGGGTACCTGGTCACTTCCCTAAAGATGGTCACGGGTTAGCCTTTTTTGATGGCACCCACCTTTACGAACACGCTGACCCCCGCAAGGGCGAGCATAAAGAGTGGGGCACCTTAGTCTTCAACTATAACCGCAACGAAGTCCGGAACTTCCTTGCAGCCAATGCCCTGTTCTGGTTTGATAAATATCACATTGACGGCATTCGGGTAGACGCAGTGGCTTCCATGCTTTACCTCGATTACCTCCGTCCTGAAGGGGAATGGCTCCCAAATCAATACGGTGGTCGAGAAAATATTGAGGCGGCTGACTTCCTGCGCCAGACTAACCACATCATTTTTAGCTACTTTCCCGGCGTGCTCTCAATTGCGGAAGAGTCCACAGAATGGCCAATGGTATCTTGGCCAACCTACGTCGGCGGCTTAGGCTTCAACTTGAAGTGGAACATGGGCTGGATGCACGACATGCTGGACTACTTCAGCATGGACCCCTGGTTCCGCCAGTTCCATCAAAACAACGTCACCTTTAGCATCTGGTATGCGTTTACAGAAAATTTTATGCTGGCGCTGTCTCACGATGAGGTAGTTCATGGCAAGAGCAATCTTCTAGGAAAGATACCGGGTGATGAGTGGCAAAAGTTTGCCAATGTGCGCTGTTTATTTGCCTACATGTTTACTCACCCTGGCAAGAAGACTCTCTTCATGAGCATGGAGTTTGGTCAGTGGAGTGAGTGGAATGTCTGGGGAGACTTGGAGTGGCACTTGTTGCAGTACTCCTCCCATCAACAACTCAAGCAGTTTATGA
The DNA here is from genome assembly GCF_059505785.1 of Kastovskya adunca. Lineage (NCBI taxonomy): Bacteria > Bacillati > Cyanobacteriota > Cyanophyceae > Coleofasciculales > Coleofasciculaceae > Kastovskya > Kastovskya adunca. The sequence continues at coordinate 129,768 of NZ_JCACLG010000033.1, read as the reverse complement.
CTGAGTTGAATCAGCTATATAAACAAGAAATCGCACTCCACACTCAAGATTTTAGTCAAGATGGCTTTGAGTGGATTGACTGTAGCGACAATCGCCATAGTGTTGTCTCGTTTATTCGTTACGCTAAAGATTCCGAGGAGTTTATCGTCACCGTCTGCAACTTCACACCGCAACCTCACAGCCATTACCGCGTCGGCGTACCGCAGCCAGGGTTCTACACCGAACTCTTCAACAGCGACGCCCGCGAGTACGGTGGCAGCAATATGGGGAATCTGGGCGGGAAGTGGACGGATGAATGGTCGTTCCACACTCGTCCCTACTCCCTGGATTTGTGCTTGCCTCCTTTGGGCGTGCTGGTGTTGAAGTTAGACCGGGAGAAAACAGCCGCAGCGATGCGGCAAGCTGGGCAATAGGGAATGATCTTTGTAGGACGGGTGAAAAGAGGATCAACTCAAGCCCAAAGGCACTGACTTAAGCAAAGCTTGTTGCTCAGATCCCTGACTTCTTAATGAGGTCGGGGATCTAGCCCCAGTTTGTTTCAGTGATATTCAACTTAAGCCCCATGGCGCATATCCTGGGGCTATTGTATTCAAAACCTGTCTATGTAGTCTAAAGCAGAGGGCTTGAGTCGGCAGGTTTGTTTACCTATAGCCTCTGGCTTCAGCGCTGCGGGTATTGTCAGAACTAATGACTGACCTCGCTGCTCAATTTAATAGCAATATTTACCCTCTTTATTTGGTTTAGGACGCTCTTTTGCCGTGCGTACTGTCCCAATCAGAGTAGAGACAATAACGCAACGCTTTATTTTGCCAGTGTACGGAGTGCGTAGCGCAATCCTCCCTAGCTGCCCGTTAGTATTGCCGTGGTAGTTAAACTGAACTCTCCAAGGCCCTTCTATTGTTTTGTTTCCTGGGCTGTCAAGGGTTGTCTCATATTCACCTTTATCGTTCTTCTTTTTATCGATGCGAAGATTTGTTCCAAGATTATTCCACCTAACCCCTGACGGAATAAATGTTCCTGGTTTAGCCGGATGTACTGCCCACTGCACAACAACCCTGTCATTAACTGTTACTTCTTGAAAGCTTGTTTGCCAAGTTAGTTTGTCTCGCTTGGCGTTGCTTTGAGCGGCTTGCATGGCTCGATAGACTTGATTTTGACCAGTGTTGAGGGTTTGAAGGTTCAAAAACGTCAGCCAACTCGGAGCAGCGATCGCGCCCAAAATCCCAATCAGCACTCCTACAATGATAAGTTCCAGGAGCGTATATCCAGCTGTTGATGAATGCAGTCCTTTGCCGATAAAAGAGCAACGTCTCACTTAGAACCACCCTGATATTTAAAACTTTCTCGGCTAACTCAATTTATTCAAAAGTTTGAAATTCATTGAGAGTCTATACAAGTTTTACTTTCATTAACTGGAGAAAAAACAGTAAAAACCCTGAAAAGCAAAAAGCTCTGAGTTGAAAACATCAGAGCCTTTTAGGTTGTCTTTTTATAAAATAATGCTGTTATAAACTATTTTTTTATATTCATGGTAAGCATTGAACTTCTCCTGATTCTGATATTTTTCTTCCTGTTTGAATTGAGCCTAAAAGAGTACTTACCTTGACGCATCTCCGTGTTGAGGGGATTGCTTCTTTAGAACTACTTCCTCTAGGTACCGCTGTCACTATAATTAAACCTTCAGAAGTCCCATTATTATTGCCGTCGAGATCTGACTCAGGCGGTAAACTGCCTAAATAATCAAAGGTAATTGTTCTGACAGGAGCATTACCTGAGGTGGAATATATCAGTGAAGAACTAGCATTATTTTCTTTGCTAACACTACCATCAGTACTGGTAGTAATATTGCTACCAAGTATCACTTGCCCAGGCTTGATTCCTAACTCCTTACCCAAGGACTGCCACTGAGGTGAAGCGTTATCCCGACGATGAACAGCCACAAAGGGAGTGTCACCTTCTACCTTAAAACTGAAGCTGTAGCTTAGTTTAGTTTTTTTGGCTTGATTTTGAGCTTCCTGTAACTGTCTAAAAATAAAGTCATTAGTTGCACTTGCTCGTCGTTGGTTGAGAAAAGTCAACCAACTCGGAGCAGCAATTGTCGCTAAAACGCCGACCATTACCACGACGACTATGAGTTCAATAAGAGTAAACCCGGCATTGCTTTGAGGCAACGACTCTGTGTGTTTAATTTTTCTGTTTTGAGACTTTTGTATAAAATTTAGTAATAAAGCTATGTTTTTCATAATACCTACCCAACTTTTGATGTGGAAGTGGCTGTTCGATTAACAATTCTAGAAATTAGTTATCACCGAGTAAACCACGTCCTTTCACTGTGACATTGGCACTAGGGAAATAGGCAGAGTTACTGGCACTGTAAGTAGGAACGGCAGTTTTTGGTCTGATGCGAGCTAAGGAGTTACCTCTTAGAAAAACTTGCGCTGTTGTTTTACTTGAGTCTACACAAGCGTAGAAGCTACTTGTTTGAAATCGAGCGGCAACTGCCCCAGTGCCTGTGTAACTAGGTACTTGCTGTGTAACTGTTGGGCAAGATGGTGTAGGAAATCCCCCTGTCGTGCTTTGGTCAACAAAATCAATCAGAGTATCAACGTTGCTAGTGTAATTACTAGTCCCTTTTGTCCAAAGATTCATCTTCTCTGCCAGGGTCGGCTTATTTAGGGTGAGGTCAAAACGCTTAAAACCTGGATCGGCAGCTCTCACTTCCGCACCATTTGAGGCATTCACACTATCTTTAATTTGAAACCTACCAATGCGAGCAGCACAAGACCAAGTTGAGGTAGCAACACAGCTACTATCTTTAATCAGGTAGTAAGCAACAAGGGAGTAAACAAATGCATCGTCAAATGTACTGCCCCCCATGTCAAAAGCATTTGGTATGAACTGTCGCTTCCAAAATACGAGAACTGGGACTCCATCGACAGTGGTAGGTGCAACCGTAGGAGGCAGTTGAGCTCCTATCGCCGCTACTCCAGGCGCATCATAAATGTAAACAGCCTGCTCTAAGTCTCTAGCAATGTAATCTAATGCCGATTGAATTTCCTGTTCTGAAGTTGTCTTGGCTTGTTCTTTGCGGTCTGTATCCAGGATATTAACCATGAACCCTAGCAAAGGACCAATGACGAGGAATGCTAGAAGTAGCCCAACTAGCAGCTCAATTAGAGTAAAGCCGCTAATGTTTCCGTCTAATTGAGATCGTTTTCGCTTTGGCTGACTGTTAAGAACAAATCTAATTAAAGCGGTCATTTTGCGGTTTACTCCCTGTGCCTACAAGTAATGAGCTGTTGAAGTTTGACTATCAGTTTTCTGATTTATGGAGAAGGAGCTTTACAGCCACCGAGACGATCGCAAAAATCCTTATAGGCGGTATCACTGGAAGTGGGAGGAATCTCTGTCACCATTTCTACCAATGGGGATTTACGATCGCCACCTCCCCCTGCAAAGGTTGCTGATGGTCTACCTGCTCTACCTACAGTAGCTCTAGTGTTAAGAGCGCTTCCACCATCAAAGGCATCTGCTCGATAGACTCTGACCCCAAGAAGGTAGCCTTTAGCTCTGTCAGCTCCATTTACTGCCGGGTCGGAACTAGGAGGGTTGATAGTGGTACTGCGAAATGCTTGAATTACTAAGTCTCTAGCACTGTTGGTGCTACAGCCAGCAGTGTTATCAAGATTGACACAGGTTAAGCTTGCTGCGGCTAAAGTAGCTGCGGGCGCAGCTATGTTTGTGCTGGCAGCAGGAGGGTCTACAGTTAAAATTCTCTGAGCATCAGGCGCTAAGAAAACTGTTTCCGTAATCGCCGCAGCGTCCGGGTTAACAGCAGCGTCTGGGTTACCACGGACGCTGTTGATATAAGCTTTAGCCGCTTGGGTTCCTATTTCTACCCGTCGCGCCTGCACTCTAGTTGCTACAGAAAGAGCAATAGCAGGCGCAATTCCTGTCATCAAAATCCCCACTATGATAATTGCCAGTAAACACTCAATAATCGTGAAACCTGACTGACTGGGTTGGGGTGGAAGTTGCTTTAGTTTGAGCTTCATCATCGTTTGGTCACCAGCTACGACTTTAAAAACGCTACCTCACTATCTGTAATCATCGAGGTTAGGAACAGGACAGCCCCTCAACAGCAGGCTCGTCCGGGTCATTGACGTGCACTCCACACAGCAAGCTTTCAACCCAGGGGTCATCTCGACCCACTTCTCGGTAGTACTCGTTAGGAGTACCGACATCCGGTGAGGCAAATCGTTTGGAGAATAAATCAGGAGTCTGAGACAGCAAGCCAACATCATAACCCCATGCCCGGTCAGGTGCGCGGTAGTAGGGTGCTCGTCGGGAAGCACCACCACCTCTGTATCTGTAGTCGTTTAATCCGCCAAAGTTCGCACTGGTATGGTCAGGATTTGCACCGTCGAAAAAGAGGGAGTTGTCTACAGTAAAGCTATCTACTGCCTCAAACGGTGCAGTAGCAAAGAGGCTCTTCTTGAATTGGATAAAGCTACCATTGATTCTGGCTGCAGCTGGAGCGCCTTCATTTACTGCCTCCCAGGCTTCTAAGAAACGTGGGAAGTTAACCAGTCCGCCTCCAGTCTCAGCTTCATAAGAAGCATTAGCTGGTCTGGCGGGAGAGTCGCCCATGACGAAGACGCCATTGTATCTTGTCTCTGTAGCCCGCTGCATCCATGAGTCGTTGATGTAACCGTTAAAAGCCGTACCGTTATTACCAGGTGCTCCGTTTGGAGAGTGTAGCTGTAGTACTGGTACTAACAGGGGTTGACCGTCAGGGTCAGGGGTACCATCGTTATTTAAATCCGCAGGAGGTAGATAGAACAGCGGTCGGTTTGCGGTGTAAACGCGATCGCCGATTGCTCCTGGATTGGTAGTGGAATTTGTTGTCCAGAACCAAAGGGCATTGTCATTAGGGGTGCCATAGTTAGTACCTACTGTTGTACCACCGTATATACATCCAGTAGTTGGGCAACCTACCCCTAAAGGTCGGTAAGGGCCACCAACCGGAAGAAGATTTTTAGAAACCGGATCTCTATCAAAAGCAACTCGACGGGGATAGATTTGATCGGCTAGAGCTGCTGGTGGTGTTGCAGTTGTACCTGCTCCTGCCAAATCCCAGTCAGTGGGAGTACATTCGGAGACTGGGAGCTTCCGGCAAATTTCCATTCGGTACTCAGGGAAGTTTACCCGACGTTGAATTGGTGTTACACCATTTGCTAGATAGGAAGTTAGCTGTGTTGTTGGTTCTGGAACACTGTTGGGGGTGGTGTTCCAGTAAGGTCTACTGGTAGCAAACCCATTCCACCAGAAGCCATTCTTCAGACGCTTTTCTACAGCTAAGTTCCCAGCATTGTTGTTTACGTCGTAGCTACCATTACTGCGAACACCATCCTTGAAGTCTCCTGATAGCAGGGTGACAGCATCCGAGAGAATCCTTACAGCACGCCACTGGTCACCGTTACCACTGCAACCTTGCTGGTTTTGACGGCAAGCAAACTTGTCATTACGGTTGTTATTCGCTCCCGTACTACCACGGGTATAGAAGTTGTTGTAATTAGCTGCTAATGCATCTGAAGCCTTGAACTCTTCTAACCTAGTAGTAGTTCCGAACTCTTGGTGGAGGTTGAATTCTCCCTTGATATAGACTGGCAAGTCTGAGGCGAGAATCAAGCCCTTTTCATCAGCGTTGTATGCATTGTTAGCGCCACGGGCTAAAATGCGACCGTTAATTAGTCGAATACCATTAGGGCGACGAGTGGGATCGAGTTTGAAGTCTGTGGCACCTTCTAACTTCCCCTCACCAGCACTAATATCTGGTAGCGCATCATCCCGTGTAGCGTAAATAATGCCGCTGTTGGGTAATAAGTATTCTCCTAAACCAATTGTTGTTGTCCTGAGTGAGTTTAGATCGATCTCAGTAACCCGTATTTCTAGAGGTTGGCGCTGTTCAATTGGCAAGTCATAGTCGGTTGTCAATGCTCCTAGTTTAGCTATTCTCAGTTGCTCCGGAGTTCTAGCATTTGCGAGTGTCGTAGCATCAGCAATAGGATTTCCGGTAGCATCCTCCTTCGGCTTGTGAAGTGCCTTCACTTGTCTGGCATCTAGAAAAGTCGCTTCTTTGATTGCACCATCCGCTACCTTACCAGCAGTTCCAGCCGGAACAGGTGTAGCAGCTGCACCATCTAAAATGCTCAGAGCGCACAGGGCAGAATCAACCGCTGCATTGTCTGCAAGGGTGCGATCAGCAACAGCCCTGTTTAGAGCATCATACAAAGGTTTATTTGCCCAGCGTCCATCTGGGAAAACCATCTTAGATTGTGCTACGAGCCTAGCATTGGTGTAGTCTCTTGCTGGAATGGGGTAATTTTTGCCGTTATTAAATGCCCCGGCTGTAGCTTCAGTGGTGGGGTCATAGTAACTGTTAATGCAAGCAATAGGTGTTTGGTCTTTACCTTTATTAGCGGCGTAGTGATAAACGACAGTTGCCCGCATTTGCAGGTCGCCTTTTAAGTCTGTGGCGTTAACAATGTTGTCGCCATCATCTTTATACATCGGCATGGTGTCGGGCCACACCACATTTGCATCAGTTACCCCTGTTGGTAAGCCAGTTATGCCGTCGGCTGTTAACGCTGCCACAGTTGGAGGAGCAGGCAAGAAGGAATTTGTTCCGCGTATTCCTGTTCCAGTTGTTCCTTGATCTAAACCATCAATGTAAATTCCGGCACCTGTTACCACTCGCAACCCACCAGACAGTTGTTCTTGGTCAAACGCAGGGCTGTTTTTGGCAGCCGCTCGTTCCCAGAAGCCATTCCGGCTGGTATCACCCAAGTCATCCAAGATTTGCACACGACTAGGGCGTTTGCGCTGGTTACCTGTGTCAGCAGTGCCATCCGCCTTATTCCACGCGACAGCAGTTGTCGAGCCGTCACTAAATACATCCTGTTTTATTCCTGGCTCTTGGAATGTCGAACCGTTATACCAGCGATAGGGTAGGTTGTTACCTACTAAAATGCGATCGCCAATGAGTGATTCCTTTCTTTCCGCTACCTTATCTGGATCAACTGCCTCCAAATCCATTGGTTGGGCGTCAGTTGCATTAATCCTCAGCGCCAAATTAGTGTAGTTTCCGACAGCACCAGTACCTGGATCTGCAATCAACATCCACTCTGGAGGCGGTTTAATCTCACCCGCACTCCCAAAGACAAAATCGCCAGAAGCCGGATCGTCTGTTTTTGCCGTAGTTGCCGGTTTTACTGCAGTAGCTATTCCATTAAGAGGAACTTCCGCATAGGGAACTCGACGAGTCCGTTGCTTAAAGTAAGACTCTAGTACATTCTCTAGGTTTTGCTCTCCGGAAGCGTCAAACCTCCTTTTAAAAAAGTCTTTGAGGTCTTGTGGATATCTGCCTACGGCATTAACTTCCGTGACGGTTGCTACTGCCGGGTCAGCGCCACCATATAGATTAAGAGCGCCCCTCACCATTACACCAATGCGCTGATCATAAGCCGTCTTGTTGTAGGCGACGGTTGCGCCGCCTAATGCTGTAGTCGTCTTATTTTTGTCATTGATGCTAGAGGTGCCCGGTGTTACACCTTGTCCTCTGTACAAATAAGCTTTGACATTGTCATTGGCCACCGCATCGGTATTTCTTATATCTCCAGTCGCTACGTTACCAGCAACAACAATCTTGGCGTTGTCTGGGTCGTAGTAGCAGGAGTAGGCGCTACTGACTTGATGCAGCTCTAGGGGATTAGCAGACCGCAACATCAAGTTGCCGTTGGTGTGGATTCGACCATTGACACGAAAGGTCGGAGCGTTACTAACTTGAATATCATCATCAAACCAGATAGCGTTGTTATCCAGCGCTATTCTTGCCTGGTCTTGTTGTAGCTCCAAGGCAGAAAAGCCTCGATTACCTCTATAAGTTTCAAATTGAGTCGGTGGAATACTTCTCCCTGAATCTGTAACGACAGCGGTGGTAACTTCTTCCGTAATCGGCACAGTGGCAACATAAGTAAAAAATGCTTTCTTCGACTTACCACCCGTACTAAACCAACCGGCTATGTTGCCAGCCCCGACAGAACACCCTGTTGCCCCCCCAGACATTGGTAGCGCCCTAGCTTCTAATGGCCCTTTCTTCCTGCCTTCGGGGTAACGGAAATAAATTCCATAGAGTGTGTAACTATCAAACCGACCGTTGTTATCAGTATCAACCGGAAACTTCCAAGCTGATTTCAGCGTTTCTTCGTTAGTGTTTATACCCGCTGTTCCATCAAAGTCAGCTTCCAGTTGTAGCTGAATCTCATCTCCAAAGGTATAGGTACCCTCCGACCCAACTTCCTCTTCAAGGATGTCCGCAATGTTGAATTCTGGGGGAGTATTGCCTTGTCTATTAGTCTCATCTACAGAAAACAGACGATTTATCTTCGCCTTAGCACGGTCTAAGGCGGGCTGGGTGGCATTCAAAACCGCCTCATTTACCCGGTAGTTGCTGGCATTCTTCGAGCGGTCAAACGAACGAATCATGATTGCTGTAGTCAGCAAAATGACTACCAGCATCACCATGATCACCGTTGGCAGCACAAAGCCGGCTCTACCAAGATTTGAAGAGCGACGTCGTCCCAGAAGCATTAAGCTTCGCAACAGCCAGTTCATCAACCCTTTGGTCAGGATTCTACTTAACCTCAAAAGGTGCTGAAATATTTTCTGAAGCGTGTTGACTGGTTTTTTGCGGCGTGACATGGCAGGTTTCCTGTCAGACATGTAGATACTTTGGAGATGGAGTTAAAACGCGATGCAGTAACGGTCTGTAGAGGCGATTAAAGATTTTTGAGTAATACCCGATGACTATTTTATAAAGATTTAATAGAGTTCCATTAAATCCAGCAGCTTCTACTCTGTCGTAACAACTGCAAATCTTGTCGTCAACCGGGAAGATACAAATAGCTTTGTTAATCCTGTTGCTAAATCATTAAAGTTTTCCGTGATGTTCCGGAGAATGGCAGATTCAGCGGGATTCATTATAGAAGTTATTTTATTCGCCATCTGCCTAAAGGCGTAGGTTAAGTCCTTGGATAGGCAGTCTTTAGCAAAACTCAGCATTAAGCTGGTAATGCCACTAACTGCTTTTATACTACCCAGCTAGACTAAAAAAAATATCAAGCTTTTGCAAAATATTAAAAAAAACCGCCATGAGCAGGTATTTTGAGCAATACCAGACATCAAGCGGCAAAATGAGACTGGAAAGTCACGATTTTCCGGTAGGGGTGTTCCTGCTAATTATCCTTTTTACCCCCCTAGCCCCCCTTGGCAAGGGGGGAATCGGAGTCAAAGTCTCCCTTGAAAAGGGCGATGCGAGGGGGAATCTCTAAGGATTTCGGTTCTGTACAAAGATGTTTGTACATCGTAGATTGCTAAGGGGGCTGGGGGAGCGATCGCTGGATAACAACTGACGCGATCGCCTAAGTGTAGGAGAGAGGAGGAAGCCTTTCTTTGCAAGCTAGGTGCAGTTTTTGATGACACAGCTCATCTACCAAAACAGCACCAGCTTTCTCCTCCTGCTTCGGTAATTTAGTACTTATTTAGATTAAGTCCCGCTTCGTTTGCCATGGCTTGCAAACCTTTCTTTTCTAAAGTCTTGATTGCTTTAGTAGAAAGTTTGAGCTTCACCCAACGGTTGCCTTCCGTCCACCAAACTCTTTTAGACTGCAAGTTAGCTTCTTGTAGCTTCTTCGTGCGTCGGTGGGAGTGGGAAACAGCGTAGGCATTGTTTGCCCTTTTGCCTGTTAGTTCGCATTTACGGGACATGAGATTCCTCCAGATTTTAGTCCATTCTCCATCATATCAAGAGCCTTTGAATTCCTTGGCAAGCTCTACTGCCTCATAACCCTTTGTGCCTTTACGAAATCAGGAGTCACACGATAAGCCCAAAAGCTAGAAGCCTTGGGCTATATAAAACTAAGCCTGTCTGCGTGGGCGTTATCTAACGCTCTGTCAGGCGAGTGAGTACCTGATTTGACCGCTCCACAAACGTCTTCATTCCCTCAGCATCAAAGCCTTTTTGTGCCATCAGTGCTAGATCATAAACGTGCTGACAAATTAAGTTAGCTAGTTCACCAGAAGGCGACTGACCTGCCCCCTGCACAATACTGCTTTGGCTCAGCTTGGCTAAGTTCTCAATCAGTGGGTGCGCTGTATTGACAACCAAGACATGTTCTTCGGGAAACTGTGCCGCTTGTTGCTGCATGAGCGCCGTCATATCCCGTAGTCGTCGCAAGGCTTCTGGTAAAAGTACCATTGCGGGTGGAGTTCCTTGGGGGTCATCTGATTTGAGCGCCTGAGTACGAATGTCAACTTTTGGCTTATTAAGAGATGTCTCAAACAGCTCTTTAATTACTTCGCTGCGGGTTTTGTTAGTTGTGGGGTCAACAATTTCTCCCGCCTGATCCTGGTCAATCAGAGTTTGATCTAAGTCAGAGTCTACGCGAGAGAACTTGACATCAGAATATTCCCGCTCTAGGAAGCTGATGAAGTGAGTATCAATAAAGGAGTCCATAAACAGGACTTCCAAACCTTGATTCTTGTGCAGTTGTACATAGGTCGCTTGGGCTACCGGGTCGGTGCAATAGAAGACGCGGTTTTCATAATGCTCTTTGTTGCGTTCTAGGTACTCTTTGAGAGTGGTATAAGTCTCTCCCTGCTGAGTAACGGTAGGTTCAGAGGGAGTAGCTGAGGTGACATCTTGCCAGACATCGCCTTCTTGGGATTGCACTTCAACTTCTGGAGCTGTTTCTGGAGTGGCTACGGGGGGGGTGTTCTGGCTATCGTGTTTTTCTCCTTCATAAGTACTGCGGAAGATGACGATATCTTCAATTTGTTTTTTGAATTTTTCGTCGTTGAGGGAGCCAAACTTGACGAAGGTGCCGACGTCTTGCCAGCAGCGAATGTATTCTTGGCGATTTTCGTTGTAGAGTTCTTTGAGGCGATCGCCTACTTTCCGAGCAATATAGTCAGAAATTCGCCTGACTGTGCGGTCATTCGTTAAGGCAGAACGGGAGACATTAAGCGGAATATCAGGACTATCAACAACACCCCGTAGTGGCATCAGGAAGCTGGGAATAACTTCTTCACAGTGGTCGCTGACAAATACCTGGTTGCAGAACAACTTGATTTGTCCCCTAGTCACATCCACATCCGGCTTCAGCTTAGGGAAATAGAGGATGCCATTGAGTAGGAAGGGATAGTCGGTGTTCAGATGCACCCACAGAAGCGGTTCTTCCTGGAAGGGGTGCAGGTAGTTATAGAACTCTAGGTAGTCTTCTTTAGTCAGATTTTGGGGCGATTCTTTCCATAGAGCTTTGGGCTGGTTAAGGACTTCACCCTCAAGCTTGATGGGTACTGGCATGAAATCGCAGTAGGTTTTCACCAACTGTCGAATCCGAATCGGTTCTAGATACTCAATCTCTTCGTCTTGGAGAGTGAGAGTTACTGTCGTTCCGCGCTGGCTAAGGCTTGACTCTTCAAGTTGAAAGGCTGGCGAACCGTCACAAGACCAGTGAACGGCGGTGGCTCCTTGTTTATAGGAAAGGGTATCGATTTCTACCTGACTCGCCACCATAAAGGAGGAGTAGAAGCCTAGACCGAAGTGACCAATGATCTGCTGGTCAGCGTCTTTTTGATATTTCTGAACGAATTCCTCAGCGCTGGAGAAGGCGACTTGATTGATGTATTGTTTCACCTCATCGGCGGTCATGCCGATACCGTTGTCAGAGATGGAGAGAGTCTTTTTGTCTTTATCAATGTTAATGACAATTTCCGGCTCCTCCAGCTCACCGTCAACTTCGCCTGCAAAAGATACCATCTTTAGTTTCTGGATGGCATCCACGGCGTTAGAAATCAGTTCCCGCAAGAAGATCTCATGATCGGTGTAGAGAGACTTCTTGATGATGGGAAAGATGTTCTCAGTATGGATAGTAATGTTGCCCTGTTCCAGGATTGTCATAAGTATGGCTCAATTATTAGAAGGACTTTAAGACTGATTTTGCGCGATTTTGCCGAACTTTGCTTCTCGGATTACCCCCTCAGAGGGATTCGGATCTCCCTACTTTATGAAGTGAGTTAATCCTTATAGCGGGATTGAGAAGACAGGCGCAACTGTAGCGATCGCCACTGCTTTAGTAGAGTCGGGGGTAAGCTCTGTTTTAGGGTTGTCCAGTTCTGTTCCCGTACCATTTGGCGACGGTTACGAGTAATGCACTTTTCCAAGGCATTAACCCAGGAATCTGTCACAGAGCCTTTCACTGCTTGTAAAATTAACTCCATTTCATAAAGCTGAATTGCAGTTAATCCCTTGATCCCTATAATTTGCTCGTCTGTTACATCTTGATCAAAGCAAGCAGGCTTACTCAAGCCTAGGGCGCGAAAACCTAGAATTGTCCGAATACACTTCTCGCATCGCCCACAATTACGGTCTTTTTGAGCGCCTTGCCAGCACACTCTCAAATGTTGAGTCGCTTCTTGCCAGTGACCAATTTCCTTGATTTTCCCTAAACGATCAAAGCCGGCACCATCATGAATAATTTGAAAAGCTTTGCTGGATAGGAACGGATCGGTAACTGGGTTAGAGCCACGAGGCAACAGCAGATTGTGGTAAGAGAAGGCGCTACCGATTAAACCAACGTTATAGCTTCTTGAAAGCAACATTAAACTAGAAGCGATCGCGGGTCCATAGGCATCTAGCCAATTGATGCTTGGCAGCACCTGTCGATAATTGGTTGCTATCGGAATTAACTTCATTCCTAAGCTGTCCAAGATTAATCTTGACTTTTCAGCGGCTCTATCAAATACCAAAGATTCTTCTAAGGGAATATCAAACCCATGAACCATTAATCCGGCTTGTAAGTTGCGTGCTTGTCTGCCACAGCGATTCTCACGGTGGCGAAATGCGGTAAAGCAGCTATCGACTCCCCCGGAGAAAGCAGCAACTGCTACTTCTGAGGCAATAATAGGTATTTCTTCCTCTACTTCGGCAGAGATTTCAATGGGGTAATACTCATTAGGGCGCCAGCAAGCCCAAGCAGCTTGAAACTCCACTAAATTTTGCAGGAGTGAGGGCGAAACTTTGCCATGAACGATCAATGGTGCTGAATGCCGCATTGCTGGCAACATCATCGCCACTAAAAATGGGTCACAGCTATCGGTAAGTAGAGTACTAAACTCAACGGGGATGCTGTACCACAAACGAAGAGATTTTTTAGGAAGCTCAATCTTGGCACTAACCGTAACTGAGCCATTAGCTTCAACAGATGCTTCTTGCCAGATATGAGTTTGTAGCATTACAGGTGATTTTTTGACCAGAGCAAGAATCCTAACAAAGCTTTGCGCCCAGAAGCACCAGCAATCAAGTCATCATTCAACATCATTTGACAATCAGGTGGTGGAAGTAATGCCTCCAATGCTGATTGATGAAAAAGATGCTGTACCACTTCTTTATAAGGTTCTACGTGATGCCGCACACTTGACCACCCGGCGTTATTGATGTCATACACTCGGTAGTAGTAGCGTCGCTCATATCCTAATTTATGCTGCCAGCGTCTCCATTTTCGCTGCAAGCGAAACAAATAATTTATTCGCTGTCGGGTACGGCTCGGTAGAAGTGGCTCAACATTGAAATCATTACGATCCAGAGGTAGTGCAGCTAGCTTTGGAAATCGAGAACACAGCAGTTCATTTTGACCGCGTCGATTACCAACGCTCTTAGGAGGTAAAACAGCAGTAGTTTTTAAAAGCTGCCAATCTAGATGTGGTAGCGTTGGCCAAACCCCAAAACAGAGCTTCCACCCAGAAGAACCGATATGAAACCTTTGGCGATGATAAATATCAAACCACCACGCCCGCCTAAAATTTTCATCAGAGTATTGGTCATAAATGCATTGAAGGCGATTTAGAGTCTCTGGTACTAAGTTGCCAAATACTTTTTTGTTCAGTAGTTTATCTAGCAACTGTGGCGATAAGCCCCAACGGTTGATACCACTACTAAAGAAATCTGTAAATGATGGAGCTTGTTTTGATTGCGGGTAGGCTAATTTAACTCCTAATATCGGGCCGAGTGAATAACCTGCAATAGCTCTATTTGCTACGTTGTTCAACTCAGAGTACATTCCACTACGCCGAATACCGTTACAGCCACTAGCAAGATGTTCCCACTTAGCGATTAGGTCAACATAGAAAGGGTAGTTACCTAATCCAGTGTTAGCAGTAACATGTTTTAAGCTAAGGGCGCGAGCAACTGGAATGGCACACTGCATTTCTATATCACTTTTGTTTCCAAAGGTTAAAGCGATAGGCTTTTTGCCTTGGCGGTGAAGGAAACCAGCTAGCATCCGGGAATCAAGCCCTCCAGATAACATGAGAGCGTATTTCTCCGAATCTAAGACGTGACGCTTGAGGGTTTCGTCAAGAGTTTGATCGAGGATATCTAGATGCTCTAAGAATGAAAGATTGCTGTAGGAGTCATTTTCGCTATTTCCTGGTATTTCGTATTGTTTGTATTCTTTGGGAGCTTGCGACGATTGCCAATGGAGGGAATGTCCAGCATCTAGCCGTTTAACTCCCTTCCATAAAGTTTGTCCATCAACCAATCCATTTGTCAGAAGAATTCCGACTAAGCCAGCGGGGTTAAACTCTGGTTTAAAGAGTGGGTGGTAGCGAAAAAGTTCGGGGCTAGAAGCGACTAAGGCAACGTTTTTGTGGGTGTAGTAGTAGATGGGAAAGAGTCCCAGAATGTCTGCACTTACAGCTAGTCCAAAATGAGGATGAAAAAGCGCGATCGCATGAAAACCATCGAAAAAAGGTAAGCTCTCTTTGGGTGATTCTTTCCACTGTCGCCTTAAATTAAAGGCATCCATACGAGTCGATTCACCTTGAACGATTGCTTCTCCCCAAATTACCGCTGCGCCATCATCATCACCTATCTTGCTAATGGGAGCATTAGGATTCGCTGCCCAAACGCAGTGAAAGTCTCCAACCGCGCTCATATTGGTGACTAAGCCTTCTACTGGAGGAAGTAAAGGTTTGATAGTTTGAACGAAACGCGAGCGCCTATCTAGATCAGGATCTACAACTACAACAAAATTTGCCATAAAATCAACATCAATTACTAATTTATAAACTTTTCTCTGAGTTCTTTAACCGCTTCATTTATCTGAGAAGCATCCTTAATAAATCGACAAAAGGGAATTTGACTAGTCCATGTTTCATAAAAAGAATCATTTTTGTGGTAAGAGTTACTTAAGAAAACATGGGGAATCTCTAATAGCAGGCAGAGAATATGACCATGCAATCGGTTAGTTATTACTAATTGATGACGCTTAAACTGGTAAATTCCACTATGCAATAAACTCCATGATTCTAGCTGTCTCTCTGGCTTATAAATAGCGTCAAATTTGTTTTTATGCTCTATCAAACTTTGCCATTGATTCCGAGATAACCACTCTAAGGGGCGCGATAGTCTTTGCTGCCACCCTTCCCGAACTAGCTTGACCATTCCTGGTAGTTTCCAGTACAAAGCTGAAGAACTGGTCAGCATTTCACGAGTAATCCACTGGTAGGAAATCCAATCTTCTACTACAAGATTTGGAAGGTTTACCAACTCTGGAGAAAAGCGCTGATTAAACTCACGGTCTTGCCTACAGTGATACAAGATAGTTTTATTTTGTTCTACAGGCAAACCCAGCTCTGGCATATTTACCATTTGAAAAGCCATGTCAGGCGCTTTAATTATCCGGCAGTTATGGAAAAATTTGTGAGCAATGTCATAGCTGTAATTGTCTCTGACAAATAAAATTAGGTTTGGATGTGAGTTAAAAATCTTGGCAGTGTTTATTAAATTTTCTTTGTTCTCAAAATAAATTGTTTGAGGCAATATGATAACGGGGCGGTCTTGATAATGAGAAATAATATATTCGCGAAACTGCTGATAAGGGAGCCAAAGATCCCCCAAGTTCCCACCACCATTTAGGAAGATAGGAGATTTTCCGACCTTTTGCTCCATTAACTCTCCGGAAAAATCCTTGATACTTGCCGTGTAGTTAATTTTTGTTTTTAAAACATCTGTTAAATAGAAAACCGTGCCTAGCCAGATTAGATGATCGCCAATATTGAGATAGTCGGGATAATCTAACAACGCACATTGCTCAAAGGATTCTAAGTTCCCACAAGCTTGATGCAGCAGTTCTTTAATCTTGGTTGGGGTTGAAAGATCTGTCATATCAGGCTCTAAATTTCCCCACAGGAAAGGAGTAAACGGAGCGTTTGTAGCACTGTGTCACAGTTTAAGCTACCTGAAGTACCGATGCTTGAGGAAATTTACTGAAACCAAGCTTGAGAAAAGTATCCCCAACTCCACGCCAGCCAGACTCGCGTTTTGATGCGAATTTTGGGATCGGGTAAAACTTGAGCAACCAGCCTTCTGAGGTTCATCCAGTTCATCACTGTCCAAATGCTATTCCAGCGTTGTTGAGTAAAAGATTTTCCTAGTATTTGGTCAACTAAGGCTTCCGATCTTCCTTGCCAATAACTGCGGCGGATTATCCAAACAGGGTTGATACGTTCCTTGGGAATCCAGTGCTGAACTGAGGCTTGGGGATTGTAGTAAAATCGCTCTCCCTGTTTTTCTAGTAAACGATTGAGCAGGCGTTCTTCTTCAGAAAGCAAGTTTTTTCCCTGACGACCTAGTTGTTCGCTGAAGCCTCCTAGTTGGCAAAGAGCCTCACGTCGATAAGTCATATTCGCCCCGTAGGGAAACTTCGGGTAACTAAACCAGCAGGGCTGACTGCCATAGTCGAGAATACTAAAAAGCGGTTCTATATATTCATGCACCCAATCTGGTTTGGGAATTTCCCAGAGGGGGGAAATTAGTCCACCAACACAAACAGGTTTTGGCTCAACGGTTTGAAAAGTCTGCAAGATTGTTTCTAACCAGTTCTCGCAAGGGATAGCATCATCATCCAAGTAAGCGAGGTATTCCCCTCTCGCCTGATGGAGAGCGGTATTTCTTGCTTTCGATAGTCCTTGAACTGGTTCGTAGATGTAATGAAAATTGGGTAGCTTGGTGGCGAAGGTTTTGCAGATTTCCTGAGTATTATCTGTGGAAGCGTTATCCACAACTAAAACTTCAAACTGTTCAATTGGCAACGACTGGCAGCAAAGCCCCTCAAGGGTGAAAATTAAGCGGTCGGCTCGGTTATAGGTACAGACTGCCACCGAGATTAAGGGATTAGAGTTCATACAAGCTCAAGATGGATTGGCGGTTCAAACCACAGCTACACAAAGTAAACCTGCTTACACAGGTTTCAAAGCCTTTGATTTTTCGGTTAGTCCTAGGCAAGCGGACTTCGTTTGTCTGACTGCGAATTTCCTTCGCTAGGTCTTAAATTGACCAGATGAAAACTTTACGCCCCTACAGAAGAAATCACCTCTTCCATTTAGTACTAAATATTTACCCTCAGCTTTCGGCGTTGGGGACGATGGTAATTGTGTTGGATTCTGTATCACTATCAATCTGACTGATCGTTGCCAAATCGTCAACAGAATTATCAACTACAACTTCTGGAGGAACTACTTTCTCCACCGCTTTTTTGCGGAATTTGAGGATGTTTTTAACGCAGTCCACCAAAATTGTGTCGCCTTCAGTGAAGGTGTTTTCCAGTAGCTTTGTAGCAATGGGGTTTTCCAATTCCCGCTGGATGGCTCGTTTTAGAGGACGAGCGCCATAGACGGGGTCGTAGCCGACGTTGGCAATGTAAGTCAAGGAGGCAGGGGAGAGTTCAATTTTGATTTTTTGATCGCGAAGTAGGCGCTCAATGCGTTGCATTTGAATCTTCACGATGGAGCGCAGTTCGTTGCGGCTGAGGGTGTGGAAGATGATAATGTCGTCAACGCGGTTGAGGAATTCGGGGCGAAAGTGCGATCGCAAAGCATCCAGTACCCGTTTCTGCATTTCTTCGTACATTGAGTCATCCCCGGAAACATTGAGGATATGCTCACTGCCGATGTTACTGGTCATGACGATAATCGTATTGCGAAAATCTACCGTTCTTCCTTGGGAGTCGGTGATACGTCCATCATCCAGCACTTGTAGCAAGATGTTGAAAACATCCGGGTGGGCTTTTTCCACTTCATCAAGGAGGACAACGGAGTAAGGACGCCTGCGAATCGCTTCGGAAAGCTGCCCTCCCTCTTCGTAGCCAACATATCCTGGAGGCGCACCAACGAGTCGCGAGACAGCGTGTTTCTCCATGTACTCCGACATATCAATCCGCACTAGGGCGTCACTGCTGTCAAAGAGGAACTGGGCCAGTGCCCTAGCGAGTTCGGTTTTACCCACTCCGGTTGGTCCCATAAACAAGAAGGAACCGATCGGGCGTCCGGGGTCTTTCATCCCTGCTCTGGCGCGACGAATCGCCGCCGCTACAGAGGAAATAGCTTCCTCTTGTCCAATCACGCGTTTGTGTAGATGGGATTCTAGTTGCAACAGCTTTTGGCGCTCCGACTCCATCAAGCGGTTCATCGGAATACCTGTCCAGTTGGCGACGATTTCTGCAATATCGGCTTCGGTAACTTGTTCGCGAGATAAAGCGCGTCCTTGGGACTGCATATCCAGGAGGATGCTCTCTTTGGTTTCGCGATCGCGTTGTAAGTTTTCCAACCGTCCGTACTTCAGTTGCGCGGCCTTATTGAGGTCGTAGGCGCGTTCTGCCTGATCAATTTGGAGCTTGATCTGGTCTTCTTCTTTCTTCAGGTTATTGATATCTTCGCGCAGTTGTTTCTCCCCTTCCCACTGTCCCTCAAGGGCAAAGTGTTTTTCTTCCAAACTGGCGATTTCTTGCTCAATCCGCTCTAGGCGTTCTTTGGAGGAGCGATAAGCACTGCTAACCCCGGGCAGACCATTTTGTTGATTTTCGGCATCAAGAGAGAGCTTTTCCATTTTGAGCTGCATCAACCGCCGCTCAATCGACTCTAACTCTACAGGCTTGGAGGTAATCTCCATTTTTAGCTTGGCAGCAGCTTCATCCACTAAGTCAATCGCCTTGTCGGGTAAAAAGCGCTCAGTAATGTAGCGGTCAGATAGCGTCGCTGCGGCAACTAAAGCGGAGTCGGTAATGGTGACATTGTGGTGAACTTCGTAGCGTTCCTTTAGCCCTCGCAAAATCGAAATTGTATCTTCGACTCCCGGCTGTTTAACAAAAACTTGTTGAAAGCGACGTTCTAGCGCCGCATCTTTTTCGATGTGCTTGCGGTATTCATCTAGAGTGGTTGCACCAATACAGCGTAATTCTCCCCGCGCCAGCATCGGTTTGAGCAAGTTCCCGGCATCCATTGCCCCTTGGGTCGCTCCCGCACCAACGACAGTGTGTAGTTCGTCAATAAACAGGACAATGTTACCTCCTGATTGGGTAACTTCCCGCAACACGGAGCGTAGTCGGTCTTCAAATTCCCCTCGATACTTGGCACCTGCAATCAAGCTGCCCATGTCTAGAGAGATTAACTGGCGGTTTTTCAAAGATTCGGGAACGTCGCCACTAATAATACGTTGGGCGAGTCCCTCTGCGATCGCCGTTTTTCCTACCCCAGGTTCCCCAATTAGCACGGGGTTATTTTTTGAGCGGCGGGAAAGCACCTGCACCACGCGGCGGATTTCTTCATCCCGCCCAATCACAGGGTCAAGTTTTCCCGCTTTTGCTTGTTCTGTTAAGTCTCGTCCGTACTTCTCTAGGGCGTCAAAACGGGACTCAGAACCTTGATCGGTGACTTTTTGAGAGCCACGGATCGCTTTAATTGCTCCCTCTAGCTTTTGAACATCCAGGTTAAAGGTTTTGAACAAGCGCCGTCCTACGCGCTCGTCGGAGGCTAAACCCAGCAGCAAGTGATCGACCGCGATAAAGTCATCCTGCCAAGCGGCTCTAGCTGCCTCCGCGTTATCTAGCATCACATCCAAGCCACGCCCTAGGTACAGTTGGTCAAGGGTGGCAACTTTTGGCTGACGATTGATAAATGCTTCTAAATGTTGCTTGAAAGCCGGAATATCAACAGCAACTCGACTAAGAATCTGAGCAGCTAATCCTTTGTCTTGTTCCAGCAGGGCGATTACTATGTGCTCGACTTCTAGCTGCTGATTTTTGAAGCGGCGGGCAACATCTTGAGACTTAACAATTGAGTCCCAAGCTTGATCGGTGAACTTGCTAGAGTCGGTAGGCTGCATGGGCTAAAACTAACTTCCATTAAAATAGTATCTCCCAGTCGCAGTATAACAATCTGCTCTCCTGGGATAGATATTTAGAACAAAGCCTAGAGCAAAATGCTCTTTGCCTTTCATTTTTTATTGTGGGGAGTCACCCAGATCTAGAGCTAACTAGTTGATACTTAGCGCTTTCGTTGGAGACAGGAGGAATCAGACCAGCGATCGCACTATTTTGCAATCTTCCTGCCCATTAGACCGTGACGGTTGCAGCTTTTAGCTCAAAAATTCTGGCGATCGCATCTTCCACAACCTTATCAGGGGTTGAGGCTCCGGAAGTAACACCGACAACAATCTCCCCTTCAGGAAGCCAGTTTTCTGTTACTTCCAAATCGCGATGTAGGGGTTTATGCTCTACCCGATTGCCAGGGCCGATTCGCTCAGCACTGTCAATGTGGTAGGAAGGAATCTGGCGCTCAATGGCGATTTCTTGCAGGTGAGTCGTGTTGGACGAGTTAAATCCCCCAATAACCAGCATTAAATCCAGCTTTTCGTCCACCAGTTCAAACATGGCATCTTGCCGCTCTTGGGTAGCGTCGCAGATGGTGTTGAAGCTTTGGAAGTGATTGTTTAGTTCGCTAGGGCCATACTTTTTCATCATCGTCCGCTCAAACAACTTCCCGATTTGCTCGGTTTCGCTCTTGAGCATGGTGGTTTGGTTGGCGATGCCAATTTGCTGCAAATCCTTGTCAGGATCGAATCCAGGAGATACGGCGCGGCTAAACTTAGTGAGAAATTCAGCACGATCGCCGCCGTTGAGAATATACTCAGCTACGTATTCCGCTTCTTTTAAGTTCAGCAATACTAGATATTTGTCAGCAAAAGAACTAGTGGCGATCGTTTCTTCGTGGTTGTACTTACCGTGAATGATCGAGGTATAGGATCTTTTCTTGTGCTTCTCAACGGTATTCCAAACTTTCGACACCCAGGGACAAGTGGTATCGACAATCTTGCAGCCCTTATCGTTGAGCAGTTGCATTTCCTGCACGCTAGCTCCAAAGGCGGGCAAAATCACCACATCCCCTGTACCGACAACAGAAAAGTCTTTGCTATCCTCCTCAACGGCAATAAAGCCGACTTTCATGTCCCGGAGGCGCTGGTTTACTGAAGGGTTGTGGATGATTTCGTTGGTAATCCAGATTTGCTCTGTGGGAAACTGTTGTCTCGTTTCATACGCCATTGCCACGGCACGCTCGACACCCCAGCAAAAGCCAAAGGCTTCAGCCAGACGGATACTTACTAGTCCGCGTTTCAGACGATAGTTATTGTCTCGAATTTCTTGAATCAGGTGGCTTTGGTATTCCGATTGTAGTTGGGTAGCCACTTCAGCTTCACGACCAAACCCTTTGCGGTGGTAGTTTTCGGAGCTATGAAGCGAACGTTTGAATGCTTTTGTATCCATATTTTCCTTCAGTTGTAGCGCGATCGCTTGTCTGTAGTTGAGTTTGTCAGCAACTCCGCCGACTTTGCCCCCACTGTGTCAGCCTTGGCATTTCCTCAAAAAGGTAGAACTGACAGCTAGTTGAGCAAGACAACACCCTCAGTGTAGGTTCATCTCGATCGCGATGTACAGCGACCTACTTATCAGTATCAGTTGGCGTGTTCAGTTGCAGTTGGCTGAGAACTTGCAGGGCGTAGTGCCAAACTTGATAGCCTTCGGGACTCAGGTGCAAGCCATCACTACTTAGCTCGGTTTTTAGCTCACCTTCTTCATTGCTGAAGAGGGGGTAAAGATCGAGATAGATCACCTCTTCGGCTTTGGCGATCACTGCTAACTTATCATTGAGTTCTCGGATGCGGCTATTGGGGATCTTTAAGAAGCGATCACGTCTTTCCTCACTCATTTCTTCACCACCGTGAGGCAAAATCGACTGCACAACAATTTTGGTGTCAGGATGCACCCGCCGCAGATAGCGAATAATTGCTTGCTGATTTGCTAGCAGCGTCACATCATCCACTCCCCGGGCTAAATCGTTGATCCCAATCATCAACAAAATTACCTCTGGTTCTGTGCGATCCAGTAGGTTTAAACGGTTCAGCAATCCAGCGCTGGTTTCACCGGAAATTCCTTGATTGAGCCAATAACGATCAGGAGGTAGCAACTCAGGCGGAAACCAGAGGCTCAGAGAGTCGCCAAGGAGGATGGTTAGATTTTTGGGCTTTGAACGGGCAACTACGGTAGCTTCCTGCTTCAGCAGCCGCACCCACTGCCGATAACTGAGCTGATGCCGAGGCCCCAACTCTGGAGGGAGTTCTGGTGGCGGCGGCAAAAAACGGACGATAGATCGCGATTGATTATCGATAGGAGGGGTGTCGAAATAGTACTTGCCCACTAGCACCCAGGCGATCGTCAATGCGAGTAGCCCATTGGCAGCGAGGGATAAAAAAGCCCAACCGGGACAATTCTTCAAGTCGATAGACACACAAAAAGCACTTCAACTCTGTTCTACCAAAAAAATACCCGCCTTTTGCTTAAACAGAAAATGTTAATTTCCAGGCGGGATAAGTTAATTCAATTTAACCATCAACAACAACCGTTGCTTAAGGTTTAAACTTCTGAGCCACGAGCGATATCACCAGTGGTACCTCTAATTCCGGTAGTGGAGCTACCTGCAAAAATATCGGCTTCTTTGACAAAACCGCTGTAGGCTTCCATCCCGTGTTCGCTGATATCTAGTCCTTGGATTTCTTCTTCCTGTGACACACGGATACCAATGATGGCTTTTAGTGCTAACCAGACAACGGTGCTAAACAGAACTGTGAAGCCTCCAATTGAAAGAATGCCAAGGAGCTGAGTGCCGAATTGAGCAAGGCTAGCTTCCTCGTGAAAGATCCCCACGGCAAGCGTTCCCCAGATACCGTTGACTAGGTGAACTGAGAGTGCGCCCACTGGATCGTCAATTCTGATCCGGTCAAAAAAGCTAACGGCGAAGACAACAATGATGCCACCAACACCACCAATGATTACAGCCTCCAGGTAGGAAACACCAGCACAGCCAGCGGTAATGGCCACCAAGCCAGCAAGGATACCATTAATAATCATCGACAGGTCAGGCTTGTGAGAGGTCGCCCAACTGGTAAATGTTGCTGTAATCCCTCCGGCGGCGGCTGCCAGATTGGTAGTTACGGCAATAGAAGCTATTGATTGATTTGCCGCGAGTTCTGAACCAGGATTGAATCCAAACCAGCCGATCCAGAGAATCAAACATCCCAGTGTGGCAATGCTCATATTGTGACCGGGGATGGCGTTGGTGCGACCATCTGTATACTTGCCCTCACGAGGGCCTAAGAACGCCGCACCCATCAAGGCAGCCCAGCCCCCTACTGAATGCACTACCGTTGAGCCTGCGAAGTCAATGAAGCCTCTTTCAGCCAGCCAGCCACTAGCACTCCACACCCAGTGTCCCGTGATCGCGTAGGAAAGCCCAACGAGCAGTAAGCTGAAAATTAAAAAGCTTGTAAACTTAATTCGTTCAGCAACAGCACCGGAAACGATAGTTGCCGCTGTCCCAGCAAAGGCAGCTTGGAAGAGGAAAAAGACGGCGACAGGAAGACCCGATGGGAAAGGATCTAACCCGTAGGTGGCAGATTCGCCGGATAAGAACCAGCCGCCTAAACCGATAAATGCATTTCCTACACCAAACATCAAGGAAAAACCAATCATCCAGTAGGCAATGGTGGCTAGGGCAAATACAATTAGGTTCTTAGCTAGGACGTTGACCGCATTCTTCTGGCGACAGAAGCCAGTTTCTAGCATGCCGAATCCGGCATTCATGAAAATCACCAAAATAGCCGCTACTAAGATCCAGACCGTATTGAGGGTGCCTTGCAGTTCCTCTGTGGTGATCGGCGTTGCATCCTGAGCCTGAGCCGCCACAGCCCAGAGGACAACAATTAATGCTGCCAAAGGGATGCAGACTAACCAGACAGAAGAAAAGGATTTAGCGATCGCTTTCAATGGCTTGAAATAGGACGCATCCCAAACAAATGGAGATGGCTGTTGTGAATAAGGTCGCCGACCTTTGGCAGGTAGCTGCCTCTTTTTGGACGTTAATCTAGGCATCATCACGCTCACTTTGCTGAACTGGGTAAAACAAATACCAACCTTGAGTCAATAAGCTGTAAATTAAGTCATTTAATAATGTGGAATCCGCTTTATTGGGAGAGTCGCAGTATCTGGAAGTCTGCTCCCATTTATACGCTTTACTACCAACTGCTCAGTCGCTGATTGCTTAAGAATTTAGGGGGTTCGGGGATTAGAACCGTCATCTTAAGACAAAACCGTACAAACAACTGGGCAGATCGTCAAGTGACTTAATTCCTCTTCATAAAAGGTCAGTGCTCCATAGGAAACCCTCAAATCTTGTATTTTCTCCCTCGCTATTTTCTGTATCAGAGTATACAAAGATTTGTATCAAAATATACAATTTGTTGATCTAGAGGCAAAATAGTTAGAAATTACCCGAAAAATACCTAAGTAGGGAGTGATTTTCAATAAATTAGTGTTTGGGGAACTTTTTTAGTTAAAAACCTTCTTCTATTGAAGTTTATGTACAACTTCGTTTAAAGCCAGCTAAATAATACTTTTATGGAAAAGGTAAATAACTAGGCTTTAGATTTGCTATATCTTTTGTTTTTGGTAAATGGAGAAACTTCCGTTTATGCGTTACATAAAATGGTTTATAAATCAAAAGTTATAAACTGCTTCAAATACAAAAGATATAATTTTAGATAGATATTGTGAGGTTACAGAGGATATTGTTTATGTCTAGTTTTTCTCGTTGGACATCAAGAAGTGCTGGATTGCTGGCATTAGGACTGACAGCTAGTGCTATTGCGCCCCTTGTTGTCTTAGCACCAGCCACAGCCGCAACCTTTGTGGATGTTCAGAGTCACTGGGCGCGTCCATTTATTGAAGCCTTAGCACAAGAGAACATTATTGACGGGTATTCAGATAGAACCTTTCGACCCGATCAACCTGTGACACGGGCTCAGTTTAATGCCATGGTTCAGCAAGCTTTTGACGAAAATAATGTGATGTTGCCCCGCAAATTTGACATTGAGGCAGCAAACTATTGGTCAAGTCGCGACTTTGGTAGTACTTCATCAACTCGTCAGTTACGTGCCTCTGATCCACTGTCTAGAGGACAGGTATTGGTGTCTTTAGTCAATGGTTTGCGATTGAATGCTAGTGGTTCGACAGCTAATACCTTGAACGTCTATAGAGATGCGTCGAAAATCCCCAACTATGCCCGCGACAGCATTGCAGTGGCAACGCAGAAGGGATTCGTTGTCAACTATCCCAATGTGACGTATCTTGAACCCACTAAAGTAGCAACGCGTGCAGATGTTGCTGCTTTCATTCACCAAGCTTTAGCTAACGAAGGCGTTTTAGCTCCGATTTCCAGCCGAGCTGCGGCATCTAACTACATCGTGCGGGTAACTCCTGGTACGACTCAAGCGACCAACTCGGGTACGACTCAAACGACTAACTCAGGTACTAGTCAAAGCACAACAAGCGGCTCCAACAATCAAGTTATTGTTACTAACCCCAGCAATCGCACTCCTCAATATAAAGTCTCTAGAGGGACAGCGATTGATGTGGAGTACCTAAATTCAGACAGAGTTGTTGTCGCTCCTGGCGAAACAATGAAGATGACGCTTGTCGTAGCCAAGGAGATCAAAAATTCACGGGGAGAAATTCTCATTCCCGCTAACAGTCAAATTGAGGGGCAGTTAGTGCCTCGTTACGAGGGTTCCCGGTTCCTGGGTACGCAATTTGTCGCGCAGCGGTTGATGGTGGGCGATCGCGTTTACACCAACCTCAATGCCACTTCCCCGTTGGTAACAGGCGAAAAGGCGGCGGAGGTGCAATCACAAATTCCGGGAGGTGCGGCAGTCAGTGCAGCGGCTAGAGCCATCTTGGGCACCGTACTGGGAGGCGGTGTCAGGGGAGCCGGTAACATTTTGGGTACGATTTTGGGTCGCAACCCCAGCCCTCAGCAAACTCAAACTCAAAATACTTTGATCATTATTGACCCCGAAAAAGATCTAAAGTTGACCCTCGGTTCTGACTTCTATGTCGAGGGCGCGGTTAGTTCGAGCAGGTAGTAGGTAGCAAGGGGAGTTTGGCGCTTTGACTATTAACAAGGTAGATAAAGCGCCAACTTGCTATCTTCCTAGCTTATTAGGAATGCCGTCGCAGCCGCCGGGGATTGTCTTTCTGGAGCGATCGCCACACCAGGAACAGCAATAGTAACGCTGTTTCTCGTCTAAGCGTTGCACACCTGTAAAGTCGGCGTTTTCGACAACAGCACCAGTAAATGCACCTGTGCGGTAGTCGGGAAACTCGGTACGGCTGCGAGGACTAGCGGTTTCGGCGGCACCGTAGAATAAGCGTGTGCCTTTTATGTCAGTATTGGATAAATTAGCTTCGTACAAAATGGCGCGAGAGAAGTTGGCTCTGACTAAGTCGCAGCCGGTGAGGTTGATGCGGATCATGTTCGCCTCGCTCAGGTCTGTCCAACGCAGGTCAGTTCCTACTAAGTCAGTTCCCGCTAGCATGACGTTCAAGTCAATCACGCGCACCCCATAAAGGCGGTCTTCTTGGTAGCCGCCATTACCATCAAGTATCGGGCGTCCTAGGTGGCGATCGCGTTTTAAAGGCGATAGTAACCGCGACTGAGACAAAAATCGTAATACTTTTGCTTTCCCTAGAGCATCAACACTACCCAGAATTGCAGCGGTGCGTCCTTCGCAAAAGGCACGTTCTTGGGGCCAATCTTCCAGTAATCCCTCATCATCCAGCGCTAGATCGCTAATCCCCTGGAAGTAGGCATCAATGGTTTGCTGCTGGGTAATAACGTTTTGCTGAATCGTTAAATCTCTAGAAATAACGTACTGTCGCCAAGCGATATAAACAGCTAGGACGGCAATTAAAATTTGTCCCAAAGCTCCAATCCACTCGGCAAGGGAGCCAACAGAGTCGGAGTCTAGCCCTCTAAGTACAGTGTCAAACCGCTCGTTAATCCCGGTGAGGGATGCCAGACCGAAGAATGCGGATAAGATACCGAAGGTGGCGACAAAACGCGCCCCCTCCTCCGGAGACAGGGCGCTACTCAGCCAGCGCCGCAGTGGCGTCCAAATTACAGGTAGCGATACGAGTAAGGTGACAATCGCGCCTGAGATACCAATCCAGAAGTTATTGAGGGTTAAACCAACAATTAAAGTGGCGATCGCGGCTAGAGTAATCCAGGTAAGTGGTGGATTAGGATTAGCCTTACCGTGGGCAAGAGCCTCTCGATTTGCTCGTTCTGATACTGGCAATGCTGCCAAATATTTTTCTGTTGTACTCTGCGTCTCTACCGTTGATGACAGCTCATTGCTGCTACTTTCTGTAACAGCTCCGTTATTAACAGCATTATCGGAACCATCGGGCGCGGGGCTAGAAGTGCGAGAATCAGGCTCTGGGGTCATAATTTCAAGTAGGCAGGCAGGGTGAAAGGCTTCGCCTCTTACCTTGAAGATTTTAACCAACCCAAGCCTTCGGTGAATCGCTGCATTTATTGCTCCTCCCTCATCAAATCAGTGGATAGTTCCAAAGCTTTTGAATTAGGCTATGAGCCACCATCCTTACGAGAAGAGTTAGAACTTCTACGGGGAAAGTGATGACAGTACCGCAAGGCAGGGGCGCAAGACAAGAGCGCCCCTACAACTGTCATAGAGGTGATGAGGAAACGATAACCTCTTTCATCCTTCATACTTCATCCTTCATCCTTCAAATACGCTTCCATCGGTTCACAAGAGCAGACGAAGTTGCGATCGCCAAAGGCATTATCAATTCGTCCCACTGGCACCCAGAACTTATGCTCTCGCGTCCAGGGGGCAGGATAGGCGGCTTGTTCGCGGGAGTAAGGATGATTCCATTCTGCACTGAGCAAGCTTTCAGCAGTGTGGGGGGCGTTCTTCAAGAGATTGTCTTGAATGTCCGCTTGTTGGCGTTCAATTGCCTCAATTTCCTGGCGAATCGCTATCATTGCATCGCAAAAGCGATCCAGTTCTGCTTTTGATTCGCTTTCTGTCGGTTCTACCATCATCGTTCCGGCGACGGGCCAAGAGACGGTTGGGGCGTGGAAGCCATAGTCCATTAGGCGTTTAGCGATATCATCGACTTCGATTCCGGCGGATTTTTTGAGCGATCGCAAATCCAAAATACACTCATGAGCAACTAACCCTGACTTACCCTTGTACAAAATCGGGTAGTAAGGCGCAAGGTGATGGGCGATGTAGTTGGCATTGAGAATTGCCACTTTAGTCGCTGTCGTTAAACCCGCCGCCCCCATCATCGCGATGTACATCCAGGAAATCGGTAAGATGCTCGCACTTCCCCAAGGGGCAGCAGAAACAGCCCCAATCGCCTGTTCGCTCCCTAAAGGTATAACTGCATGTCCGGGTAAAAACGACAGCAGATGGGGCATGACGCCGATTGGCCCCATCCCTGGCCCGCCGCCACCGTGGGGAATGCAGAAGGTTTTGTGTAAGTTCAAGTGACAGACATCAGCACCAAAGTCTCCCGGACGGCAAATCCCCACTTGAGCGTTCATATTGGCTCCATCCATATAAACTTGTCCGCCGTGGGAATGGACAACAGCACAGATTTCCTTGATTTGCTCCTCAAAGACGCCATGGGTAGAGGGATACGTCACCATCAAAGCAGCCAGGCGATCGCGATGTTTCTCTGCTTTCTCCTGAAGATCTTCTAAGTCAACATTTCCCTGTTCGTCACAGTTCACCGCTACCACCTTCATCCCACACATCACCGCGCTGGCGGGATTGGTTCCGTGAGCTGAGGTGGGGATTAGGCAAACATTTCGATGTTCTTCGCCCCGGTGTTCGTGGTAGCGACGAATAACGAGTAAGCCTGTGTACTCTCCCTGAGAACCCGCATTTGGTTGCAGCGAAATTCCGGCAAACCCCGTGATTTCGGCTAACCACTCCTCTAGCTGCTGAAAGAGAATTTGATAACCTGGGGTTTGCGATCGCGGAGCAAAGGGATGAATCTTGCCAAACTCTGCCCAGGTGACAGGCATCATCTCGGCTGTCGCATTCAATTTCATCGTGCATGAACCCAAGGGAATCATTGAGGTAGTTAGCGACAAATCCTTAGCTTCTAGCCGATGTAGATAGCGCAACAGCTCAGTTTCCGAGTGGTAGCGGTTAAAGACGGGATGAGTCAGATAGTTGCTGGTACGGGCAAAGGGTTGATTATCTAGAAGCGGATGACCATCCCTGACAACATCTTCCACAGTGAAGGGTAGGGAATCTGAACCCGCGAAAATCTGCCACAGGAGGAGCAAATCCTGTACCGTTGTTGTCTCATCTAAGCTGATGCCAACAGTCTTTTCATTCAACGTCCGTAAATTTACCCCCTGCGCCTGAGCCGCTTCGAGAATAGGTTGCAGAGATTTTGTCCCTAACTCCACCCGTAGGGTATCGAAGAAGGCTTCTGATCCCATCTCGTATCCCAGGCGATTCAATCCTGCTGCCAAGATTACAGCTAGCTGATGAATCTTCTGGGCGATGCGTTTCAAGCCCTGGGAACCGTGATAAACCGCATACATACTCGCCATCACTGCCAGCAGCACTTGGGCAGTACAGATATTGCTCGTGGCTTTCTCGCGGCGGATATGTTGTTCGCGGGTCTGAAGTGCCAAACGTAGGGCAGGTAACCCTTGAGCATCTTTCGAGACTCCCACAACGCGCCCTGGTACTTGGCGCTTGTACTCTGCTTTTGTGGCAAAGTAAGCAGCATGAGGCCCGCCGTACCCTAAGGGAACACCGAAGCGTTGGGTGCTGCCAACGGCAATATCCGCACCAAATTCACCGGGGGGAGTAAGTAAAGTCAGGCTTAAAGGATCGGCGGCGACAGTGACTAAAGCGCCTGCGGCGTGAGCTTTTTCTACAAACTCTCGGTAGTCGTAAATCGTGCCATCAGTTGCCGGATACTGGAGCAGGGCACCAAAAATTCCTGGCTCGAAGTTAAAGGTTTGATGGTTGCCGACAATTACCTCAATTTCCAAGGGTCTAGCGCGGGTTTGCACTACATCAATTGTTTGCGGGTGGCAATCTTGGGAGATGAAGAAAGCATTTGCCTTGGTTTTGCAGATGCCGTAACTCATGCTCATCGCTTCAGCGGCGGCGGTGGCTTCATCTAGCAAAGACGCGTTGGCAATTTCCAACCCAGTTAAGTCAATAATCATCGTCTGGAAATTGAGTAGTGCTTCCAGCCGTCCTTGGGCAATCTCTGCCTGATAAGGGGTGTAGGCAGTGTACCAGTTAGGGTTTTCTAGGATGTTGCGCTGAATGACAGGAGGAGTGATGCAATCGTGGTAGCCCGCACCGATAAATGAGCGGAAGACTTGATTTTGGGAGGCGATCGCTTTTAATTTAGCAAGAGCAGCATACTCACTTTGGGCAGAAGGAAGTAATAGCGATCGCTCCATACGAATCGCCTGCGGTACGGTTTTATCAATCAACTCCTCAAGGTTTGAAAGCCCCAACACCTGAAGCATTTGCTTGACTTGATCAGGAGTTGAACCAATGTGCCGTTGAACAAAAGAAATTGGTTCCTCCATCTCTTTGAGTAGCGCCAGCTCCTCGCCTGTATAGCGCTGATGATTCAACTCCTTACCATTTGCCACGTTGAATGCTCCCAAGGGGACTACGTTACTTCTTTATTCTTTGTAACAATTTTTCCCGTTAGGAAGTGAAATTAGTCCTGAGTCCTGAGTCCTGAGTCCTGAGTCGGGGAGCGGGGGAGATTGGGAGATGAGGAATAGGTGCGGGGGTGCAGGGGAGAAGCAACAACCTTATTCATACGTCCTTCTCTACTCAAGACTCAGCACTCTGTCTTTATCTCTTCCCTACTCTCCTTCTACCAACGCTTGATACTCAGCGGCAGATAGAGCCTCTTCTAGTTCATCAGCATCATTTATACGCAACTTTAGTAACCAGCTTTCGCCATAGGGGTCTTCTCCTAAAAGTTCCGGAGAGTCCACCATCGAATCGTTACGCTCCACAACAGTACCGGAAACTGGAGCATACATATCCTCTACAGCTTTTACCGATTCTACAGTGCCAAAACTTTTACCCCGTTCTAAAGCATCACCAATGTCTGGTAGCTCCAGAAACACAACGTCACCAAGCTGATCGATAGCGTAGGCACTAATCCCAATCGTCGCAATTTCACCGTCTAAGCGGACATACTCGTGGGAGTCTTGATACTTCAAATCTTCAGGATATTCCAGAGACATTAGACAATCCTCAGCCTACTAGAGCTAACTTAAACAGCTTCTAAGTTTACAGCTTCCAATCAGGTTGTTAGCTCCAGCTTTTGTAAGCTTACTCCCGGCTGAAGCACGGGAGCTTTCGCTCTAATACTTCAGTGCGGTCGTTTTCAGCAGCCCTAAACCATGTACCCGCAACACCCTTACGTGGAACTGACACATGGTTTGAACCTCTAGGCTGGCTTGCATTCTGGGTTCCCACCAAGGAACACGAGACCCTGGACTCCAGATGTTGTTTCTACAACCGAGAAAACTCTCGGACAGCCCCATTTTGCTCTGATTTGCGTGTCTTCTCGCCAAACACTGACCTACTGCCGTAGCTGTTAACTCCAGAGCGAAGAGTGCCTTCAGTGCATTTCGGTCTAGACTAACTGTAGTCTATTGAGGACACACATGGTCAGACCAAATGTATTTAAAGTTAGACTTTCGGACGAAGAGTTGCACCAGCTTGAGGTTTATGCAGAATTAAAGCAATTATCATCAGCAGAAGTGATACGAGATTTCATCAAACGACTACCAAAATCTCAAGCTCAAGGCGACTAAAGTCGCAAATTGCGTTCATCCCCGAACTGAAGTTACGGGGCTTCCCGCTGCGAGGTCTTATTCGTGAATTAATTGTTATTGAGAGGTATTGCTTATTTACTAATCAGGCGACTCGGCGAACGATAGAATGGCTTTTTGACTACAACGGCGGGGTAAGTTTTGCCGCGAATTTCTACCTCTAATGGCTGACCGACTTTTGAGAGCGTCGTGGGGATATAAGCGAGCGCGATCGCTTTTCCCAAGGTTAATGACATTGTCCCGCTAGTCACTTCTCCTACAACTTTCCCATCTGACAAAACTGGGTAGCCATGACGAGCAATGTAGCGCCCTTGCATCTCTAGTCCTACTAGGCGCTTTTCCACTCCCTGAGACTTTTGTTGTTCCAGAATCGAACGCCCGATAAAGTCCCCTTTACTGTCTAGATGCACCAACCAACCCAAACCCGCTTCTAAGGGAGTTGTGGTTTCGTCGATATCTTGCCCGTAAAGTGCCATCGCCGCTTCCAGCCGTAGCGTATCTCTCGCCCCCAAACCGCAGGGAACGACACCAGCCGTAAAAAGCGATCGCCATAATTCCAACCCCACATCTGGCTCTACCATTACTTCAAAGCCATCCTCACCCGTATAACCAGTCCGGGCAATAAACCCAGGCTTTCCTAACACCGTCGCCTCCAGATGCCCAAAAGCTTTAATCGACGTTAAATCTTCCTGCACAAACTGCTGAAGCAAACCCACAGCTCGCGCTCCCTGTACAGCAATCAAAATCTTGTCTTTAGTCAAGTCTTGCAACTCCACCGAAGTACCTTCTAAATGCCCCAACAACCAAGCTTTGTCTCGTGTGCAAGTTGCCGCATTAACAATCATCATTCCTCGCTTTTCCCCTGCTTCACCATCTCCCTGGTAGTAGATAATGATGTCGTCAATAATGCCAGCTTGAGGATTTAACAAAACCGTGTACTGCGCTTCCCCGGCTTTCAGACGAGTTAAGTCGGAAGGTACCAAAGGCTGCAAATGTTCTAACAGTTGCCTACCTTTCAACGCAAACTTCCCCATATGGGAAATATCAAACATCCCGGCTGATGTTCGCACGGCTTCATGTTCTGAGGTGATACCGCCAAACTGCACGGGCATTTCCCAGCCCGAAAAGGCCGTGAGGCGAGCTTGTTGCTCTAGCGCCAGTTCGTAGAGAGGCGTCCGGGAAAGGAGGGGGGTTTCGGTTTGCGCTGCTTTTGACTCTGCCACTGATTTTCCAAATTGCCGTTAAATATCTTTCATCTTAGGAGAAGCCAGATCAAAGTCCTGTTATTAACAAGGATTTAGGCTTCGTTTTGCCTCCTGACTGACAAATTTTTTTGAGTAGATGGAGTTGAACAGCGTGGAATCCAACGCAGCTCATACTTTTGGTGATTTATGAGGTTTCCGGACAGCAGACGCCAACAAATGGGTAAATCAAGACGTGTAGGGTTTTTGTCAGTCAATCAAGCCCCTAAACCTACGATATCTGTTCAGATGTCGGCAATCCTCACCTGCATTGATGTTGAGTCACCCTTAAAATTAAATTGTGGAATGTTCTCACGCTTTTGTTGTGAACCAGAACACTTCACAGAATTCCTAAAAATAAGTATTAACAAATGGTCAACAAAGTACAAAAATCTGATCAAGAGTGGCAGCAACAACTCACCCCACAACAGTTTCAAGTAACGAGAAAAAAGGGGACGGAACGCGCCTTTACAGGCGAACACCATGACCGCAAAGAGACAGGTGTTTATAAATGCGTCTGCTGTGGTAATCCCCTGTTTACCTCTGAGACTAAGTACGACTCTGGTACGGGTTGGCCGAGTTTCTGGGCAGCAGTCAGTGAAGACAGCGTCAAGGAAGAAGAAGACCGCGCCCTATTCATGCGAAGAACGGAAGTCGTCTGTGCTAACTGTGATGCTCATTTGGGTCACGTTTTTAATGACGGGCCTCAGCCAACAGGTCAGCGCTACTGCATGAACTCTGCTGCTCTGGAATTTGAAAAGAAAGCGTAATTGAGCGAGTAGCTAATCTACTAATTAATCTTTTAGCTAAGGGCTAGTGGTTTTTCTCCATTACCCCTTAGCTTTTAGCGATACTCCTGACATTGAATATCGCGCAAACGAGCTTTTGGACGTTTAAAGCAGTCTAGCTCCTCAAAGAAGGCTCGATTAGCTTGTAGAGGCTGCGGGTTGGGATCATCCAAGGGATGAAGTAGCGCCGTCCGCATCAAAACTCTTGAAGGATGGTGTTGGGTCTGGATAGATTTTTACCGTGCAAAAACTGACTTTTATACAAAGTCCAACTTAGCAATCCGTCCTGAGAAAGTGTTTGAACTTAGACCAAGCCTCAACAATAGAGGCGTGAAATCGCTTCGAGACTTGGAGAAAATGGGACGAAAACTTTTGCTTTGGTTAGTGTGGCTGGGATTTATCGTCTACGTGCTGCTGTTTGCTCCTCCGCTACAGCCGGATACCTTCCAACCCATTCAGACCCTGTTTGCAGGACAAATACCGAGTATTAATCCGGTAATTGTGTCGTTATTCAGTATGATCGGCATCTGGATTTTGATCTACAGTTGTCTAGTCTTTACTGATGGCAGGATGCAGCGATTACCTGCCTGGGCTTTCATACTGGCGTCTGTAGCATCGGGAACGATCGCACTGATTCCCTACCTAGCACTACGCGAACCGAATCAAAGTTTCTCTGGAGAAAAAGATGCCTGGTTAGCGTTACTAGATTCGCGAACGACTGGAGCGATTTTGACAGTCAGCACCGTTATTCTGCTTGTCTTTGCGTTGTTCTTTGGAGATTGGTCTGCCTTTGTGCAAGAGTTTCTAACCAATCGTTTCATTCACGCTATGACTCTGGCGTTTTGCCTGTTTGCACTGCTGTTTCCCTACCCAACGTTATTGAGCGACGATATGGCACGTCGGGGCTTGACCAGCAATTCTCAACTCTTTTGGCTGGTGGCATTAGTGCCGTTGTTTGGCCCACTAGCCTATCTGTGCCTGCGTCCTCCGTTACAGAGGTTTAGAGCAACTTGATGTAGATCCCTGACTTCTTGAAGAAGTCGGGGATCTGAGCGGCACTAACCCAATTAGCGATACTCCTGATTTTGAATATCGCGCAAACGAGCTTCTGGACGCTTGAAGCGGTCTAATTGCGCCTCAAAGAAGGCTCGATTGGCTTGCAGATGCTTCGGGTTGGAGTCATCCAAGGGATAAAGTAGCGCCGTCCGCAAGGCTTGAATTACAGCGGACGTGACGCAGTACATCGAGCGTTGGAAAGTAACCCCTAGCTGAATTAGGATGTCATCCTTACCCCGGCAATGCTGGTGATAATACTCCACCAAGTAAGGGGGGAGAAAGTGGAGCATATCTTGCATTAGCTGTGTCGGTGGAATGCCAGCCGTCCCGACGGGGAAGACATCCGCGTAGAGAATTCCGAAGTGGAAGTCCTTTTGGTCTTCAGGAACCTGCTCTGCCTGAGCATTGTAAGACTTGGTTCCCCGAAAGGGAGCAGTCCGGTAAAATACAGCTTCTACGTAAGGAAGTGCGGCTTCATAAAGCCAAGTAAAGCCGCAAGATTTGGGGATAATTTCGTAAAGTTCGCCGCGAATATAGACGTGGTGATAAATGGGACGACCCGCGATCACAAAAATCCCATTAACCAGAAAGTCCATTGCCTCTGGGACGCTGGTAATTTTGCCTTCATCATAAAGGTCAGACATTTCAAAGAACACCGGAGCCATCACTTCCCAGAACAAGCCCAAGTTGCTGTAGTAGGATAGCTGCCGCACCTGTTCGATGAACATTTCTGGGAACAACTTGTAGAGACCCAGCATTGCCGGATTGCCTTGGAAGTAGGCTTTAATCGCTTTATCGGCAGCGGCTTTGTATTCTGGGGTATCTAGATAGGGGTCGAACTTTCCACCCATATCTCTATGCCAAAGCATCGCCCGCATACAGGCTTCGGCAAATTCCATGTTTATCCGGTCGTGCCATAAGTGATGAAATAGCTTCGGCGCTTTGAAGGTTTCACCTTTTTCCATAAAAGCTAATAATTCCGGATGGGCGGTGGCTTCCCCTCGCCAAATCCGCAAGTCGGCATCATCGCCTGCGTAGTGATTGTGCAGTTCTAAATATTCTTCAGGCAGAAAGTATTTAAAAAAGGGAAACGGTTCTAGAAATACTCGTTCGGCAATATAAAGTAGGTCGCGCCAGTAGAAATCCATCGGCACTGCATAGGCTTTGTAAATGCCGATGATCTGCATCAGGTTTTCTGGCGTATCTGGCAGCATTGCGCCGCCTGCTTCTAGGCGGTGAATGATGTCAGCAAATTCATGCTGGGAAGGTGGTAACTTCGTTTTAGTTGCAGCAGCACTAGTCATAGTCTTTTTTCAGTTTCTGGGAATAATAATTTTTTTGGGAAGCTTTCGGTGAGATCCCCCCTAGCCCCCCTAAAAAAGGGGGGAACCGGAGCAAAGTTTCCTTTTTTAAAAGGTTTGACTGTCTACAGTAGGAATTACTGCGGGTAGTTCTGAATTGAAGTCAGGGTTTAGGATAATTTTTTGATTCGGTTGGGGGGGTATGGCTGCTACCATTGCGGCGATGGTGGGTTCGCTCCAACGCACTAACCAAGTAGGTTGAATGCCTAAGAAGAATATGGTTGCTGCCAAGACTAAGGCGGGAGTATGTTCTTGCCACTTCACTTTAGGGAAGTAGGCGATTTTGTTGTCGAGTTTGCCGAAGCAGGTGCGGTTTAGGAGGATGACGAAGTAAACAGCTGTTAAGCCGCTAGCAAGGACGCAAAGCAGGGTAGGAATAGGGAATACTGAAAAG
Organism: Kastovskya adunca; assembly: GCF_059505785.1. Classification (NCBI taxonomy): domain Bacteria; kingdom Bacillati; phylum Cyanobacteriota; class Cyanophyceae; order Coleofasciculales; family Coleofasciculaceae; genus Kastovskya; species Kastovskya adunca. The sequence continues at coordinate 92,705 of NZ_JCACLG010000033.1, read as the reverse complement.
CTACCTTGAAAAACGAGAAATTCTGCGATAAAGCCGACGAGTCCGGGAATTCCCGCGCTTGCCATTCCTCCAAGAATTAAGAGGGCGCTGACAAGAGGTAAGCCACGAATCGGGTTCATTAAGCCGTTGAGAACATCCAGTTCGCGGGTGCCGACTTTGTTCTCAATAATGCCAACGAGATAGAAGAGGATTGCCAGGATTAAGCCGTGGGCGACCATTTGAGAAACCGCACCGACTAGACTCATTGGTGTACCCGCCGCCGCTGCAACGAGGATGTAGCCCATGTGACCGATGGAACTGTAAGCAACCATGCGCTTAATATCTTTTTGGGCGATCGCGCTTAATGCTCCATACAATACACTCACTACCCCAATAACTGAGAGTCCAGGGGCAACAGTCGCCCACGCGTCGGGAAATAGCCCCAACCCAAACCGCACCAAGCCATAGGTTCCGAGCTTGGCGAGAATCCCCCCTAAAAGAATAGCAACGGGAGGAGACGCTTCCACATAAGCATCGGGTAACCAGGTGTGGAGGGGAACCAGAGGGATTTTGATGCCAAAGCCAATCAGCAGCAGGGTGAGGAGAATCAGTTGCGTTTGTTGGGGTAAGCCCTGAGTAACAATCGACGCATAATCAAAGCTGCTAGATCCGCTTAACCAGGTTATCCCTAGGAACGCTACCAGAATCAAAATTCCTGAAACTGCCGTATAGATAAGAAATTTCGTTGCTGCGTAACCCCGCTTTGGCCCTCCCCAGATACTAATTAGCAAGTACAAGGGGATGAGTTCTACTTCGTAGAAGAGGATGAATAGCAGCAAATTCTGCGAGAGAAATGCCCCAGCTAAGGCGGCATTGACGAGCAAAACCAAGGCGTAATAAAGCCGGGGACGGGCAACGGCTTCGCCAGTGCCATAGAGGGCAATCCAGGTCAACAAACCGCTTAATGCTACCAAGGGAAAAGATAAGCCATCAATGCCCAAGCGATAGGTTAAGCCGAGTTGGGGAATCCAGGGAAGATACTCCTGCATCTGCAATCCTGCCATGCCTTGGTTGAACTGGCTTCCCAACCAAAGCGTCAGCAGTAAGATCACAGTAGCGATCGCTAACGCTACAAACCGTAGTCGCTTTGCTGATATAGTTCCAGGCGAAAACCCAACAATTAGCGCCCCCAGCACGGGCAACCAGATTAAGGTACTCAGCATTAACTTAATTTGACTCCTTCCAAAGCGTTTTTAAGGGATTAGTGAAATTAATTTATCAGGGCTAACTCGTGCTTCTCTATGTAGGCTTGGAGTTCGTTTCCAAACTAAAAACCTAGGAAACAAAGCTTTAGTTTAAACCCATCCAACTGTTAGCAAGCCCAGAAAAAGCGAGACAGCTAGCAAAATGGTTAGGGCATAAAATTGAGTTTGTCCTGTGACGTTGTACCGCAAGCTTTGTCCACCAAAAATAGTAGCTAGTCCAACAAAATTAACTGCACCATCAACAATGTGGCGGTCAAACCAAGAGGTAATTTTGGAAACCAAATCAACGGCAAAGACAATACTCAGGCGATACAGTTTGGCAGTGTAAAAGTCATACGCTAACAAGTCTTGCAATGGTTTCCAGGGAAGCTGCACGGGCTTTGGTAATGTGTTGCCTAGGTAGACCACTGCACTGATGCTGCAACCGAAGATAGTAGACCAAATCAGCAGTAGGGCAAGGTCTTTGTTGAGGATTGCCCAGTCGGGTAGTAGAGATAAGCTTTGCAAGACTAAGGGGAGGTGTAAGACGAACCCCAGCAAGAGCATCATCGGGAACGTCATTGGCCAATGTACTTCTGGCGATCGCACTGCCATTTGCTTTGGTTTACCGCCAAATACCAAACAGAACACGCGAGTCAAGCTAAAAGCTGTCAGCAAATTAACGACTAATAAAACACCGACTAACCAAGGTTTCGTCGCCCATAACCCATCCGCTAGCTGTAATAATGCCCAAAAGCTACCAAAGGGAGGAAAGGCAATCAACCCCAAAATTCCGGTAATGAAGGCAAGTGCGGATACAGGTCGGCGCGACCATAAGCCACCGAGCTGCGTGAGATCTTGGGTGATGCTACTCCAAATCACGGCACCGATACTCATTACCAAAAGGGCGATCGCTACTGCATGGGTCAGTACCAGTAGCAGTGCGGCTTCCGTTTGCTGCATTCCCACGGCAATGAATACCAAACCCATGTAGGCACTAACGGAATAAGATAAGGCGCGTTTGATATCAATTTGGGCGATCGCAATCAAGCTTCCCCCAAGGGCTGTTACCGCACCAATTCCTACCGTTACGGATAAAACAAAGGGAGAAAGGGCTAATACAGGTTCCAGTTTCACCAGCACCCAAGCCCCTGTTGCCACCACCACAGAGTTCCGCAAAATCGTTGAGGGTAATGGCCCTTCCATCGCTTCATCTAACCAGAGGTGCAACGGAAATTGAGCGCATTTACCCATCGGGCCCGCAATTAAGGCTAAACCTAACAGCGTGGCGACTTTCGGGTCTAAGTTCGCTGTTTGTGCCCACACTGCCAACTCAGAAAAATCCCAGGTTCCGGCGATGGGATACAACGCCACCACCCCCATCAGCAGCACCAAGTCTCCAACCCGCTTTGTTAAGAAGGCATCTCTCGCCCCTGTCACCACCAACGACTGATTAAACCACAGTCCGATTAGGAGGTAAGTCCCTAAGGTGAGGATTTCCAAAATTACATAGCTAAAGAAGAGGGAGTTGCATAGGGCAAGGGCAGACATTCCCGCTTCAAACAGGGCTAACAAGGTGTAGAAACGCGCCCATCCCCAATCCATCTCCATGTAACCGATGGCGTAGGTCTGTGAGAGTAGGTTCAAACCTGTAACTAAAATAAGTGCGCCCACTGTGACGGTAGAAATTTCAATAGGGATGATGAAATCTAACCCCGTCGTGGAGAACCAGGTAAAGGCAATATGTTGGGGAGGCTGGTTCCAAATGGCTTGCAGCGCGATCACGCTGTGAACAAATCCCAATAGAGTCATCAAGAGATTGATATATCCTGATGGTCTTGGCCCGGTGAGGCGAATAATTCCAGGCGACCAGGGTATGGCGGCGATCGCACCAATTAAGGCGTAGCAAGGTACTAACCAGATGGTATCGACAAAAAGTTGAGGAATTGGCATCACTTCTAAGTCATTCGTCACTTCAAACGCACTAGACGCTTACCCGATCCAGCTAAGAATCTAAGTCGTTTGTTTACTTAAGTTTGTTTTAATCTTTTCAAACAGCTTAGTTGTTCGTCAACCAAAAGTAAACTTTATAGCTAGAGGATTAATTCATTGGAAATACTTTTGAAACCACCAAAGCTTTTAAATACAAAGCTTTGCGCTTCCGGCAACCGTCATATTCATAATCGATATGCAAACCATAGAGAATTCTCTATATAAAAAATTTATTTGGCTTAGATTAGTAATTGTAAATAAATGATCTAATTACAGAAAATAATCTGTAGCTAAATTCATTTGATGCTTACATCTTGCTCAACAAGCTTCTAACTTCTGCATTCTTTAACGCAGAGGGATACAAAGGGGAGAGTATGTCAATAACATGGCTAACAAATAATACTTACTCCTTAGGTAGTTGTGCTTGTTGAGATCTTTTAGAAGCTCCTTTGTAAGCGATCGCTCCTTTTCAACAATCAGTACTCTCATAAAATCTTGCACCCCAAAAAAGTTCAAGTTCTGATTCTTGTTGTCAAGGTATCTTTCCGAATTAATGAAAAAAGTGAAGAACTTGTGAATTTCTTGGGAAAGATTTACTAAAAAATGTAGGAAGCCGACAGTAATATAGAAGAAAATGTGGGGGAGGGGATATAAAAAGACAAGCATAAACGGGTTAACTAGTGATTAGCCTGGTTGACTGACAAAGGTGCTAAAAGCCTAAAGATTCGTTGCTTATCCGCCCAGAATGACTTTTGAGCCAATAGCCTAAGCCCATTTAGATAGCCCTAAATGCGTTTTAATCCTATGAAGATGACTTTAGCCTTGAGCCAGGAAGTTTATTTCCTGGTGAACAATAAGGCAAACCGAAGATTTGTCAGTCAACCAGAGTGATTAGCTCTGGATTAATCACTCTGGGCTACTTTGAAATTGGAAACATTAGCCAAAAAGCTAAGTTCTGACAACAGATTTTTCTGGTATCTCAACGACTTCAAGCACTTCTTCTGGTACAACTTCCTCTACCCGTTGCATGAGGATCGCAGCAACAATCAAGAAGCCACCGCCGATAACAACGGCTAAGAGGCGATTGTTGTCGAGGAGATGATCCATTACCCAGCCAAAGCCAAGGGAGATAAAAATCTCTGGTAAGACGATAAAGAGGTTGAAGATGCCCATATAAATCCCACTTCGCTCCGGCGGGAGGGAACCTACTAGGATTGCATAGGGCATTGCCAAAACACTTGCCCAGGTAATGCCCACTCCTACCATTGGCAAGAGCAATAGGTACTGGTTGTTGATGCCAATCAGGGAAATCAAACCTGCCGCACCGCACAGTAAGCAAAAGCTGTGGGTGAGCCGGGGGCTAGTTGCTTGTGCTAGTTGGGGTAAGACAAAGGAAAAAACGATGCAAACCGCATTGTAGGCAGCAATGCATATGCCTGCCCATTCGATCCCCTGGATATATAGCGGTGAATTTTCGTGGGTAGCACCAAAGATATTGTGGGCAACGGCGGGGGGAAAGTAAAGAAAGAAGCAGTACAATCCAGACCAGGTAAAGCACTGTACCCATGCCAACTGTCGCATGGTTAGCGGCATTGCTTGCAGTGCCGTACGAATTTCTCGGAAGCTATTGGTTAGACCCCCATGTTTTGCCTGTTCCTGTTTGAAGGCTTGCATGTCTTCTGGTGGGTACTCCTTGGTGCTGAGTACTGTCCACAGCACAGTTCCTAAGAAAAGCGCTGCTCCAATATAGAAAGAAATTTCTACTGTTGGGGGAATTTTCTGTTCTTGACTGACGGTAATGCTGGGAACCCCAAAAACATGACTCAGCAACCAGGGAAAAGCAGAGGCTGACACCGAACCGATGCCAATGAGTAGGCTTTGCATCGCAAATCCTCTGGTGCGCTGGTCTTCCGGGAGCAAATCAGACACAAATGCCCGAAAAGGCTCCATGCTGACATTGGCGGAGGTATCCAAAACCCAGAGCAATCCCGCCGCCATCCAGAGGGTGGAGGAATGAGGAATGAGAATTAGTGCTAGGGAGCTAAAAATGGCACCGACGAGGAAGTAAGGTCGCCGTCTGCCGAGTCGTCCCCAGGTGTGGTCGCTCATATTGCCAATAATCGGCTGGATGACTAATCCTGTAAGGGGAGCAGCAACCCAAAGGATCGGGATATGGTGAGCATCAGCACCGAGATACTCGAAAATGGCACTCATGTTTGCCATTTGCAGACCCCAGCCAAATTGGATGCCAAGGAATCCAAAACTCATGTTCCAGAGTTGCCAAAAGTTTAAATGCGCTTTTTTCATCTCTACTTCTCCCTATACGCTGAATGGTCTGATTGGCAGCCATCCAGGCGGGAGAAATAGAGGTTTTAGAGTCTCCAAAAAAAGGCGCAAATAGCTGCAAACTGTCTTGCAGTTTTCTGTAGGTTTTTTGTGCTTCATGAAATACTTTAGAAATCAACATCGCAAGCGGTAACAGGATCTGTCTCGCTGTTGCTTGCATTTATGAGCCAAATTGCGATCGCGCAGGACTCGCAAACTTTAGCTCTTCGATCAGGCTTTGCTAAACGTCAGTGTTCCCAGCTTAAGCGAAGCCTTGCTCCCTTGACTTGTTCCTCTCCCTAGCAATTCAATGCACTGAGGGGGTTAGGGAGGAATAAGGTGAATCATTAAACCTAGACTTGGACTATTTTATTTTTAACTGTTTTAGTAGCTAGGCAGCAAAGAGTGAACGTGTCAGAAACCCTGACGAGTTACTAGTTCTCCCGGCTCCAAATATTTATCCAGCAAGAATAATTTTTGGGGTCTGGCTGAATTTCGGTTAGCGGCGAAGCTTGAGTAATTCCTGGGGAGAAGCCAAAAGCTTAATGCGGGTATAAAGAATTTCTTCTTCGGCATTGAGGAGAAAGTGCCATGCAACATTCACTCCAAACAGGGGCGTCTGCACTTTACCGGATACCTGAACTTGCAGATTGCCGTCGTCTAAATTTTCAGTAACACCTTGGCGAGGGTAGAGTTGCATTTCTTTGGCTTCTGCCTCTAAAAAAGTAGTGATCGCTTCTGATCCTACAATCGGCTGCTCAAAAGGTGGCTGCATCGCTCCCGTCTGGGCAAACAACTCCGCTGTTGCTGTATATTCCCCCGCATTCATCGTCTCAAAGTAACGCTGAATAACGAGTAGAGAAATTCCTTCAATTGTTAAGTCGGGAGAGGCAACTTCAGGAGTTGGAGTCGAATCGTCAGTAATTGTCATACAACTTATCTTTGCCTACAGCTATTAGAGTAAACACAAAGGCAGCTTGATACCTGCCCTTATAGAGGGATTTTTTAAAAGCTATCAACTCAGACTGTCTCAATGGAGAGATTGGAGTCTCTTACCTGACCTTCAAAATGCTACGTTTTGTAAAAAATACGAATAAATCCTTCAACCCTATCTCCCTAGATACTATATTTGTTCGTTTTCTCTATAGTGAGAGAACAATGTCACCACCCGTAAAATTGCCAGTCAGCAGCACTCTAATTAAGCAGAAAGCTCAGGAGTTGGGTTTTCATAAGGTAGGGATTGCGGCAGTAAATCGGGACGTCGCACAGACAGCCGTGCAGCGGCTGCAAGCGTGGCTAGCTTTGGGGTACCAAGCAGACATGGAATGGATGCAGAACCCCAGACGGCAGGATATCTATCAAGTTATGCCAGAGGTGCGCTCTATCCTATGCGTTGCCCTCAACTACTACACTCCTCACCAACGCCCGAACAGTGACGAATACGCCAAGATTTCCCGGTATGGATGGGGACGGGATTATCACAAAGTGATGCCCAAAAAGCTGAAGGCGTTGAACACTTGGTTAGAAGCGCAAGGAGAAGGAATACAGGCGCGTTACTACGCGGATACTGCACCTGTGCAGGATAAGGTTTGGGCGCAACAAGCAGGTATTGGCTGGATTGCGAAAAATGGTAATGTGATTACACGGGAATACGGTTCCTGGGTATTTTTGGGGGAAATACTGACGAACCTGGAGTTGACACCAGACAAACCCCATACCGAACATTGCGGTACCTGTACCCGGTGCTTGGATGCTTGTCCAACGAATGCCATTACTCAACCCTTTGTAGTAGACGCCAATCGCTGCATTGCCTACCACACGATAGAGAATCGGAACGAAACCTTACCTGAGGCGATCGCTCCCCACTTAAAGGGTTGGGTAGCAGGTTGCGACATTTGCCAGGATGTTTGCCCTTGGAATCAGCGCTTTGCAAAAGAAACAGATATTAGTGAATTTCAGCCCTATCCGCAAAATATTGCTCCTAAACTGGCAGAATTAGCAGTAATCTCTGATGAAGAGTGGAACCAGCGCTTTCCTGCTTCTGCCTTACGGCGCATCAAGCCCGAAATGTTACGGCGCAATGCTAGAGCAAACCTGGAAAATAGGGGATAAAGTTCTGCCCCAATCACGGTAACTGCTGCAATTTAGCGCCATACCAAGGCAAATCTTGAGAATAGAGAATATCAGTTTGGCTAAGGATCTGTCTCCATGACAAATAAATTAATAATTTTCGATTTTGATGGCACCCTCGCTGATACTCTCGATACCCTTTTAAAAATTACAAATCGTCTGGCACTAGAATTTGGTTACGTGCCAGCCACTCAAGAAGAATTCGCACTAATTAAAAATTTAAGCTCTAGAGAAATCATCAAGCAGTCAGGAATTTCTATCTTTAAGTTGCCATTTTTACTGAGAAGAGTAGAAAAAGAGCTTAAGAGAGAGGTTAAAAATATTAATTTGATCTCAGGAATTAAAGAAGCTCTTATAGAGTTACAAAATCAAGGCAACCAGCTGGGTATTGTTACTTCTAACTCAGAAGAAAACGCTAGACTTATCTTGCAACAGCACGAAATGCAAGAACTGTTTGATTTTATTTATTCAGGAACCACGCTGTTTGGTAAGCATAGAATCATCAATAAGTTGCTGAGACAAAGGAATTTGCAAAATAATGAAGTTATTTATGTGGGTGATGAGACTAGGGATATTGAGTCAGCGCAAAAAAGTGAAATCAAAATAGTTTCTGTAAGCTGGGGATTTAATACTCCAGAAATTTTAGCAAGTTACAATCCAGATTTTTTGATTCACCACCCTAGGGAATTAATCGAAATAATTGCCAATCTTCAAGGACTAGGTGAGGTGCCGCGAGTTTGATAGATAGAACGGTATAAGTAAGTAGGCGAAGCTCAATTAAATTATGTGGTGGAATGTAAAATTTTAAAGTAGGTTTTTAGTTGGGACTGGGTTTTATTTTGAGTGCTAAATCCCTGCTATAATTTTTTAGTTATTTGCTTCGTCCTATGTAATTAAAAACCTCCGCTCAACTGTTAGTTAAAGCGGAGATTTTCTATCTAGATTGGTACTACAACAAAGAAAGTTACAGATTAGAATCAGGGCGAGGGGCGGTTAGGGCATCCCAGGCAGCTTTGGCGGCATCAGCGAGGCGATCGCCAAGCGTTGAAACCTCTTTAAGAGTGGACTCCCAATTCTTCTCGGCATCCATTTGCAGCAGCTTAATCGAGTATTCAATTCGCTCAGGATCGAAGAGTTTGTTTTGTTCGATCGTTTCTCTGGCTTGTCTTACAGCATTCAGGTAGGTGTCACGAGTTAGATCGCCTGCACCTTGGGCTTCTGATTGTGCCCTTCTTTTGATGGCTTCGATCAGCGCTTTGGTTTCGTTTTTGATTTCATCAGATTCTCCTACCATTTCAGTTTCGACAAGAGCATTGGTTTCTTCGCTGTACTCAACTAGAGCGCGTTCTTTAGGAGTAGGATCGGTTGTCATAATTAGCTTTCCTCAAGAGAGTTGATTGCAAAGACTCAAAGATAAATAGAGTCGCTATATTTAGTCAAACGATACACTGCCGATTAAAATAGCGCCTTTATTTTACCTACCTACTTCCAAAGACGAAGGAGGGAGAACTCTAAGCTGGAGGTACGGATTAACCAACTTAACGTCCTGAGTCTTGAGTTTGGAGTCGTGAGTATTACCAAAAGTCTGGTACTCACCTCATCTCAAGAAAGAGGATAATCAAATCTAATTTAGTGGTGACGGGAGTGATTGTGGATGGGGATTGAAAAACTATGGTCGCCAGAGCCTATTATTGCCTTCCAGCGCTTCTTGGGGACGGGTTGGGAGCGGCTGTTTGAGGGAATTTCTCTATTAGGGAGTATTCCAGCGATCGCGATCGTTTTTGCCCTGGCATTATGGCTTTCTGGACGGCGGCTTGCTTATGGATTGCTGGGAGCAATTTTGCTGGCAACTCTGACAGATTTGTTGATATGGAATCTTGTCAGCTTACCTCGCCCTAGTGACCCGCGTATCACCCTATATATCAAGAAGCCTGTTGTATCGTCCTTTCCCAGTGGACATACGGTAACAGCAACAATGCTTTGGGGTTCGCTGGCTGCGTTTAACAAACTCCCCATCGCCGTTCCTATAGTCATTGTTCTGGCAATGATGCCCGCCCGGTTGTATCTGGGCGTCCATTACCCAGGAGACTTGCTAGGCGGCGTCATCATTGGCACCACCTTGGTAGTTCTCTACCAACGTCTGTGGTCAAAGATTTTACCGTGGTTCAAGAGTCGTCCCTTCCGCTTTTTCCTCACCATCGGACTTGCCTTCCCCATTGGCGCACTCCCGGTTATCTTTTTGTCTGATAGGGGCTGGGAAGTCTTTGGCGTCGCCTTAGGGGCAGGTATTGGAATGCCTTTAGAACACTGGTATGTTCACTACTCTCCCGCCCAAGTTCCGAGGAGCAAGCAAGCCTTGAAGGTCGGAATTGGTTTAGGCGTGTTAGCCATCCTAGGAACAATTCTTTATCTCACAAAGGATTCTTCGCCTGTTGTTAATGTAGTCACACTTGCTCTTGCCGCCCTATGGATTACATTCCTTGCCCCGGCATTATTTTCCTACATGGGGTTATCCCAACCTTCAGGTCGCAAGTTTTAAAAGAGTCCCTCGTCGGTGGTCTAGAAACAGGCTAACGGCAACGTAAACTAAAGGCAAAACCTAACTATTTCGGCTGGAGTTTAACTTGACTGAGAACATAATCCCCCTCCAGACCATATCGCGCAACGAACTCAGGCAGTTGGTGCGAACACAACTGCAAATGTTGCTGGAGCAGAATAACTTCCAAGGAGCGAAAGCTCTGCTGGTACCCGTGCAGCCTGTGGATATTGCCGAGGCGATCGAAGGGCTACCTGAAACAATGCAGGCGATCGCGTTTCGCTTGCTATCAAAAGCTGAGGCGATCGAAGTCTACGAATATCTCGACTCTAGCGTCCAGCAGGCGCTGGTTGAAGAATTTAGACGCCAGGATGTTTTGGACATTGTAGATAAAATGTCGCCGGATGACCGGGCGCGTTTGTTTGATGAACTTCCAGCGAAAGTGGTTCGCCGTTTGGTGGAACAACTTAGTCCCAAAGAACGCGAAGCAACAGCTCTATTGCTGGGTTACGAAGCGGGTACGGCAGGTCGGATCATGACCCCCGAATATGTTTCGCTAAAAGAAAGCTTGACTGTTGCCCAAACCTTAGAACGGATACGTAGCTTAGCCCACGTTACTGAAACCATTTACTACCTTTACGTTACGGATGCGGCAAGACAACTGACAGGAATTGTGTCGTTGCGAGATTTGGTGACTTCACCGCCGCAAGACACTCTGGCGTCAATTATGGCGCGGGATGTCGTGTCTGTTCACACCGATACCGATCAAGAAGAACTAGCACGTCTAATTCAACGCTATGACTTTTTGGCTGTCCCTGTAGTAGACCGGGAGCAGCGTTTAGTGGGGATTGTCACTGTCGATGATGTGATTGACATTATCGAAGAGGAAACAACGGAAGATATCTATGCCTTAGGCGGTGGCGTTCAATCAGGAGGTGACAATTATTTTCAAACGAATTTAATCACCGTGGCTCGTAAGCGGGTGGTTTGGTTGTTCGTCTTGCTACTGACAAACAGCATCACTGCCACCATTATTAAGTCGCAAGAGGCAATATTGCAGCAAATGGCAATCCTTACTGCCTTTATTCCCTTGCTCACAGGTACGGGGGGTAATGTGGGTGCTCAGTCTTCAACGGTGGTGATCAGGGGATTGAATACTGACGAACTTCGAGATTTAGGGCCACTTAAAGTCATCTTGCGGGAAGCGATGGCAGGAATACTCCTGGGAACGATTCTAGGGAGTGTGGCTACTGTATGGGCATATATACTGCAAGGAAATTTATTAGTTGCTTTCTGCGTCGGAGGTAGTCTAATAGCGATCGCTCTTCTAGCTTCATTGGCAGGCTCGGCACTACCTTTTCTCTTTAACCATCTCCGTTTAGATCCTGCTCTGATGTCAGCACCGTTTATCACCACCGCCGTTGATGTCTTGGGGGTTTTAATTTACTTCAACATTGCGCGAGCAATCTTAAGGTTATAGAGGATGAAGTATAAAGAAAGTCCTGAGTTGGTGAGTTGGTCAGTCGGTGATTTGGTCAGCAGGGATACGGCATCCCCGTACTCCTGCACCCCACAAGGACAGGTAACAGAATATTAGCGATTAGTTTTGAATCTTGAACCCTACCTAACTAATGACTAATCAGCGCCACTGGCTAGAAATTATTGAATATGTCGCGATCGCGGCGTCGATTTTGGGGACAGCCGTGGCGATGGAGTTGGGACAGGTAGGCTATGGATTGGTGCCAGTGTCGCTGGCGTTGTTGCTGAATTTAATTAATCGGCTACGCATTGAGCAGCGAGTGCGACGGCTGACAAATGGGGCGATCGCTCATCTCTATCGCCAAGCAGAAGAATTAGCAGATCAACAGCAGTTGGAATTAGAAGCCGCCCTCGCTAAGTTAGAAACTCAACAACCAAAAGCCCTGACGCCACCGGAAGCTCCTACTGAGCCACAAAGCCCTCCAACATCTGCCCAACTTCGACAACAGTATGCCAGCCTAGAGGAATCTCTCAGTGGCGTGATTCAATACTTGAATCGTTCCTCCCTACCTGGCAGAGTGGAGATGTTAGAGACAGCGATCGCTAAACTAAAAGTAGAAATTACTCGAATTAACCGCCAGCCCCTCCCCTCATCAGACAGCTCCCTCAACCTACCTGAGCCGCGACAACCTGCCCTTTTTACCCCAGGATTGGCATCCCCCACATCCAGCACAGCAAAAGCCCCATCTGAGCCTTTCCCAGTACCTACCTTATCAGAAGTAACGCCACCACCTGAACCCTCCCCAATACCTACCTCATCAGAAAGGACAACGCCTCCCAATTGGAGCTTTGTTTATACCCTAGCCGCCCATTCTGATTGGGTTCGTAGCCTTGCTATTAGCCCCGATAATCAAGTGTTGGTGACAGGTAGTTTTGACAAAAGCATTAAAGTTTGGAACATCGTCAGCGGCAAGCTGCTTCGCACCCTATCTGAGCATTCTAAGGGGGTATTTGCCATTGCTATCAGTCCTGATGGGCAATACTTGGTCAGCAGCAGTTGGGACGAAACCCTTAAACTATGGCAGCTAGAAACCGGGGAATTAATTCGTACATTGAGGGGTCATACGAGTTCCGTGCGATCGCTATCTATTAGCCACGATGGGCAACTGCTGGTGAGTGGTGGCTTTGACGAGACGATTAAGCTGTGGGAATTGGAAAAGGGTGAGCTGATTGATAGCATAAGCGAGAACAAAGGAGGGATCGAGGCGATCGCGTTGTCCCCCGATGCTCAGCTCATTGCCAGTAGTGGCGGCGATGGCATCATTACCCTCTGGCAACTACAAAGCCGCTCTCAACTAGGTGTTCTGAAAGGAAATATTAGCTCGGTTTCTTCTCTTGCCATCAGTCCTGATAGTCAAAGGTTGGCAGCAAGTTGTGCAGACGGAACCGTAAAGTTGTGGCATCTAGAAGACAGAGAACAGCTCCACGTTGTCTACGCCCATGACGCACCTGTAACTAGTGCAATATTTAGCCCCGATGGACAGATGGTAATCAGTGGTAGTTCTGATGGAACAATACACCTTTGGCATTTAGAGACAGAAGAACGAGTTACTGTCCTTACTGTCGAACCGATGAGTTCGATTATGTCCGTCGCTATCAGCCCCGACGCTCAAATTATCGCCAGTGGCAGGGTAGATGGTACGGTTCAAATCTGGCAACGAGAAGGTAAGAGCTAGGGATAGAGAGCGAGAAACTACTAGATCTTCGCGCTATTAGATATGAATCGATGTTCTACAACTCGGACTCAGTAGAAGGAGCAATAATTTCCCCTTCATCTCTAATCAAATTATCTTGATCGGTAATTAAATCGCTCAGCTCGTTGACTCTAACGCCCATGTCTTGGCACGCTTGCTTGAGTTCTTGCTGAAAAACTTGCAGCTTATTACCGTAGCCACATTGGTGAGCTGCCGTTTCAATGCCTTGCTTTGCATTTGCTTTGGCGCAATCAACTAGCTCTAATCCTGTAAGAGGGGTCGGCGAAGCCATAAGCAATTTTCTAATCTATAGATGTTCTACAGACGCAAGCTATTGCATCTTGGTAGCCTATGATAGCTGGAGCTACTGCCCAATTAATCCTCCTAGGGTTAGAAACTAGAGGATTAAACTTTTAATGCTCAATTTTCTGGAATTTTCAAGGTCAGGACTGATTAACTCAACCAATATTTACAGGCGGAATAAGCCATAGTAACGACGCCAGTGACGATCGCGGATTCATCTACCTCAAATTGAGGATGATGTAGAGGATAGTTGGGCTTGTTGTGATGACCGACGCCGAGGCGGAACATGGTGCCGGGAGCATGTTCCAGATAGAGGGCGAAGTCTTCTGCCCCTAGGGACGGTTCAGGTAAGATTTGGACGCGATCGCTTCCCCATGCCTCCCTAACCACATCTTCCGTCATCTGCGTCAACACCAAGTCATTTTGCACCGACGGCACACCTCGGCGATAGTGAAATTCATAGCGTGCGCCGTGAGTTTGGCAGACGGAGGAGACAAGGTGCTCAATCCACAGGGGTAAATTGGCATGGGTTTCTGGATGGAGCGATCGCACTGTTCCCGTTAATCGCACCTGATCGGCAATCACATTAGGTGCTCGACCCCCGTTGATTTGCCCAATAGTCAGCACCACAGGTCGCAGCGGGTTTTGCGTCCGGCTAATTGCCTGCTGAAGCGTTGTAATCACCTGCGAGGCAATCCAAATCGCGTCAATCGCTTCATGGGGACGCGCACCATGTCCCGATTCTCCCATGATCAATATTTCCAGATCGTCTGCTGCTGCTGTCAATGCCCCATAGCGAATCCCAACGCAACCGGAAGGAATAGAAGGAAATACGTGCAAGCTCAAAATAGCATCCACTGTTTTCATCACACCCGCTTCCACCATCCAGCTCGCACCTTGGGCAATTTCCTCAGCAGGTTGAAAGATCAAGCGTACCTGTCCTGGCAATTGCTCTCCCAACTGAGACAACACCATCGCCGTTCCTAGTCCAACTGTTGTATGAACATCATGTCCACAGGCGTGCATGATTCCCGGTAGACGAGAGGCAAACTCAATCGGGGCGCGTTCGTGAATAGGTAACGCATCCATATCAGTGCGGATCGCCAAGCAGCGCCGATCAGTTCCCAAGTTCGGTAACTCGCCCACTACGCCAGTTCTCCCCACCGCTTCTTGCACATGCACCCCACAGGACGAAAGCACGCCAGCAACATAAGCTGCTGTTTGGTACTCCTGACCGCTTAATTCGGGATGAGCATGAATATGACGGCGAATTTCAATCAAGCGAGGGGCTAGTTTCTCTGTTATGTCTTTAATCCGATTCAAAATCGGAGATTCCGACGGTTTTAGAGCATCAACAGAGACAGAGTTAGGATTAATATCTTGCATAGATGACGTTAAAAGGAGCTTATGGCGGAAACTTTGCAATGGGATTTATTCTAAGACTTTCAGCTTAGTTCCAGCTTAGACGCTATTTCTACAACGCTTTGTGCCTAGAAGTGACTGAATTCAATTTGGCATTGTTCTTAGTTTATTGACGAATTCCTGATGATGCTCCAAAATTTAACGGTTTTCTCTTCCTAATATTTCCCTGTTTAATGACTTGGCTTTACCACTATCCCACTCTCTACCCAGGAACGCTGCTCCGCCGCTACAAGCGTTTTTTTGCGGAAATTCAGTTAACTTCTGGAGAAATTATTACCGCTCATTGCCCGAATACAGGGCCGATGACGGGGATGTGCATCCCTGGCAATCCGGTGCAAGTTTCCCGCAGCGATAACCCGAAACGCAAGTTAGCCTACACCTGGGAAATGACTCAGGTTTATGACAATGAACCGACTTGGGTTGGTGTGAATACCGCAATGCCTAATCGGATTGTGAAGCTGGCTTTGGAAAAACACTTGTTTGCAGAGTTAGGCAGCTATTCAACGATTCGTCCTGAGGTGCCTTACGGGGTAGATAAGAAAAGTCGGATCGATTTTCTCCTCACCAGTGAGAGTGGAGAGTCGCCAATTTATGTAGAGGTAAAAAGTACAACCTGGGCGGCGGGTGAACTAGTGTTATTTCCCGATACGGTGACAACTCGCGGTCAAAAGCATCTACGAGAATTAATGGCACTAGAGCCACTAGGATGCGCTGTGATGCTGTACTTCATTAATCGTGGTGATTGTACTCACTTTGCTCCTGGGGACTGCGCTGATCCCCTCTATGGTCAACTATTGCGAGAGGCGATCGCCTTTGGGGTCAAGCTATTACCCTATCGCTTTGAAATTACCCCGGAGGGCATTCGTTATCTGGGTTTAGCCGAATTGGGGTTCACCTAAAACTACTAAATTTGCCGTTGTAACCCAGCAGTTTTCATGTCTATAAATACAGAAGAATATGTCTGTTGACGCCCTTGGAAACATCTATAACTTTCTAAAAATATCAGATTCTATCGCCACGGCGGGACAACCAATGGAAGCACAGTTCTCAGCAATCAGAGATTCAGGCTACCAAGTTGTTGTTAATCTTGCCTTACCAGAATCATCAAATGCCCTGCCGCAGGAGCAAGAAATTGTTGAAAATCAAGGGATGCAGTACGTGCATATCCCTGTAATTTGGGAAAATCCTACTCTCGAAGACATCGAGCATTTTTTTAGCACCATGGACGCTAACGCTGACAAAAATGTTTTTGTTCATTGCGCTGCTAATATGCGAGTTTCCGCCTTTATGTATCTACATCGTCGCCTCAACGAAGGCATAAGTGAGGAAGAGGCAAAGCAGACTCTAGATCAAATTTGGGTTCCTAATGAAACTTGGCAAAAATTTATGGAAGAGGTAATCGAGCATTACCAGTAGCTGAAAGCGCAGAGACAAGTAGAGGCGATGCGATCGCCATAGGTTTCTTACCTCATCCATTCGTTGAGGAGATAGCGATCGCGTTTTAGCCACACAACTAAAGGCGATGATTTACAGCCATTCTTCCTAGTTCCCACTCTAGTGTTGGAAGATTGGATATAGACGCCTCCATCGCTTAGAAGAACTAATCTCTCAGTAACCCTCTCTATTTACGGCTAACCAAAACAAACCCACGAGTCTTACCTGAAGTGGAATCGACCGTTGCCATTGACTGCCACAAATCCTCTGCTTCTACCCAGACAGGAGGGTACTTGTAGCGAGCAACATCCAGAACTAAAAAGCGATCGCTCTCTTTGTTGTATGCCGCTAAGGGTGAAATATGGCCGCCGCGTTCTTGCCCAATTTCGCTGCGAAGATAGTTAATAACAACAAAATTTCCCGGCTGGTCTAAATTCTCCACAACTAATCGGCGAAACTCCTCTAAGCTGGTGTCGGCGCTATGGTATACCTGCACGTTGACAGCATGACTGTCAAACAATCTTCCTAGTTCATCTAACGTCATACCCTGACGTTTAACAACAGCAGGACTGAGCGCTTGTCGAGTCGCTTGATTGTCAAAGAAGTTTTCTTGGGTAAACACGCGATAAGGTGCATACTGAGGTGATTCTGGCGCTGGCATCTCTAAACCATTCAGTACCATCACCATACTGGCAACACCGCAGTAGGCTTGGTTGATTTGCGTGACGAACTGCATACTCAGGTTCCAGAAGTCCTGCTTCGCATCGCTTTTTAGCAGGAGTTCCTCGCCTTCTGGTGAGTTGAAAGCAATCAAGTCGGGAGCTAGAGGAAGTGTCTGGGCGATCGCGCTTGCACTGGCGATCCCCACGCTTAGAACTAGCCCTCTGAGAAAATTATTAGCAACTTTGAACCGATTACACTGCATACACCGCTCTTGAGTAGTGAATTGAGCTGTATTCTATCGCTTCAAGAACTAGGGTAAATACGATGTGCAAGGAAGCGTATCAATAAAAAAACTCTATACTAAATACCTGTTACGACAGTGAAAAAATTACACTGATAAGTTGAAAAACCAGGAAAATACTAATGATCGCGATCGCCATGAAGTTCTAGAGCTAGCACTAGTTGAGAACTTCTACTAAGGCATCGTAGGCTGGCTTAGGGTTGTAAAATTTGTCGAAAATTAGTGGCGAGTCTGGCTGCTTTAAGTAACGGGGAATCCAGGAATGGAGGTCTGTAAAGCCCCACAAAACGAAGGTGTCGCAATTTTCTGCCGTTAAGCACACCTGCATCATGTCACGATACACATTGGCTTGCGCGGTTAATTTCTCTTCTAAAGTGCCTGTTGCGTGCTCGATTTTCACGTCCATTTCAGTAATATGCACTTCCAACCCTAGTTCGCCCAAGCGTTTCATATTGGCGGCGACCTTTTCCGCTGATGGGGGCTTATCGGCTCTTACATGCATCTGCAAGCCAACGCCATCAATGGGAACATGGCGATCGCGCAAACTTTTCACCAGAGCATAGATAGCGTCAGATTTGGAATTTATCCCTTCGCTGCCATAGTCGTTGTAGAACAGCTTGACTGTAGGATCAGCCTCATGTGCCCAGCGAAATGCCATTTCAATATAGTCTGAACCAATTACGTTCAGCCAAATGGATTTCCGCAGCGAAGCATCATCGGCGATCGCTTCATTGACCACATCCCACTCCACCACCTGTCCACGATACCGCTCGACAACGGTGTAGATGTGCTCTTGTAAAATCGCCATCAATTCTTCCCGCGTCCACTCTCCTTTTTCTAACCATTCCGGTAAAGAATGATGCCAAACCAGGGTGTGACCCCGCACCTGCATGTCATTTTCTTTCGCAAAGTCCACTAGGACATCAGCCGGAGCAAAGTCGTAGCGATCGCGCTCTGGATGCAGAGGCTTGAACTTCATGTGATTCTCAGGTGTAAGCATGTTAAATTCCCGTGCTAACACCCGCCGATAGGTCGGTTCTTTCTGTAATACTCCTGTTAGCACCGCCGCACCAATATTCAAACCTTGTTTTTGCGCCAGGGAACGCAAGTTGAGATTTGTGGCTTGAGTACTGCACATCAACGACAAGGTCAAAACAGCGCCTAATGCTAGCAGCATCAAAGAGCTAAATTGCCGCCATTTTTTATACCGTTTTAACATCGCCGATATATCATTCCTGGCAACTGAATCACCAATCCCTCCAGCTCTAACTGTAGTAGTGCCCCAGAGACAACTCCCGTGGTTAAGCCAGCTTCTTGAACAATGATATCAAAGGGAGTTGGTTGCGTGGCGATCGCCTGCAATACCTGGGCGAGTTCTGATGGCAGATCCGGTGCAGGGGAGGGGGAAAACAGTGATAATTGCTCAACCGGATCGAGTTTGGGAATGGCTCCCAGCATTTCCATCAGTTGACCTTCCTCTCTGGGAATAATCTGCGCTCCCTTATTAATTAGCCCTAAACAGCCTTGGGACTGCTCATCATCTAATCGTCCCGGTAGTACGTAGACATCTCGACAATAATCATTAGCTTGGTGCGCCGTAATCAAAGCACCCGATTTAGTTGGTGCTTCCATTACCAAAATGGCACGACATAACCCCGCGACAATGCGGTTGCGTTGGGGAAAGTGAGCGCGGTCTGGCTTGGTTCCTGCGGGATATTCGCTCAATACCAGTCCCTGCTGCTGAATTTGCTCATAAAGCGTTTGGTTGCGTGGGGGATAGACAACATCCACTCCCGTTCCTAACACCGCTAATGTCCGTCCTCCAGCCTCTAAACAACCCCGATGGGCTTCAGTATCAATTCCCGCTGCCATACCCGAAACTACTGTAAACCCATGCCGCGCCAGGGCAGTACTAATTTTCCGCGTCCAATGTTTGCCATAGTCGGTAGGTTCCCGCGTGCCAACAATTCCTACCATTGGGGCGATCCCTTGACTCTCCTGGGGCTGCACTTGCCCGCGATAGTACAACACACAGGGGGGATTAGGAATTTCTAGCAGTAAACGGGGATAATCGGCATCGGCAGGTGTCCAGAAATGAGGATTTTTGGCGGTATGTTGCTCTAGAAGTTGTTCAGGATGGATGCGCGATCGCTCCTGCACGACTGTCTCCACCAGCCGCCGCCCAATCCCTTCAACCGACGCCAAATCATTTCCTGAGGCTGCCCAAGCCATTGCCAACGTTCCAAAGCGCTGTTGCAATCGCCTCAATAAGATTGGCCCAATCCGCTCAATTTTTGACCATGCTAGCCAGTAGGCGCGTTCTTCTAGCAATCACCCTTACCTCTCTATTTTCTTGCCACTGCGGCGGCATTGTGCCAAAGCTTGATGGTTCTATCCACACCGCCGCTGGCTAATAAACGCCCATCGGGGCTGAAAGCAACGGATTGTACCCAGTCTCTGTGTCCAGTTAGTAGGGCGAGTTGCTCTCCAGTATTCAGATTCCAAAGGCGGATGCCGTCGTTGCTGGTGCTGGCGAGAGTTTGCCCATCGGGAGAAATAGCGATCGCGCGAATCTGTCCGGTGTGTCCGGTGAGGGTATAAATCGGTTGTCCCGTCCGCATATTCCACACTTTCAAGGTGCGGTCATCGCTACCACTAATGAGAGTTTCGCCATCGGGGGTAATTGCGATCGCCTTGATTTCTCCCTGATGCCCAGACAAACTACCTATAAGTCGAGCCGTTGTCAAATTCCACAGCTTAATGACTCTTTCTTTGCCGCCACTTGCCAAAATTTCGCCATTCGGATGAACAGCGAGGGCGTAAGTTTGATTGTCATAACGTACTAGCGTGTACAAAAGATGCTGGGTTTTTAAATTCCACACTCTAATACCATCTAAGGCACCGGAGACAAGGTTTTCACCATCTGGAGTCATGGCTAAGGCAAGTACATTGCTCGTATGGTCGAGAAACGTCCGCTTATATTCTCCGGTTTGCCAGTTCCACAAGTTAACGGCTGCGTCGTCACCGCCACTAGCAAGAATTTCGCTGTTGGGATTTAACGCCAAAGCACTCACAGCAGTCCGATGAGCGCGTAGGCTTTCAATTTGCGTACCTGTTCTCACCCACCACAATTTGAGCTGACCATCATTGTACCCGCCGCCACTGAGGATAATTTTCCCATCTGGGCTAAAGCTTAGGGAATCTACACCTGCTTTGTGACCCTCTAAAGTTTTCAGCAGTTCAACCTGCGTCCAGTCTGGGACGACAGGCTCTTCTACGGGTTGGATGAGGATTTGGGGTTCAGCAGAAACTATGGGAGAGTCGATAGCACGGGATACGGATGCACTGAGTGCGATCGCTCCTATCCCCGCTATCATTCCTAAGAAAACTAGCCGTCTCTTATTGCCACGATGAATTAAGGAGTTCATCCACAAATACCTGCTGAATATCCCGTCCGCGATCGCCTGTTCAGTTAGAACGGTTGGGAGAGTTTTTTGGAATGGGAGGGCAGATTGTTTAGTTAATCCGTTCCGGTGAAAGTTGTTCTTGCCAACCAAACGGCAAACCTAGCAACTCAGACTTGAGAATTTCTCAAGACTCAATTTGTTCCGTAATCTCAGCAACTTTCGCCTGAAAATGCTACTTTACTTCACCACAATCTAGCTCACCGTTACCTGTAAACGGCAAGAAGTTCTTGAATTTAGCTCACACTTAATCTCTCAAACCCTGCGCCCGCTTCATCCATGCCAGGCAATTAACAATTTGGCTCTAGCACATTCGGTAGCCAGACGCAGAGCTTTTTAATCAGGTTTTAGGGTTGAATGTCTCTGTGTAGTAGCAAATCGTTTTTACGGCAAGCGGAGGAGACGGGCGAAATCGCTAATCTAGAGCCATTCACCAGAAGCTACAGAACGCATTTAGTGAGGCGGCTGACGCTTGGTTGTACTTAACATCGGTAAGGGAGTCCGCGAAGGGCTAGCAGGGAGAAACCGGGTGGCGGGGCGATCGCTATATTCTGCTTCCTGCTGCTGCGTTTGCCACCAACGCAGGGCAATGGCAATTCCCACCATCGCTAGCCCAAAGGTCATTAATGACCAGCGTTCTCCTACACCCCCAATGACTGCATCAACGGCTCCAAAAATAACAACAAAGCTAGAAATTGGCTCTTTGCGGTAAGCTACCTTTAAAAATCGAGGCCATAAAGCATTCATCACGGCTGCTACTTACTCTATTCCAATTAGTCTTAATCTAACTTAAGGTTATCCTATCAACGCCCCAATCATTGTGACCAATGAACCACTGAGGGCTTTACTACTATGCTAACTTGCCTCGAATCGGCGATATTTAGTTACCAGTAGAGAAAACTCAGCCTGAGTAGTCTACTGTAAGCCTAGCCAACTTAGGATTCCTTGGTCTGAAATGTATTCGATCAGTAGCGTCAAAACAAAGCCAATCATTGCTGCTCGCCCGTTTAAGCGCTCGGCGTATTCGTTAAAACCAAACTTAGGTTCTGCTAACTGGGGAGTAACTGGGGGTTGAGGTTGTGTCATAACGTTTCCAATCTCCTACTTCTAGTAGGTTACAATTCTTTACTAATTGTAAATCCTGCATTACACCTCAAGTCAAGCCCGTAGGTTTTTCTCCTGAGAGCGTCACTTTTTTGAGGCGATCGCCCTTATGAGGTGGCAGCGCTTTAATATTAAACTTCTCAACAAATCGTCATACTTATAATTGACAGCCCTTGGCTCAAGTAACTGCTTTACTCGCAATCACGGGCTGTTTACTCCCATCGGTGTAATTCAGTAACAAAGCTGTTGCCCTAAAAGTAGGCGTGAAACGCACTGATTATTGATAGAGGTAAAACATGGAAATAGGTGTCCCAAAAGAAACTAAAGATCAAGAATTTCGCGTCGGCTTAACTCCGAGTAGCGTGCGGGTTTTGTGCGAAGCAGGTCATACACTTTTCGTAGAAACCAATGCTGGTGAGGGGGCTGGGTTTAGCGATGCCGACTATGAGCAATTCGGGGCAAAGATTGTCTCTAAAGCAGCAGACGCATGGAAGCGTGAGTTGATCGTCAAAGTCAAAGAACCCCTGAAGCCGGAATATCAGTTTCTTCAAAAAGGACAGCTGCTGTTTACCTATCTGCACCTAGCAGCAGACCGAGCTTTGACGGAGCATTTGATTGATTCTGGCGTCAGTGCGATCGCTTATGAAACCGTAGAATTCCCCGACAAAAATATCCTCCCCCTCCTCACTCCAATGAGTATCATTGCGGGTCGGTTATCGGTGCAATTCGGGGCAAGATTTCTCGAACGTCAGCAAGGTGGCAGAGGCGTGCTTTTAGGCGGCGTACCGGGAGTTAGACCGGGGCGAGTCGTCATTTTAGGTGGCGGGGTTGTCGGTACAGAAGCCGCTCGGATGGCGATGGGAATGGGGGCGCGAGTTCAGATTATTGACATCAGCGTTGAACGGCTGTCTTATTTAGAAACTTTGTTCGGTTCTAGAGTTGAGTTGCTCTACAGTACCTCTGCCCAAATTGAAGCCGCTGTACCTGAGGCTGACTTACTTATTGGTGCTGTACTAGTGCTAGGACGCCGTGCACCTGTGCTAGTAAACCGCGAGTTGGTTAAACAAATGTGCCCTGGTTCTGTGATTGTCGATGTGGCGGTAGATCAGGGAGGCTGTATTGAAACCCTACACCCGACTTCTCACACTAACCCTATTTATGTTGAAGAAGGAGTCGTTCACTACGGGGTGCCCAATATGCCCGGAGCCGTTCCCTGGACAGCAACACAAGCCTTGAACAACAGCACCTTACCCTACGTCCTCAAGCTGGCAAATCAAGGGCTAGGCGCATTGAAACGCGACCCCGCTTTAGGTAGAGGCGTCAACGTGCAGAATCATCGTTTGGTTCACCCAGCTTTACAGGAAGTGTTTCCAGATTTAGCAAGTTAAAGGTCAGCAACAATTTTCTGTTCCTGAATTTGATGATTACCATCTACTTTGGTTGGAGCAATCCTGTCGAAGCAAGTTGGCTCGTAGATTAAAGAATCCCTGTACCGTCAGGTGGGGGAGTGTCAAAATAGATAAAGAGGTGTTAGGAAAGGGCTAATGACATTGCAAGAATTACAAAACCAGGCGTTGCAATTGCCCATTGGCGATCGCTGGCGTTTAGTACAGTCGTTGTTGAGTTCGATTCAACAAGAAACGCTGGTGTTTAGTCCTCCAACTCCAAACGTGAACTCCTTGACTGGTCTTGATCCCTGGACTCAAAGCCTAATTGGTGTAATTCAGTTAGATACAGAAGAGCCTACAGAGTCCTATGTGGACTACCTGGAGGAGAAATACAGTTGAGACTGAGGCGCGTATTGTTTGATAGTGACGTTTGGCTCGATGTTCTAGCTCAGCGACAGCCATTTTTTGTTGTCTCTGCACAGGCACTAAATAGGGTGGCACAGCCGCAAGTGCAAGGGTATGTTTCCGGTCATGCTGTGACGAATATTTTCTATATTTTGCGTCGTCAAGTTGGTAGTGAAACAGCACGTAAGCTTTTGTCAAGGTTGTTACAGCATCTTCAGGTCGCTAGCGTCACAGATGAGGTTATTCGGGCTGCGTTACAAAGTTCTATGACGGACTTTGAAGATGCCGTGACAAGTGAAGCTGCAAACGTCGCAGGATTAGAAGTTATTGTGACCCGAAATACATCCGATTTTGCTACCTCTTCAGTCTCCGCAGTATTGCCAGAGGAGTTTGTGGTTACGCTATCAGAGTAAGTGAGGTTGATCGCGCGGCATAATCAAGTTGCTGCACCGGAGAGCCGCGATTTGGTCAATTAAGACATCAACTCTGAATTATTGCCTTTCAAGTGGGGTCTTAATCTTCTTCCCAGGTTCTCAATTGTAAGTACACCAGTATTAATGTGACTCCTAGTAATACGGTGGCGGCGGCGGCAGCATAGCCAAAATCAAACAGAGCAAAGGCTTCTTCGTAGATGTAATACACCAGGACATTTGTAGAGTTTAATGGTCCACCCCCTGTAATGATGTAAGCTTGCTCGAAACTTCGTAGAGTGAAAATGGCTGTGGTAACGGCGGCAAAGACGAAGGTGGGGCGTAATCCTGGTAGAGTAACATGCCGGAACTGTTGCCAAGAGTCGGCACCATCAAGTTCTGCTGCTTCATAACGATTTAGGGGGATTGCCTGGAGTCCTGCTAGAAAAACAACCATATTGAATCCTAGCTGCTTCCAGCTACTCAGCAAGATTAATACAGGCATTGCCCAAGTTGTACTGCCAAGCCAGGAAATCGGTTCTACTCCCAGAAAGCCTAGTAGCAAATTGACGGGGCCTTCTGTTTGAAATAACCAGCGAAAGCCTAAACCAACGGCTACGAGAGAGGTGATTGAGGGAATGAAATAGGCAGTTCGCAAGATTCCCTTCAGGGCAAAGGAGCGGTCTAGTAACACGGCTAAACCTAGCGGGATGATTAGGCTAGGAATCACTGTGGCGATGGTGAAATAGGCTGTGTTGCCCAACACTTGCCAAAAGTCTGGGTTGAGGATGAGGCGGATATAGTTTCTTAGTCCTGTCCATTGAACGCCTGCGGCGGTGAAACTACCCGTGGTAAAACTCAAGTAAAACAGGTAGGCGATCGGTGCTAGAAGGAAGATGCCAAGCAGAATTAGAGCTGGGGCTAAAAACACCCAAGCAGCAATGGCATCATTGTCGAGGAAGCGATCGCGCTTTAATATCATGCAAATTTTGACTAATAGTCAATTGTCAGCATAGGGCTATTCTATAGAAGGCAAATGCTAAAATACTCGGCTTGCCATCGCCATTTGACCTTGAGGAAGAATCTGAAGAACCTGATGAGTAATTTCCGTCCTCTGCAAGCCAATCGTATCTCTGGTAAATGCTTAACTTTTAGTTTCCTGCTGGGGTTGCTTTTTACATTCCCCACTGTTGATGCTCAAGCCTTACCCGGTCGCGCTATTGCTCAAAACACCACCCAAACCAGCGATGTACAAGCAGCACAAACGAGATTGAGGGGTCAATGGGAAGCCAAAGATAGCACCTCCGGTCAGACGCTGAAGTTGGTTTTTGCAGAAGATGGTAGATTTTTCATGCTGTTGCCTTTTGATGAGGAAACCAATGTGGCTTTACCTTTGGGATACAGCATTGAACCGACATTTCAGCCGATGCATCTGGATATAAAGTTACCCAATGCTGAAACGGTGATGACCATTTTTGAATTCACAGCTGATAACCAGCTACGCCTGCAACTAGCGGATACCAGTCCCGGACAACCCAGACCTACCGCTTTTGCTTCTAATGCCGTTTTACTAGAGAAAATTTCTGAGGAAACGACATTACCTGAAGATACGCAAATTCTGGTTGACCCGGAAGCTCAGGCAAATGATTCTAGGCAAGAGGAAGCTAAGGTTTATGTGGGTGCGCTGAATCGTGCTCAACAGGCTTATTACATTGAATATGGTAAATTTGCTCAAACAATTGAGGATTTAGGCATCGGTATTGAGCCGGAAACCAGCGATTATCGCTATGAGATTGTGCCGCAGGATGATTCACAGCAGAGCGTGATAATCGCCGCAACCGCTAAACGCCCTGAATCAACAAGCTTGACAGGTGCAGTTTTTCTTGTCGAAGTTGATGAAGAGGATTTAACAATAGCAGGGATCTGCGAAACGGAGGCACCGTCATCAACTCCTCCAGCCATGCCGACTATTTCCAGCGATCAAGCTGGTGAAATACAATGTCCTGCTGGCTCTCGTCTGGTTAAGTAATGTAATGACTAATTTCGACTCAGCGATCGCTCAAACCACTCAATCCCTCATTTCACCTCCTGTTTTTCCTCCCCAAACGAGCACTACTCCTTTGAAGCTGGGAGTTATGGCGTCTGGAAGTGGCAGTAACTTTAAGGCAGTTGCAGAAGCGATCGCCTCTGGGCAACTCAATGCCCAAATTCAGGTGTTGATTTACAACAATGTAGGGATTAAAGCGGCGGCTAGAGCCAAAAGTTGGGGAATTCCAGCAGTATTACTCAATCACCGCGACTACGAAGCACGGGAAGAGTTGGACGCGGCGATCGTTGAGACATTACGGCAGTATGAGGTGGAGTATGTCGTGATGGCAGGTTGGATGCGGTTAGTCACGCCTGTGCTGATTGATGCCTTTGGCGATCGCATTGTGAATATTCATCCGAGTTTGCTGCCAAGTTTCAAGGGAATTCGGGCAATAGAACAAGCTCTAACAGCCGGAGTGAAAATTACAGGCTGTACGGTGCATTTGGTGAGACTAGAAGTGGATAGCGGCCCGATTTTGATTCAGGCGGCTGTACCTGTACTACCGGACGATACTTTAGAGAGCTTGCATGCCCGAATTCAAGTGCAAGAACATCAGATTTTACCCTTAGCACTAGCACAGCTTGCTGCCAAAAAATAGAGGAGAAATTAGAGTTTTGGCTGTCGTCTATTGTGTCTATAGCTATCTTAAATAAGGATGGCTATACCTTAAGAAGTCAGCATCTTGCGATCGCGAAGCCTGCCTAGGCAGACTTTGTCTTATCCAACTTCCACAAGCAGCTAGAAATCAGATTGGCAGCGACGTGTGCCACGATTGGGACGAGCAAATTACCTGTTGCCAATGCACTGAAGCCTAAAAGCAACCCGACTACTGATGCCCAGACGACGTAAGACCACTGCTGGGGGCTACTCAGGTGCAAAATACCAAATACCACACTGGAAATGATAAGACCTGCCGCATTCATCCCAATCGCAGGTAACATCACGCCCCGAAAGAGCAATTCTTCACTCAATCCAGGCAGTAATCCTAACCAAATTAGATCAGGAAATACTAGGGGTTTAATGACTAAATGTAAGTAAAAATCTGCGCTCTGGCGGTAAGCTGGCCAAAGCTGGTAGACTACGCTACTCGCACCCGTAATGAAGACAGCGATCGCTAAACCGAGGAAGATGGCTTCAGTAGTTCCTTGTAGGGGAAGGAGAGGAACAGAACCTAGGTGCTGCCAAAGTTTGGCAACAGCAAGTAACACGATCGCGGTGAACCCCATAGCGATTAAGACTTGGGTACGTGTCAAAGGTTCTATCTCAGGGGAATTGGGAATCTGTTTAGACACTACCTAAAGAGGGGATAAGTAACGCAATGATGATAGCGAGGGGCTGAGGGCGTCTGTACTGATACCAGCACGATGAGCAACTAAAACGCCAAGCGCCTCTAAATATGAGTGTACCTGTATTACTTTCATCCCTAACGCTTCTGGGGAAACTCGCATTGAAGTTTTATTTTCCTCAACGGCAATAATTTGTGTGCGCGATTGGCTAAAGCTTAAAGTTGCACTTCCTCCACAAGCGGTAGCGGGAATCACGAGGGCATCAACGGCATCTGCCCAGATAGTTTCTGAGTGGGGAGAGGGTTGAGTCACAAATTGCGGTGCCCGACTTAGTCCTACGAGAACGCAGGGTAGGAAGGTATAGCCAATTTCTTCTGCGGCTGAACGCGGTGATAAATCGGGATCGAGGGGGAGGGGTAGCAGGGCTGGGGCGTGGGCACAGGGAACTTGGAAGGTTTTGACCACTAGATGACTAATTACGGCTTCAGCACCTGCTAGGGGGTCTACACCCTGCCCATGACGATAAGCCTGCAGTGCCTCGTTACCGAGATCGTCAGGGAAACGGGCAACAACAGCGATCGCCTCTGCCTTAGCTTGGGTAAGCAGTACCTCAGCCGCCCGTAATAAACTGCCAGGATTGCCAATTGTTCCCCAACTTGCCCCGGAAGCAGCGGTTCGCAATTCCACGTTTAAAGGGGCATCCGTCACTACATAATCAGTGAGATTTAACCCCAAGGTGGCTCTGGTGGCATCTGCCGCCTGAAGATGCCGGGTATGCAGTTCTGGTTCAATGCCGCTATCAAGAATTAATCCCACCCGATTCTGATGGACGGGGCGTAGTCCCCAGTTTCCAGCAGCAAATTGATCGAGTCCATAGCCTTCCACGTATAGGGAATTGGGGAGATTCCAGTAGAGTTGGGCACCGTTGAGGACGTTGGGATGGGTAATCAGGCGATCGCAAATTTGCGCGATCGCTCGTGCCACTGGCAAAGCATCTCCAGCATATCCCCCAATTGATGCCCCAATACCCGTAGGAACAATTAAGACAACGGTGTAAGGACGTTGATTCACGCTTGAGGTTGATGGGCTTCTGCTACGGTAACAATTGCCTCAACGGAGGCTTTTTGCTGCTCTACGTCCACATTCGTAATTGCCCAGCGTAGAGGTTCCCCAGGCGCTTTGAGTTCCGCCTCAATCGCTTCTTGAAGCTGAGTTGGAGTTTCTTGTAAGTCAATTTCTGCCGTAATAAAGTGTGTTGTCATGATGACGCTTTTCTGTTTGGGTGTATATCAGAGCTTAATTAGTGTATCAATCACCGACGCTCAGGATTTAGCGATCGCCCATTCGCCTGGGAGCCAGAATTAGTTCTGATTTGCTCTGAGGTAGTTACTTAGGCGCACCAAATTGGCGATCGTACACCTCCTCTTCTTTGTTGGACTCCACCTTTAAGTCAGAGCGAGGATAGGCAACACACAACAGTGCATAGCCTTCTGCCTGAAGTTCTGTGCTAACTCCCATACCCTCACCTTGTTCGACAGTTCCCTCCAAAATTTTCGCCGCGCAAGTAGTGCAAACACCAGCGTTACAGGAATTGGGCAAATCAATCCCGGCTTCCTCCGCTGCCCCAAGAACAGTTTTATCTTCGGGTACTTCAATGGTGTAGGTTTGTCCTTCGTGTTGGATTTGAACGGTATAAATGTTAGACATGAATCAATACGGTTCTGACAAAATAAAAATTGCAGTGGATGGAAAGAGAAGCAAGACGAACTTTAGTGTAAGCCCGGTCACGCTTAATATCGCTAGTCTTAGTACAAAATAATCAATTTTACCTGAGAAAATATCATCTTGTAGTTGTAGGGCAACGGGTTAAAGCTACTTAAAAAAAGCGCCTGAGCATTCTCAGACGCTTGTGGTTTTTTAAGTTAGAAACTGACTTTATCCCAACGCTTCGGCACCGCCGACAACTTCGAGGATTTCCTGAGTAATTGAGGCTTGCCGTGCTTTGTTATAAGACAGCGTTAAGGTGCCGATCAATTCTGTGGCGTTTTCACTAGCGTTGTTCATTGCTGTCATCCGAGCAGCCAGTTCGCTAGCGGCAGACTCTTGCAATCCCCGCAGTAACTGGTTGTTTAGATACAAGGGCAAGAGGGCGTCCAGAATTTGCACGGGGTCTTGCTCAAAAATCATGTCGCGGGGTAAGGGAGCAAGTTGAGATGTGACTTTCTCTCGTTGCACTTCAAATCCACCACCACGACTAGTCAGCCTAAAGATTTCATCATCTCGTGCTTCTAAACCTTGTGGGGTTAGTGGCAGTAGAGTTTGAACCACTGGGCGAGAACTAATCAAGGAGACAAACCGGGTGTAGACTAACTCAACCCGGTCTACAGTTTCTGATAGGAACAGAGACAGCAGTTCATCCGCAATCATTGATGCTTCAGATGCTGTGGGAATCTGCTCTAGGTTGATGTATTTTGCCTCAATTGGTTGCTCCCGGCGCTGGAAGTACTGAGAGGCTTTGCGTCCAACGATGACGAATTTATAGTCCAACCCTTCTTTTTGCAGTTCTTTAGCACGGTTTTCCGCACGACGGATAACGTTGGTGTTATAAGCACCACACAAACCGCGATCGCCGGAGACTACCAAAATGCCGACAGTCTTGACTTCTCGTTGCTTTAAGAGGGGCAAATCCGCATCTTCAAACCGCAGACGGTTCTGTAATCCGTAGAGCACTTGTGCCAAGCGGTCGGCAAAAGGACGGGTAGCAGTGACCTGTTCTTGAGCGCGTCGCACTTTGGCGGCGGCGACGAGGCGCATCGCTTCGGTAATTTTTTTAGTATTTTTGACCGACTGAATGCGATCGCGAATTGACTTCAGATTAGGCATAATTCTAAATCCTGAGTATTGAGTAAGGAAGTGCTGAGTCAGGAATAGGAGTAGGGAGTATCTTTAGTCTCCCTAGCCCCTAATCCTTAGTCCAAGCGCCTCTAAGCAGATACAAGGAAGGTCTGCTTGTACTCAGCGATCGCTTCTTTGAGAAGGTTCTCCGCCTCTTCCGTCAGCGCCTTATCATTTTGGATAATTTCACGGAATCTGGTCTTGCTGGTCTTGATATACTCCCGCAGTCCTTTGGTGAAGCTGCTGACCTTATCAACCGCAATATCGTCCAGATAGCCATTGATACCCGCGTAAACAATTGCTACTTGCTCATAAACCGCTAGCGGCGAGTACTGAGGCTGCTTCAAGAGTTCCCGCAAGCGCTGACCCCGTGCCAACTGGTCTTGTGTTGCTTTATCCAAATCGGAAGCAAACTGGGAGAAAGCTTGTAAGTCGTCAAACTGTGCCAAGTCCAGCTTCAACTTACCCGCCACCTTTTTCATTGCCTTTGTTTGGGCAGCAGAACCGACTCGTGACACGGAAATACCAGGGTTAATGGCAGGTCGCAGACCGGAGTTAAACAAGTCAGAGGAAAGGAAGATCTGACCGTCCGTAATTGAAATCACGTTGGTGGGAATGTATGCCGAAACGTCACCCGCTTGGGTTTCAATAATCGGCAACGCCGTCATACTACCACCACCTAGGTCATCACTGAGCTTCGCAGCCCGCTCCAACAAGCGAGAGTGGAGATAGAAAACGTCTCCAGGATAGGCTTCCCGTCCGGGAGGACGACGCAATAGCAAGGACATCTGGCGATAGGCTTGGGCTTGCTTAGAGAGGTCATCGTAGATTACCAACGTCGCTTTGCCTTTGTACATGAAGTACTCCGCCAGCGCTGCCCCTGTATAAGGAGCCAGGTATTGTAAGGTAGCCGGATCGTTAGCGTTGGCGGCAACAATAATTGTGTAAGCCAATGCGCCCCGTTCCTGAAGCTCGTTTACCACCTGGGCAACAGTAGAAGCTTTTTGACCGATGGCAACGTAGACGCAAACTACGTCCTCTTCTTTCTGGTTGATGATCGTGTCTACCGCAATGGAAGTTTTTCCGGTTTGACGGTCACCAATGATCAACTCCCGCTGACCACGTCCAACAGGAATCATCGCGTCAATCGCCGTGATCCCTGTTTGCATCGGTTCATGCACCGAGCGCCGCTCAATAATTCCTGGTGCTCCTGATTCAATCCGGCGCGTCTCGCTTGCTTGGATGTCTCCCTTACCGTCCAGAGGGCGGGCTAGAGCATCTACGACGCGACCGAGCATGGCGTCACCAACAGGAATCTGGGCGATCTTACCCGTGGCGGTAACGGAGCTACCTTCTTGGATACCGCGACCAGCACCCATTAATACGGCACCGACGTTGTCTTCTTCTAGGTTAAGAACAAGACCGATGGTGCCATCTTCAAATTCCACCAGCTCCCCAGCCATGCACTTTTCTAAGCCATAGATCCGGGCTGTGCCATCACCGACTTGTAAAACAGTACCGACGTTAGATACTTTTACGTCTTGGTCGTACTGTTCAATTTGCTGCCGAATAATGCTGCTAATCTCGTCAGGTCTAATGCTAATCATGTCAATTATTAGTCGTTCGTTGTTCTATTATCAGCGGAAGATCAGAGCTAGACGCGCTGCTCTTAGCCTCAGCGCCCTTTGAGCTTTTGTCTCTAACTAGCGCTGCTCAGGCGCATACCAATGCGACGAAGTTGTCCGCGTAGACTGGCGTCTATGACCTGAGAGCCTACTTTAATGATCACACCACCAATCAAATTCGGGTCGATGCTTGTTTCTAGTTCCACCTGCTGAGCGTTGGTCATCGTTTTGACTCGCTCACAGACAGATTGCCGTTGCTCATCGCTGAGTTCGACAGCGGAGGTTACTTCCGCCAGCATCGTCTGATTAAGCTTCCGCAGCAAGGCTTGAAAGTGCTTACAAACCCCTTCTAGAAACTGAATGCGCCGTCTATCGACCAGCAGCTTCAAGAAGTTCATCGTCAAGGGATGAACTTGTTCTCCAAAAACTTGCTGCATTACAGCTTTTTTATCTTCCGCTTTGACTATCGGACTAGCCAAGAATTGATTCAAGTCTTCTGAATCTTTCAGTAAGCTCAACAAACCGGCGGCATCTTCTGCCATTTTATCGACGATGTTACTGGATTGGGCCAGAGACATCCAGGCCTCTGCGTAAGGCTCTATTATTTCAGCGGTTAATAAACTACCTTTCATGAGCCACCTCCCACCATACCAATGCTGCGATTAATCAAGTTTTGTTGAGCAGAGTCATCTAAGCGGTCTTTGAGTTGGGACTCTACTCGCTGCATTGCCAAAGCTGCCACTTGTGAACGAAGTTCAGCGATCGCTCTTTCTCTTTCTGTATTTAAGTCCTGAGTTGCAGTCTCTTTCATGCGCTCAATGTCTTTGGCAGCAGCACTTAAGACTGCCTCTCTTGCTGCTGAGGCATTTTCTTCTGCCGTAGCGCGAATCTTTTCTGCTTCTGACTGAGCTTTTGCTAACTTTTGCTGACCATCTGCCAAAGCAGAGGCAGCATTTTTAACACGAGCTTCAGCGTCTTTGATAGTTTCTTCAATTTTGGCGCGTCTCTGGGAGAGGACATTTCCCACAGTTTTACGCCCAAAAACAAATAGAACCCCGATGACAATAACGAGGTTAATTAGATTGGTTCCTAGAATATCGAAATTTAGACCGAAACCGCCTTCTGAGGCGCTCTCTGCCGCTTCCGTTGCTAGGAATAAATACGTTCCCACGATCGCCATTTTTACAACTGCGCTTGCGTTTTACTTGTTAATACTTTGACTACAGAAGTGTGAAGTATGACTTTTTTGTATATCTTGCTCCTGAGAAGAACAAGATAATATAGTTTTTCATCCTTCAACCTTCTAGAGTCGCTTTACTTTACTAGCTCAGACCCGAGGAGTTTTTCTAAGATCTGGCGACTGAGACTGTCCACTTCTTGCTCTAGGGAAGCCATTGCTTGAGCTTTCTGCTGCTCGATCTCTTGAGCGGCTTGCTCTCGTTGAGCTTGTGCTTCCTGTTGTGCGGCTGCCATTTTTTGGGCAGCAATTTTCTGGGCGTCCTCTTGGGCTGCGGCAATAGTGCTTTGAGCCTTGCGTCGCGTTTCACCTAACTCTTGTTCGTACTGCAGCGCTAATTTGTCTGCTTTCGTTGTCCGTTCCTTGGCGTCCAACAAGTTTTTGCGGACGTATTCCTCACGGCTATCAATTGCTTTTGTTAGGGGTTTGTAAAACACAATATTTAACAACACCACTAAAAGCAAAAATTGCACTGCCATCAACGGGAGGGTGGCATCAAAATCAAATAAGCCCCCTTCAGCAGCAGTTTCCGTTGCTTCAACGGCTAGCAAAATTGTCCAATAGGTCATCATGATTAGTCGGTTCCCAGAGCTTACAAAAGGTTGAGACTAGAGCTGGGAGTTGGATGCATTTTATGGGCTGTAGTCACTGAGCTACAGCGCTCAGACCGCAATAGCAAAGCAAGTCTGAGCGCTGATAAAAGCCTTACGAGAAGGGGTTAGCAAATAACAACACGAGGGCAACTACAAGACCGTAAATGGTTAGCGCTTCCATGAACGCTAAGCTCAACAGCAGCGTACCCCGGATTTTTCCTTCAGCTTCTGGCTGACGAGCAATACCTTCTACTGCCTGACCAGCAGCATTTCCCTGACCAATACCAGGGCCAATAGCAGCAAGACCAACAGCTAAGGCAGCAGCGATAACGGAAGCAGCAGAAACTAATGGATCCATGATTAATTTTCCTTGAGTTAATTAAAGTACAAAAAACAGAGGCTTCTACCTCCAAAAAATCCGCACGGGTGGGCGGACTGGCAACAGGAGGTATCTAGAGTTGGGAAACGCGAGTGTTGCCTTGACTAATGATGCTCTTCTAGTGCCTCACCAATGTAGGCGGCTGCTAGAGTAGCAAAGATCAGCGCTTGAATGGCACTCGTAAATAGACCCAATGCCATTACGGGAATTGGTACAAATAGGGGAACCAGTAGCACCAAAACAGCCACCACCAATTCATCGGCGAGAATGTTTCCGAAAAGTCGGAAGCTTAGAGACAACGGTTTAGTGAAGTCTTCTAAAATTTTGAAGGGCAACAAAATTGGTACTGGCTGCGCGTAACCTGCAAAGTATCCCAACCCCTTTTTACTGATACCCGCGTAAAAGTAAGCTAGAGAAGTGAGTAATGCAAAGGCAACCGTTGTATTGATATCACCTGTAGGAGCCGCTAACTCACCTTCAGGGAGTTCAATGAGTCTCCAGGGAATTAGTGCCCCAGACCAATTTGACACAAAAATGAACAAAAATAGAGTGCCGACAAAGGGCACCCAGGGACGATATTCTTTCTCCCCGATTTGGGTTTTCGCCAAATCCCGAATAAATTCTAGGGCGTACTCCATAAAATTTTGAATACCCCTGGGAATTCGTTGGGGATTGCGACTAGCGGCGATGGAAGCAATCAGGAGAAGGCCGATCACAAACCAGGACGTTAGAAATACTTGTCCATGGACTGTGAAATTGCCAAAGTGCCAGTAAAGATGCTTCCCAACTTCTAATTCAGCAAGGGGGAAAGAATTGATAATGCTTAAACCGTGGATCATTTCCATTAGGGAGATTTACCCAGATACCTATCAAGAGTGAACCCTGTTGACTAGCTTAAAGCTACTTCTACTACTTATTAGAAGAAGGAGGAAGTAGAGTGCTTTGCAGCACATAAGCGATGAGGGCGGCTTTATACGTCAGAAATCCTAAAAATATGGGCAAAATTTGCAGTTTTTGCCACTGACTGGCAACGACAAATACTCCAATAAGCAGCGCCAGCCGGGTAGAACTTGGACGCCTTTTTTGTTGACCGAGCCGCTCAACCTCTTTTGCCAACATTCTCAAGTAAATCATACCTGTGCACGCCCCGATTAAGTAATTCAAGGCGATGTCAATCGAGTAAAAAATCCAAACCGAGATAAAAATAACTCCTGTCATTGCCAGGGTTATCACCAGTAAATTTCGCTTGAGTTGGTAATACTCCTGCATGGAGGAACCAGCAGTAGTTGGTGAGGCGCTTTCTTGAGAAAGTTCCTCGTCGGGTGCTGGTGTCGGTGGAAGAGAGTCGTCTGACAAGTTCACGGGTAGCAGCAAAAGACCTTTAGAGAAAGCTGGCTCGATCGCCATAAGCCAGAGGTAATCATACCATGCGCTGGTAACAATACTTAAAGAAGTTTCAATCTTTGGTATGCTTGCAACCACTGCCTTATAGGGGGCGATCGCCAATCTATTTGTTGACCAAAAGTCTCTCTAGATGACAAAAACAGAAATAATCGGGAGAAACGGGAACATAGTAGTCCTTTGTCAAGCCTTATTAACCAAATTGGCTTAAACCCATTAATAAACACTCTGGGTTAGAAAGATTGCCAATGCTTATAAGTTGACGATAAAACTTACAAGTTATAGGTTCGTCACGTACTTCTCTAGCTCGGCTCAAAAAATTACCTTAAAGACAGGGGTAAACTATGACAAAGATTTTGCTCATAGAGGATGATGAGCGGATTGCAGAAGCGCTTGCCGAAGACCTCACCGATCGCCATTATGCTGTCGATATTGCTCATGACGGTCAACTGGGTGCAGAACTGGCAGAAAGCTTCAGTTATGACTTAATTTTGCTTGATGTAATGCTGCCCAAAGTCGATGGTATTACCCTTTGCCGGAAACTCCGCGCTGAAGGGGTAAGTCTCCCCATTTTGATGCTGACGGCTCGTGATTCAGTAGATGACCGAGTAATTGGTTTAGATGCGGGGGCAGATGATTATCTGGTCAAACCCTTTGAACTTCAGGAGTTGTCAGCACGGATTCGAGCGCTACTACGTCGGGGAAATTCGACATTTTCACCTCTACTGGAATGGGGAGACTTACGACTTAACCCCAATACCTGCGAAGTTTTTTACGAAGCTCGTCTTCTCTCTCTAACCCCGAAAGAATACAGCCTGCTAGAACTTTTTCTCCGCCACAATCGTCGCGTCTTTAGTCGCGCTCAAATTCTGGAACACCTCTGGTCTTTTGAGGAGATTCCCGAAGAAGCAACCGTGAAGGCACATATTCGCGGCTTACGGCAAAAACTTAAGTCTGCTGGGGTTCCGGTTAATTTGATCGAGACGGTTTATGGTCTGGGCTATCGTCTCAAACAACATTCCTAAAATTGCCCGTTTATTCCCTATTGTTTAACTCAATCTAGCGTTAACTTTCCCTGTCAATGTTGCTGGCTGGGGGAGGAAAGTTAGTTTGATGTATGGGAGAGTTTTAGTCTTGATGTTGATGTACTCATTGAGAGAACTGCATGTTTCAAGGCTTACGCTGGCGTCTTTTGTTGTCATATCTAATCGTAATGGCAGCCATTATGGGCGCATTTGGTAGTGGCGTCTATTTGTTCTTTATTCACAGTCTCTATCGCCAACTTGATGAAAAGCTTCTGACTGTTGCTCAAGCTGCGGCTCCCTCATTAACGGAAGTTAAAGTCCAAGGAAGTGAGTATCTTGATCAGGTAGAGGAAGTGCCTTGGCGTGATATTTTTAACCGCAACCAACAAAGCTTGGAATGGTTTAACGCTGAGGGCAAAGTGTTAGCAAGTAAAGGAACACTTTCGTTAAGCTTTCCTCCCAAAACAGGTTCGGTGACATTAAAGCGATCGCAAAGACCAAGACATATTCGCACCTTCACCATTTCCATCTACAAAGGCGACCCTAACTCCAGTAAGGCTTCTCTGGAAGGGTACATTCGCGCCAGCCAGTCTACAGAGGATTTAGAAACCGTACACAGTCAACTGCTGTGGGGGCTAGGAATGGGAGGAGCGATCGCGCTTGGACTGGTAGCTGTTGGCGGCTTATGGCTGACAGAGCGAACCCTAGAGCCAATTGAGCAAAGTTTCAGACGATTGAAACAATTTACTGCCGATGCATCCCACGAACTTCGCAGTCCTCTGACGGCGATTAAAACCTCAACTGATGTGATCTTGAATCACCCAGAACGCATTCATCCGAAAGATGTTAAGAAGTTGTCTGCTATTGCCCTGGCTACCTCTCAAATGAGCACATTGGCGCAAGACTTGCTTTTTTTAGCACAGACGGATGCTTACGCCTCAGTTCCACTGCGGGAGTCCATCCCGATTTCCCTCAACAAGCTCTTACAGGACTTGTTGGAATTACTCGAACCCTCCGCACAATCCAAGGAAATTACTCTGCAAGCACGATGGTTGGCGAAGGTGTCTGTCGTGGGCGATAAAGCACAACTTGCCCGCTTATTTTCTAATCTTCTGGAAAATGCCCTGCAATATACTCCTGCGGGTGGCAAGGTAGAGCTTTGTCTAGCTAAACAGAATCGGTTTGCTTTAGTGAATATCAAGGATACAGGCATCGGTATTGCCAAAGACCAGATTCCCTTTATATTTGATCGCTTCTGGCGTGCTGATCCGGCTCGCACTCGGCGGGCGGGAGGGACAGGGTTAGGGCTGGCGATCGCTCAGGCGATCGCGCAACGTCATGGCGGCAAGATCTCCGTCACCAGCAAGCTAGAAGTCGGCAGCTGCTTTCACATTCGTCTCCCAGCGTTTTGAGACGTTATTCCACAATTCTGGGGATTTTTTCAATAACGTTGCGGATCTTATCGAGTTTTTTACTTTTGAGAGCTATTCTCAAGACCAGACAGAAGAAAGCATCAATTTCATCAGGAGTCACTGTGATGATCAACACACAGCACCTCTCAACTCGCACCGATGAAGCTAGATTGGAAGGCTTAATTCTAGCTGGTCTGACGCCTCAGCAGGCGCAAGAGATGAGAAATCAGTTAGATTCTGACACTCTTGAATTCGAGGAGTTGACGAAAACTCCTAACGGCAGATTGGCACTACAAAGAAGTAGTTGGATTGATGTCTGGATTTAAAACTGCTAGCTAAAGAGCAGTGAGTAAAAGCGACCAATATGTGAGGGGTTCACAAGACTGCCAACGTCAGCCCTTGTTCAAATCAGTGACAGTCCGCTTCCCTAAGTCCCTGCTCAGAACCTGCCTGCTACTCAACCACTCCAGATAACGCGATCGCGCTTTTCTCAAGCTTTATTCCGATATCAATAGTTCTCATGCCGTCTTTCGGCAGCTATAGGGCTTAGAAAAAAGCCTGTCTTGAACTGCGGGCGTAACGTTTACAAAACATAACATTCAGTAGGTATTTGCAAAATGAAAACTCGCATTCAACTACTAACCGCTATTTTCGGCTTAAGTGCTCTAATCAGTGCTCCGGCATTTGCCCAAGCTAATCAACTTGAAGACGCCTTCACTGGCATTCCTGGAGCAAGAGAAGAAAGTACCTCGGAATCTCTCAATCCACCTGCTAAGAAGAAACAAACTCTTCAAGAGACGCCTACTGAGACGATCCCTGAAAGTGCCGACGAAACAGAGATTCCCGTGGATGATGCCCCACAGGTTCCTGTTGATGCAGTTCCAGTGTCCCCTACAGACGAAACATTAGATAGTTCTGTTGATGCTGAACCAGCAGGCAACAACTTAGTCGAGCAAGCAGCTGACAGCGAACAATTTCAAACTCTTGCCAAAGCCATTGAGGCAGCTGGGTTAGAAGAAACCCTATCAACCGAGGGGCCTTATACCCTTTTTGCACCGACGGATGAAGCCTTTGCCGCCTTACCAGAAGGCATCCTGGAGCAACTTCTACAACCGGAAAATAAAGAAATTTTGGTGCAACTGCTGAGTTACCATGTCGTTCCTGGTGCAATTACTAGCAGTCAAATTGAGTCAGGAGAAGCCGAAACACTAACGGAAGGGACACTCGAAATTACCAAAAATTCAGATGGGACAGTGAGCGTCAACAACGCCACCGTAACTCAAGCTGATATTCAAGTCAGCAACGGCGTTATTCATGCTGTTGACCAAGTAATTTTACCGCTACAGGCTCAGACTCAGTTAAAGGTAGAACCTGAAGTAGCCAGCAATAACTAAAAGCAAGCTTCTTTCAGTGCAGTTTCAAGTTAGCCATTCCTCAGTTAAAGCTTTGAAGTCTCCAGTTTTGCCCCTGGGGGCTTTTTCTTTGTTTTAACAACTAGTTCTAAAGAAGTACCTCGATTGCAAGAGGTGACAACTTGAATGCCTCCCCTAACCTGGGAGGATAGTAGACTTTGTATTTAAAAAGTATTATGAAATTGCAAACTCCTTTGCTGCTCGGTATTCTGGCAGTCAGTGCCCTGTTCAGTTCTCCGGCAGTGGCTCAAACAATTCGGATAGAAAAGTTCTTTGGTCATACACCTCCTTATAGAACAGAGGGGTATCGCTCTGAGTCTCTCAACCCAGTCGAACAGAGGGAAAGTTCTAATGACCGATCAGTAACAAACAATAATTTGGTCGAAATGGCAGCTAGAAGCGATCGCCTCCAGACATTCGCCACAGCAATTAACGCCGCTGATTTAGAGAGTACTCTTCTGATGGAGGGGTCTTACACAATTTTTGCTCCTACGGATGAAGCCTTTGCTAAGCTGCCACCTAGAACCCTAGAACAGCTCCTTCAGCCAGAAAATAGAGACTTACTAAGACAGGTGCTGTCTTACCATGTGGTACCTAGTGAGATCAGAGGAGGCGAACTGCAATCTGGACAGCTTGAAACCTTAGTTGGCAGCCCACTAGAGGTACAAGTTGATGCCAGTGGTCGGATTCGTGTAGAAAGAGCCAGGGTAGTTCAACCCGATATTCAGTCAAGCAACGGCGTCATTCACGCAATTGACCGAGTGATTTTACCTCCCGCCGTTCAATCACAGTTGTCGGAGACGCCAACAAATTCCTTTTAGGTTAGATACTTTGGTAAAAGACTAAAAGCGATCGCTTCTTAATTGCTACAGCTCAGGACTTACGCAATAGGCTATTTCTGCGTAAGTTCTGAGTGACAACGACGCCCACAGCACCGAATAGGACTATAGATGTCAAGCCTGTCCGTGCAGCTCTTTAATTTTGTCCAATGCTTATACTTTTTGGGCTTTGTGACGGCGTAACAATTCCGCTACGGGTAAAACGCCAAAGGCTAAGAAAGAACCAGGTTCAGGAACCTGTGCGTTGGAGTCACCAGCCACACGGTTACGAACAGCAACAGCCGTATCGGGATTGTCACTGAAGACACCATCAACGCCCAGCTTAAAGAACTGTTCGTATTCCAGTTCGGGGTTTCCGTTATAATCCGGAGCCAGAAAAACATCTTCATTGCGGAAGGTGTACGGATGCACAAGCAAACCAGCGGCGTGAGCATCGCTGACTAGTGTTGTTGGCTCAAGTAGCTGTCCATCCTCGCCTGTGGGAACAATCAAGCGCTTAGACGGGCCAATCCCACTCGCATAGTCAGCAATGTTGCTCAGTTCTGTTGGAGCAGTTAGATTGCCATAGGTACGAGAATCGCCATTCAAAACAAAGTCATAAGGTTGAGCATTTGCGCCGCCAAATAACTGAACCAGAGGCAAATTGGTTAACTGAGCCAGGTTTAGCAGGTTGCTTACTTCAAAAGACTGGATAAACACAGCGTCGTCAGCGTCTGTGTAGCCATTGGTACTGAGAAGTTCAACTAAAGGTTCTTCCAAAGATAGACCGATGGAGTCGAAGTAGCTAGGGTGCTTGGTTTCTGGATATATTCCAATGG
Source organism: Kastovskya adunca (assembly GCF_059505785.1). Taxonomy (NCBI): domain Bacteria; kingdom Bacillati; phylum Cyanobacteriota; class Cyanophyceae; order Coleofasciculales; family Coleofasciculaceae; genus Kastovskya; species Kastovskya adunca. The sequence continues at coordinate 51,361 of NZ_JCACLG010000033.1, read as the reverse complement.
TGCGACCTGTTTCGGCGCTTTTTTGCTTGGCTAAATCAATAACTTCCTGAAGCGTCGGGACTTCATACAGACCGTCATACTCAGTCCCTCGTAGTTGAGGAAGGCGCTCTTTTGCTCGGAGTGTCTTGATTTCTGCCAGGGTAAAGTCTTCGGTGAACCAACCCTCTACTTCTACGCCATCAATCACTTTAGTCGTTTTGCGATCCGCAAACTCTGGGCGAGAAGCAACGTCTGTCGTTCCAGAAATTTCATTTTCATGGCGAGCAACTAGAACGCCGTCTTTCGTGGAAACGACATCAGGTTCAATGTAGTCAGCTCCCAGTTCAATCGCTAGTCGATAAGCTTCTAAGGTGTGTTCTGGTCGGTAGCCGCTCGCCCCCCGATGTCCAATTACAATCGGAGGTGCCCCTGTCAACGTTGCGGCTACGGCTTCACCAACGGGTGAAAGTGTGGCAACGGCTGTTGCTAATAATGCTAATTTGCAAAAACGAAACATATTGCACTCCAAGATTAATCGGCGTTGCGTTGATGTGAATATCAATTTGGGTAGGTTAAGACTTAGTGCTGCTGTTAACTCGTTTGATATTGAGAACAAGGCAAATTCAATTAGCCAAATAACCTGAGACAATTTCCCTACGTAAATATACGAGTTAGACATTAAGCTTTAGGGCAATGTTGAGTTAATTTGTGTATAAATACTGGTTAATAAAGGATTAAAAGTCAATAAAAATTGCCTCAGTCTGTAATTAGAGTGAGGCAGGAATTTGGTAGTTCAATCGAAACGGAAGCCGATTGTCTACGTTGTTGTATTTTTTAAGCTGGTGTCAGTACAACCAACTGACGTTGGAGTAGCGATCGCACTTCTTCTAACCCCAATTTCACCTGAGCCAGAATTTCTCTCACCGTCTGCTGTTGGGCTACATTCGCATCACAAGCTTGGAGAAACTCAAATTCTGCTTCTGACAAGTTAACAATCTGATAATCGTAGTTAAATAGGCATTTACTGGGCCAACCATCCATGCAAGGATTCCGTTCGGGAATGGCGGCTAAAAGCGCTTCATCAGTAGACCAGTCTGCTTTTGGTAGAGGAGGACGTGCGAGGAAGAATTCGTAATGGCTGACTTCTGGATCTAAGAGTTCTATTAAACGATAACGTTCGCGATCGCTTAGTTCTTTGGCTCGCTCTATTAGGGTCGGATCTTTCCCGAAAAGCCGCTCTAACTGCCAATAACTTGGATTAGAAAAGCCCAAAAACTCTAATCCTGACGCATCGATCAATTCAAACAAGGTGTCAATGTTATAGTCAATTTCCTGAGGATGCACGTACATATCTGCAAAGTTGGCATCCCGCTGATTTTCCATTGACCAGCGTTCTTTTTCTCGCTTTACTATACGATTGGTTTCCGGTAGAGAGGCAAAGAGCGATCGCCCCAACTGTACCCCATCGCGATAGTCGCCTCGTTTGTCCCCTTGCAAAAGCGCGATCGCTTTCTGCATCAGTTGAATTTCCCAGCGCCCCAACTCAGCATAGACAAAGATATGCATCAATCCACCGGGAGCCAACTTAGGGGCGAGGGATTGAATACCTTTAATCGGATCGGGCAAATGGTGCAGCACTCCGACACAATTAATCAAATCAAACTCGCCGTCGAGTTGGTCTGCATTGTACAAACTCAGGTGATGGAACTCAACGCGATTTGCCCCAGAACGCTGACAGCGTTCCTTGGCGACAGATAACGCCCCCGCACTCAAATCAATGCCCACTACCTGCGCTTCCGGATTTAGATGCACCAAATACTCTGTCCCGACACCCGTTCCACAGCCCGCATCAAGAATACGGACATCCTGCCTTTGAGGTTTTTGTCCAGTGCAAAAGTTATAAGCGGCAAGCCAGTTCCAACGCCAGTTGTACCCTGGTGGGGGAGCGTCGAGTAAGGGTTCTGGCGGAAAGGGATAAGTATCGTAAAGCCGCTGTACCGCAGCACTCGGATCAGGAGTAGTGTTCATGAACATTGGGCAGTAAAAGTTTTCAATAATAACGGAGAACGTAACAAAACTTATAGAGTCTCTCAGTGATATCGCTTTGATCCACTATGATGACCCTGGGAAGCCATTAAGAGAGTTCTATAAACTTCTTAACAAATAACCTGACAACATCCGAAACGTTTTAATCTAGAAGCTGACCTGGTAAGTCCAGGGCATTCGTTTGATGAAGGCATCACCGTTGCTTTTATCTTTTTTATAAAAGCAAAACTCAACGTGTGTGTCAGACCGACCTAAACAAACGAAAGTAAACAGATTGGCAAACTGGTCAGGCTTAACGCAGCAGCAAACCTGATGGGAGATTATTGAAAAATAATGAGTGTTAAGGCAAGTGGTGGAAGCTCAGTTGCACGTCCACAACTATATCAAACGGTTCCAGTCTCAACGATTATCCAAGCCGAACAACAAGACCGCTACTGCGGTAGTGGTGAGCTAACCGAGCTTGCCAGTTACTTTAGCTCTGGAACAAGACGCTTAGAAATCGCAGAGGCTCTCAGTGAAAATGCTGACCTAATTGTCTCCCGCGCCGCCAACCGAATTTTTGTCGGCGGTTCACCGATGGCTTACCTGGAAAAACCCAGGCAAGATGTTGGTCAAGAACTCGTCATGGCAGGCGCTAATCGCGATAGCGACGAAGCCCGAGAAACGATGCGATTAGGGACAGCTACTTATGTAGAAAGCACAGGTGGCTTTCTAGAAGGTTTGCGATCGCTCTTTTCGGCAACAGGTGGCGGCCCGACTCCAGCAGGATTCCGACCGATCAACGTTGCCCGCTATGGCCCAAGAAACATGCAGAAGTCTCTGCGTGACTTGTCTTGGATGTTACGCTATTTGACCTACGCGATCGTTGCGGGTGACCCCAACATCATCACCGTTAATGTTCGCGGTCTACGAGAAATCATTGAGAATGCTTGCTCTGGGGCAGCCACACTAGTCGCTCTCCAGGAAATGCGCCAAGCCGCTGTTGGCTACTTTAAGCGGGAAGACGACGCCAAGGATATTGTTAACCAGTACTTTGAAATCCTGGTTAACGAATTCAAAGCGGCAATTCCTTCAGACCAACTCCGGCAGCGTCCTTCTGGCGACCAGCAAGGTCTACAACTACCCCAAAGCTACTCTAATGCAGCCGAGCGTCGTCCTAAATTTGTGATGAAGCCCGGCTTGTCAGCAACAGAAAAGCAATCTGTTGTCAAAGCAGCTTATCGGCAGGTTTTTGAACGCGATATTACCCGCGCTTATAGCCAAGCCATTTCTTATCTAGAATCACAAGTTAAAAACGGCGACATCTCCATGAAGGAGTTTATCCGTCGCTTGGGTAAATCTCCAATTTATCGGAAACAGTTCTACGAGCCTTTTGTCAACAGCCGCGTTCTAGAACTTGCCTTCCGTCACTTCCTCGGTCGGGGCCCAAGTTCTCGCGAAGAAGTCCAAACGTACTTCTCTATCGTTTCTGATGGCGGTCTATCGGCACTGATAGATGCTCTGGTGGATTCCTCAGAATACTCCGACTACTTCGGTGAAGAAACAGTCCCCTATCTGCGGGGTCTGGGTCAGGAAGCCCAAGAATGTCGTAACTGGGGAATGCAGCAAGATCTGCTGCGCTACAGTGCGCCCTTCCGCAAAGTACCTCAATTTATCACCACCTTTGCCGAATACGATAAGCCGTTACCTGACCAGCACGTCTACGGTTCTGGCAATGATCCATTGGAAATTCAGTTTGGGGCAATCTTCCCGAAAGAGAAGAAAAATCCTAGCACCAGTCCTGCACCTTTTGGCAAGGATACCAGACGCATCCTGATTCACCGGGGCCCTGGTATTAATAACCAACTCGGTAATCCTGCGGCGCGGGGTGAGTTCCCTGGTTCTTTGGGACCGAAGATCTTCCGTCTAGACCAACGCCCCTTCTCTGGTATTGGCAGCCGTGGCAACAATGCCCAAGGCATCAAGTTCTCCGAAAGCTCTACTCAAGCATTAATTCGGGCTTGCTACTTCCAAGTCTTCGGACGGGATGTTTACGAAGGACAGCGGCTGAAGGTTGCCGAAATCAAGCTGGAAAACGGCGAGATTACGGTGCGCGAGTTTATCCGGATGCTGGCAAAGTCTGACTTGTTCCGCAAGCTCTACTGGACATCTCTGTATGTCACTAAGGCGGTTGAATATATTCATCGCCGCTTGCTGGGTCGTCCTACCTACGGACGCCAGGAAATGAACAAGTACTTCGATACCTGCTCCAAAAAGGGCTTCTACGCCTTAGTGGATGCCATTCTCGATACTTCAGAATACTCAGAGGTGTTTGGAGAAGATACCGTTCCTTACGAGCGTTATCTCACTCCCGGCGGCGTACAGTTGCGCTCCTCACGTCCGGGTAGCCTAGGTAAGGATATTGGCACCCGCGTTGATAAGGAAGTCACCCCACGCTTTGTGGAACTGGGTCAAGTTGCGGAAGTGCGGTCAGAACCAGATCTTCAGTTCCGCATTAACCAAGGTGTATCGGCGCAACGCCAACAGACTAAGGAATTTAAGCTGACTGATAACACCGATAAGACGGCGGTACAAACCCTGATTCGGGCAGCCTATCGGCAAGTGTTTGAGCGAGACATCGAGCCTTACGTGAGCAAAAACGAGTTTACGGCTCTCGAAAGCAAGCTCGGTAACAATGAAATCAATGTCAAAGAGTTCATTGAAGGCTTAGGTTGCTCAGACCTCTACATCAAAGAGTTCTATGCTCCCTATCCAAACACTAAGGTGATTGAACTAGGAACCAAGCACTTCCTAGGACGGGCACCGGAAAGTCAGAAGGAGATTCAGAAGTATAACCAGATTCTCGCGGCTGAGGGTATCCGTGGCTTTGTCAGCGCCTTGGTCAACAGTACGGAGTATTCCCAAGTCTTTGGCGAAGATACGGTACCTTATCGTCGCTTCCCGACGCTCCCAGCAGGAAACTTCCCGAATTCTGAGAAGTTGAATAACCGTCTAACGAAGCAAAGCAAGGACATTGTTGTTCCTAGCTTCGAGACTGTTAAGCCTCGGATGGATACCTATAAGCTGCCCCTAACTGGCAAGGCGATCGCCGACTTGGCAGCCAAGGGACGGCAGATGGACATGAGCAAGCCGAAGTTCATCGAACTCGGTCGCTCCTTCCAAGATGGTGAAGGTCAGTCGGTGGAAGTGGGTGTTGGTACAACTCGCCGTAAGCCAGCACGGATTTTCCGCCTCACTCCCGGCACAAATAGCCAGGAAACAGAAAAGGTAGTTAATGCCATCTACTGTCAGGTGATGGATATCTTTAGCGGTCAGGTTCCACCAGAAATTCGTCGTTCTGAGTTGGACAGCAAGCTTCGTAACGGGGAAATCTCGGTGCGGGAGTTTGTTAAGACCTTGGCGGGTAGCGAAATCTACCGTCGTCGTTTTTACACGCCGTATCCCAACACTAAGGTGATTGAGTTCTTGTTCCGTCACCTATTGGGACGTGCGCCTGCGACTCAAGACGAGATTCGTCAGTACAACAAGCTGCTTGCTGAGAAAGGGCTACAGGCGGCTGTGGAAATGATGGTGGATAGTCAGGAATATGCTCGCTTCTATGGTGAGGATGTTGTGCCTTATCCCCGCTTCCCCTCTTTACCTGCGGGTAACTACATCGGTAGCGTGAAGGCGCAAACTGATTTGGTGAAGCAGGCGTGGTCTGATTTGTCGCCGTCTTCTCTCGCGACGCGCTTTGGTCGCAAGTAATTGTTGATTTAGGGGTAGGTTTAATATCTACTCCTAGAAAGATTAGTTAATAGTTCCCCTCTGATTTGTTAGCAGGTCAGGGGGATTTTTTACTTTGAATTTTGAACCGTAAAGATGCATAGACGCGCTAGCAGCTTGCCGAAGGCTAGGACGCGAAGAAAGAGAATAAGATAAATATTTTGGCTATCTCAGTTTGTAGGACAATAGAGCAACAGTAAAACCTATCAAACCTTTACAAATAGACGATATTATTGCTGTCTAAATTGTACGCGTACTAATCGTCATATGTTTAGTGTCACAATAAAAACTAAAGCAAAGGGAAATGCTACTAACCCGACAACAAAGCACGCAGTTAGTTGTAATTTGCCGCGTTGAGCAAATTTAGCTATCGATTTTTGCCACTGCGGTATTGGCAAGGCATCAAGTCCCCCAACCTCAATTAATATCTGACTTGCTTGATTCTTACATATAAATGCTTGTTGGATTTTACCTATTTGTTCATATGAAGCAGCTAATAAAAACAAACAATTAGCTTTACCTTACTTATCTCCAGTTTCTTTTCTTAAGTTCAAAAGTTGCTGACAGTAATCAATTGCCTGCTGGTATTGCCTTAGAGAAGTGTAAGCATTGCCCAAGGCTGTAAAAGCACCTACAATTCGCCACTGTTCATCCTTATCTTGTTGTAAGAGTTGTACTAGCTGGCTGTACAGTTCAATGTGGATAGCATTGTAGCCACGCAGAGCTAAAAAGTCATTAATGTTATTAGTAATTGTGTCAAAAGCTTGAGCATATTTTCCCAACTGGCACCAGTGATAAAAGACTTCTAAGTATTCTGTAATGTAATCTATGGCTTGCTAGGGTCATTGTTTCAGTTTTAAAAGATAGTAATAAATATCTTTCTGGTGCGCCTCAGTCAGATTTTCTGCCTTGTGTTATCTGCTAACCAAACCTTTAGTTTTTGGATCTCATCAGTACGTCCATGCCAGTTCGTTACACTAGGGCGATTGTCATCAAAAATTAGAGAATAGTTTTTATGTCTGTTGCACTCGGTTAGCAAAAAGCTCGGCAAGTTGATCGTCTTTAATTGCGGCAAAATAATCTTCTGGCGCATCTTTAGTGGCATTAGCAACAGATGACCAATACTGAGTAGCCGTTTTTGCCAGTTTTCTTAAGTCTCTTCTGTAATTTGGGTAAGTTTCAGCTTCTGCCGCAGTCAGAATAACTAACGCGATCGCTTGTCCTACCGCTTTCGTTAAGTCATCATTACTGCGATCGTCCTGACGCAGGCGCTCTGTCAGGCTCCCTAAATCATTGGCGACAATCCCACTTAAAATACCTGTGACAGTGCTGATGGCGATCGCCACAGTATTGGCATCGGGCAATCCACCTAAACATAAAGCCCCACTGATAATTACTGAGCCGCTAGCCAGGAGTCGCCCGCGTATCTGTCCCAAGTGATGCAGAGGCGTGGGCTGAAGGAATTAGAAGATTTATAAACGATTCTAGACTCAACCCTTATAGGTCTAGGGAAGTAGCAATGCCCGCCTGCATCCACCAATCTGAGGAAAAATGTTACAAACTATTGCGAGGGTGGGATTAATGTGAACGATCTATCGCAGAATGTTTGCGGAAGGTGGCTGTCTCCCCAACCTACTGTATTGGTTGTTACTTTAGAATTATGAGACTACTGAGATTTAACTTAGAAGGTCAGATTTCAAACAGTAACTGCATGCTGATTTCGTAGGCAGACAGGAGAATAGCTCCATCATCAAAAATGCGACTGCCAGTTTTAAATACACCTGGTTACCTTTTTCTGGAGGAATCCATCGATGAGTATCGTCACGAAATCCATCGTGAATGCAGATGCTGAGGCTCGTTACCTGAGCCCTGGCGAACTAGACCGGATTAAGACTTTTGTTACTTCTGGTGAGCGCCGCCTCCGCATCGCTCAAACTCTAACTGAGTCTCGCGAGCGTATCGTCAAGCAAGCTGGCGATCAACTGTTCCAGAAGCGTCCTGACGTAGTTTCTCCCGGCGGCAATGCCTACGGTGAAGAAATGACGGCTACTTGCCTACGCGACATGGACTACTACCTACGTTTGATCACCTACGGAGTAGTTGCTGGTGATGTTACCCCGATTGAAGAAATCGGTTTGGTAGGTGTTCGCGAAATGTACAGATCTCTGGGAACCCCAGTTGATGGTGTTGCAGAAAGCGTTCGCGCCATGAAGAATGTTGCCGCCTCCATGATGACTGGCGAAGATGCTTCTGAAGCTGGCGCTTACTTCGACTACGTGATCGGAGCGATGCAGTAGAGAGACACTGTCTCTACTCAAGTTAAAGATTCTTAGAATCGGTGCAATAAGGAAATAACAATCATGCAAGACGCAATTACCTCGGTTATTAATTCCTCCGACGTTCAAGGTAAGTACCTCGACAACTCCGCTATGGAAAAGCTCAAGGGCTATTTCCAAACTGGCGAACTGCGGGTTCGTGCTGCTAACACCATCAGTGCTAACGCTGCAACTATCGTTAAAGAAGCTGTTGCTAAGTCTCTGTTGTACTCGGACATCACCCGTCCCGGCGGCAACATGTACACCACTCGCCGCTACGCTGCTTGTATCCGCGACTTGGACTACTACCTCCGCTATGGTACCTACGCTATGTTGGCAGGCGATCCTTCCATCCTAGATGAGCGCGTGCTCAACGGCTTGAAGGAAACCTACAACTCCCTAGGTGTACCTATCTCCGCTACCGTTCAGGCAATCCAAGCCATGAAAGAAGTCACCGCTAGCCTAGTTGGTGCTGACGCTGGTAAGGAAATGGGTGTTTACTTTGACTACATCTGCTCTGGCTTGAGCTAAGTCAACTTCCTATCTAGACTTCTAAGTTAGGAGTCTGCTGTTAAGGTCTGGGAAGTCCGGAGTGAGTGCTAGCTCGCGATCAGGCTAATGCGGCTTGTACGGTCTAGTATTGACTCTTGACTCCCGACCTTTGCTCTATCTACACCAAACCCTTAATGGTTTCAAAACTGATTATCTCGCTATAAATTAGGCTTTGACTTCAGGAAGAAGCAAGACTGAATAGCCTGTAATGCGATCGCCTAATTTAGACAAGTAGCAGATTCAGTTTCCTACAAAAAGTTTTGATAATTGCCTTTTGGCAAAACAGAGATCAACATTTAAAATTTCTCAACCTGATTAGGAGAGATCGACTCATGCGGATGTTCAAAATAACGGCTTGCGTTCCTAGCCAAACCCGGATTAGAACGCAGCGCGAGCTACAAAATACCTATTTCACCAAACTAGTTTCCTACGATAACTGGTTCCGTGAGCAACAGCGGATTATGAAGATGGGTGGCAAAATCATGAAGGTGGAACTAGCTACTGGTAAGCAGGGCGTTAACACCGGGCTACTTTAATTCCACAAGTTTTTTATGTGAATTGCTGAGAGGTCTTTGTGACCTCTTTTTTTATTTCTCTCTGCGAACAACTTATCACCCTGTTTCCGTCTGGCATTATTACTGTTAAGCTATGCTGTGCATCTGAGCATAGACTTTATCTGAAGCCTGGGTCATCATTAGCACTTTTATGCCCATGACCCATGACTAATGACCAACAACACCAGTAGTAATTAGTGGCTCTATATAACCTGATTCCATTTGGCAACTCCTCCGACCTCCAGGAATGGGCTTTGGAAGCCCGATTGTTACGGTGGCTGACTTTCCTGTGGATGTCTGTCGGTTTGGTTGTTTTGTTTTCAGCCTCCTATCCAAATGCTGATGCTGAGTATGGAGATGGTCTGTATTACGTCAAGCGCCAGGTGGTTTCAATTTTTCTGGGCTTAATAGTTTTCAACTTTTTAGTGCGATCGCCTCTTCGCTATATTCTAGGAGTCGCCCGTTGGCTCTTACTTCTACTGTTAATGCTCATTGGCGTTACCCTGATTCCAGGATTAGGAACTACAGTTAACGGAGCGACACGGTGGCTATCGCTGGGGATATTTCCCTTTCAACCCTCTGAGCTGATCAAGCCTTTTCTAGTTCTGCAAAGCGCGCGGCTTTTTGGGCAGTGGGAGCGGCTGAGTTGGAAAATCCGAGGATTCTGGCTGTTGGTTTTCTGTGCTGTACTCGTGGGGATCTTGCTCCAACCTAACTTGAGTACAGCCGCCCTCTGTGGCATGACCTTGTGGTTAATTGCCCTAGCTGCTGGGTTACCCCTTTCCCAGCTAGGAGGAACAGCCATTGGGGGTTTTCTCCTAGCTCTGCTCAGTATCAGCATTAAAGACTATCAGCGACGACGGGTAATGTCGTTTCTCAATCCCTGGGCTGACCCAATGCAGGATGGATACCAACTTGTTCAAAGCCTTATGGCTGTTGGTTCCGGGGGAACCTGGGGAGCTGGTTTTGGGCTGTCGCAACAAAAATTGTTTTATCTGCCGATTCAAAACACCGATTTTATATTTGCAGTCTTTGCTGAAGAATTTGGCTTCGCAGGTAGCCTGTTGTTGCTTCTATTACTCGTTACCTATGCCACTTTGGCATTGATAGTCGCGATGAAAGCGCGAAATATTGTTCATCGATTAGTCGCTATTGGAGCAATGATTCTGCTCGTGGGTCAGTCCCTGCTAAATATTGGCGTTACAACAGGTGTGCTTCCTACAACAGGTCTCCCCTTGCCACTATTTAGTTACGGTGGCAACTCAATGATTGCCAGTTTATTGGCAGCCGGATTATTAGTTCGGGTAGCTAGAGAAAGCAGCGAAGCAGAAGTGGTCTCCATAGCGCATCGCCGCGCTGAACAAGGACGAAAGCAACGAACTAGACAGCAACCTCAATTTCCTCGGTAATATCCTCTTTTGGTTGCAAAGGTATTGTTGAGAGTGATCAGGAGCAGGGGTGCGGGGGAGATGAGGGGATAGGGAGAACCAACAACCTCATTTATGCTTTATCCCTGCGTCCCTGCTCCGAGTGCTGCACAAGCCGATAAGAATTGAACGCAACTGTCAGCTTTGCCAGTTTTGAGGATCAGTTGCTGGGTCAATTTCCTGATATCCCGCTTCGTTCAGTGCGTGTCTAGCTAAATCTAAGTCAAAAACACCCTGAGTGTCGTTAGCACGGAGATGATCTACGGCTTTGAGTAAATGAGCGATCGCATCTAGAGAAGCAGTGAATTTTGTTTCCAGTTCAATAACTCTGTCGATTAGCTCTTGGTGGTTTTGGTCACTCATCACAGGTGGTAGGTAGATAGGTCGATAGGTATTTTTCCTGTCGGGGTGACAAAAAAGGGCGACGGTTGTGTCACCGTGCGCCCCTAACTTATTGGTATGAGGTGCAACCACAAAAAGGCTGCGCCCCACAATTGGCAATGTTTAACGGCTTGCCATTTGGAAGCGATCGTTGATGGCGTTCCAGTTAACGACGTTCCACCACTGCTTTAGGTACTCAGGACGCTTGTTTTGGTACTTGAGGTAGTAGGCGTGTTCCCAAACGTCGTTACCCATGATAGGGAAGTGACCAGCGGTCAGAGGGCTATCTTGATTGGGAGTACTAATCACTTCCAATTTGCCACCGCTATTGCGGACTAACCACGCCCAGCCACTACCAAACTGAGTAGCACCAGCATCATTGAACTTCGTCTTAAAGCTCTCAAAGTCCCCAAAGGTGTCACTAATCGCTTCAGCGATCGCGCCTGTAGGTTCTCCGCCAGCATTAGGAGCCATGATCGTCCAGAACATCGAGTGGTTCACATGACCGCCACCATTGTTACGCACTGCAGTCATGATGTCAGACGGCAGGTTGTTGAGGTCGCGAATCAGTTCTTCAGGGCTTTTGCCTTGTAACTCAGAGTGCTTTTCCAGTGCCGCATTGAGTTTATTTACATAAGCCTGATGATGCATATCATGGTGAAGCTGCATCGTTTGGGCGTCGATATAAGGTTCTAAAGCGTCAAAGCTATACGGTAAAGATGGTAATTCGTGTGACATAAGTCTTTTTTCTTCGTTACTACTAAATAGCCAAACTGGCGATCGGGTTCTGGCACACCAGATGTCTACCCTTGCCAATTTGCTACTTTCAAATTTTAAGTGTATATGCGATGCCCGAATATAGGCAAATATACACTTATTTCTCCCTTTTGACGCAGGAAATCTCCTTCTTTCGAGCCGTAACCTCAGCAGATAAATATGTTACAAATTTTTATCTAAATACTGTCGCTCATGAATAAAGAACGGAAGCAAATCTGTTGATTCTAAAATATAGAGAAAACGTTAAGATTTAACTGACTTACAATTGGAAATTGATAAATAATTGCCGCGAAAGCATAAGTGCTATTTCACATAAAAACAATAGATATTAAAATAATTAATAAGTCAAATTCGTTACACTGTAGAATAACAATTTATGTAGGTAGTAAAAGGCTAAATTAAAAACAGCAGGCAGCTTAACCTAAACCTAATTCGTGACACGTTTACTTCCTACGGCATTGTGGACAAGTAAAGTTTTTACAAAATGAAAATTTGTCATCCATCTTTTGAAATAGATTTATCACGTACATGAAATCAGAATTTTGTAGAAAATACCATTTTTCTTCAAAGCAGTGGTAGGAGGTTAAGAGGGTAGTGTAGGTGGCGATCACGCTTTTTCTACTCAAAGCCTCTTAGTCCACGAGGCTACAACCCTTACCAAATTTTCTACATACGGAAGCAGAGATTGTGAAGAGGTTGCACTGTGTTTTAACGAAAGTACCGAGCTGCTGTTAGAGAAGCGATCGCAGGCAGTACTACAGTTCCATTAGAGCTGCAACCCTCTAGCAAAAACTCCCCTTTAAAGCCTGAAGGATGGGCTATAAATCTTCCCCTCCGCTGTTTGATAAATCTCCGCTGCTTAGTAAATCTAATACCCACGAAAGAGTCAAGAATGGTACAAATCGAGTTATCTTCGTAGGGAACTTAGAGGTTCAAACAATACATTCGTCTGTAGGCAATCTCAATTATTCTGCTACAGGCTATGGAAGCTTGTTTAAAAATATACAGAGGATTCATCTTATGACTGAAGAAACCAGACAAAATTTACCAGAAGATCCTAAAGAAGCTGAACCGGGTAGAGGTGCTCCAGGTAATAACCACTACGGCGTTCAAATGGCACAAACAATCGGCGTAAACGACCCTGAAGAAGTCATTCCTTCTAACGTTGATGTGGAAAAAAACGTCAAAGAAGTAAAAGCCTTAGAGGAGCAAGAAGAAGGTTCAGGAATGGAGACAACTGGTGGATATGTTCTCGACGAAGCTGGCAGACTAGACAATGTAGCTGTTGAACCAGAAATGTATGTTGAAGAAAAGTAATCTTTCTCTTTAATTATTTGCTGGGAGACTATCATACCGTTAATCTCCTAGCATTTTTTATGCTGTAAGGTAATTTGCTGGCACTGAAAAACTGGCATTTCACTAAGGAAACTCTTAAATAGGAGTTACGCTAAGTCACCATTGCTTTCCTTCAGCAAGCTGAGTTGACTTAGCTCCGAGGTAATTTATGTTGCTATAGAAACAATTGCTTCACCTAAAGGTAGAAGAAATTTGTCAGCAACTATTGTGAATTCAGTAGGTTATGTAGTTACGCTGAAATTGCGATCGCAGCGCTTTATTTTAGAGGTTTAGATACGAATACTCGCGGTGTCCCCAGATAGGGGTATTTCATTGTCATCTTTTTACCCGCGTAGTCTAGATTGACGATTTTGCCGATAGTACTTTCCGATTCTTGGACAAGACTACCTTTAGAAAGTCAACATGTATGCTGTCGAGAAGATACGTCTGACATCCACCTTAGAACTTCTGCAATTTATGTCGCAGGTAATATCTAATCAGCCAAGCGATTAAATATAAATAGTAGAGAGCAAATGTCTACAGCATGGCTTTGCCTAGAACGGTGGGCTATATTCCCGCTTACCGCTTATTAATTGTGCAGTTGTTCATGCGTCAGCGTGGCATGTGCCAAGCACCATCGTGATTTTTAAAACAGCATTATTCAAGGAACTGTTATGGCAAAGTTTGGGTACCACGCCTCTCATGAGCAATTCAAGCCGAGTAAGCTAGTAGAGTACGTTCAAGCTGCCGAAAAAGCTGGATTTAACGCTGTTCTCTCCTCTGACCATTTTTATCCTTGGAGCGAGCGTCAAGGAGAAAGCGGTTTCACTTGGTCTTGGCTAGGCGCAGCCATGCAAGTCACTAACTTACCGTTTGGGGTCGTGAATGCTCCAGGGCAACGGTATCACCCCGCAATTATTGCTCAAGCTGCCGCCACTGTAGCGGAAATGTTTCCTCAACGCTTCTGGATAGCTCTAGGAAGTGGTCAGGCACTCAATGAGCAAATTACCGGGGAAGGTTGGCCGGCTAAAGGTGACCGAAACCAGCGCTTACGAGAATGCGTTGACGTGATCCGCGCTTTATGGGCAGGAGAGACGGTGACTCATTACGGTCTAGTGACAGTGGAAGAAGCTAAACTCTACACGCGTCCTGAGGTTCCCCCTCTGATTATTGGAGCCGCGATTACTCCCCAAACAGCAGAGTGGGTGGGAGGATGGGCAGATGGGCTGATTACTGTCTCCCACCCCTACGAGAAACTTCGAGAAGTTGTAGAAGCCTTCCGTCGAGGTGGGGGAGAGGGCAAGCCGATGTACCTAAAGGTGCAACTTTCCTACGCACAAACTGAGGAAGCCGCACTCCAGGGAGCCTACGATCAGTGGCGCACAAACATCTTTGCCAGTCTTGTCTTGTCAGATATTCGGCTTCCCAAACAATTTGATGCAGCAGCAAAGTTTGTTAAACCGGAGGATATGCACGAATCTGTGCGGATCTCAGCCGAACCAGAACAACATATTGAGTGGTTGCAGAAGTACATAGACCTAGGATTCAGCGAACTCTACCTGCACAATGTCAATCGAGAGCAACAACAGTTTATTGAAACTTTTGGGGAAAAGGTGCTTCCTGTTTTGGCAAAGATAAGCTAAAGCCTAGTATGTAGGTTTTTGTATTTTGTACTGTATTGCCGTAGCAATACAGCTAGAGGATTATTATTGGCGATCGCATAACTGCCGTGGGCGGAGTGCGATCGCATTTTTCAACCTCCTCACCCTAGTGGTTGGCGGGTGGTACGGTACGAAATCGAATTTGGCGAGCGCTGTTTGGTAACGACTGTCAGTTAGTCATCAACGACTTTAACATGACCGATTGTGCTTCCTAGCTAGGCAATGGCAAACTCACTAAATTTCCTGACAAATGGCGATCGGAAGCTCAAGACAATATCTGACTTTGGCACACCTTGTTCAACTAATTGTTGAGCAATCCCTGCTTCAGTAAAGTCCCGTTGAATCCAAATTTTTCCATCCTTAATATCAATATGGATTAGGCAAGCATAAATTCGCTTTTCGTCCTGCCAGCCAATATGCACTAGTTGATAGTGGTCATTTTCAGTATTAAAAATGAGTTGTTTTTCGATAGATTCTTCTTTTAATGGGTATTTTGCGTGTTCTTTTAATAGATTCTTGATCAATTGGCTATAGTCTAATTTTTCCATAGTACGATCGTCTCCTGTACAGGATTAAAGACAATTAGATTTAGGTGATACGCTTCGGCTGCTTGCTGGATAAACTCATCTGTAAAAAATTCACTGTAGGCATCTTCTGGAACCGCTAAATATAACATTCGCTCTGGCTCTAGTTTTTCCAATGCCAATCGATAATTTAAGAATTGACCCAAAGCCAAGTGAAACTCATTAATTGCTGAAAGTCCCAGAAAACTCTTGATCTCAATGGCTATTTTCTGGTCATTCCGTTCAGCCGCTAACAGCTTTTGTGCCCCCAAATCAATGTACATCCCAATTTTGGGAGAAGCTTTGAGATAAAGTGGATCGTCTGTTATCACCCATCCATCTTTTTCTAGGGCTAACCGAACTACATTGTGGAAGACATCCTTGGTAGACATTTGGGACTTCTCAATACCCTCGTAGCCACTATTCTAAGTTGTCGGGCGATTTTCTGAGCCATCTGTTTGCAAAATAATTGAGGCAGGTAGGCTGTGTCTTCTTGTAGAGTGTCACTTGCCTTTAAATGCTTTTGGGTGATTCGCTGTTGGAGCTGTATTACCCGCGATTCGCAACGCGATTCCTTCGGGAATCTCTGAAAAAAGAAAGCTTTACTAGCCGCTAATTAGGGCTGTTCTTATCAAGTAGATTCATCAGCTTCGGGCGATCGCGTTCGATCAATTGCTAATAAAAAAAGGTGAGCTTTTGGGCCCACCTTGCAAGTCATCAATGATTCGATATTAGCCTAGCAATTGCTTTGCCTTAGCAAGTACGTTATCTACCGTGAAGCCAAACTTCTCTAAGCAGACATTTCCGGGAGCGGAAGCACCAAAGCGATCGATACCAATAGCGATTCCTTCATCGCCAACGTAACGATGCCAACCAAAGGTAATACCTGCTTCCACAGAGATGCGCTTCTTAACCGCTTTTGGCAAGACTGATTCGCGATACTGCTCATCTTGCCGATTGAATAGTTCCCATGAAGGCATAGAAACAACGCGGACTTTCTTACCTTGATTGCGTAGCTCTTCGGCAGCTTTCACACAGAGTTGGGTTTCGCTTCCTGTACCCATCAAAATGATATCAGGAGTACCCTCACTGTCTGAGAGGATGTAAGCACCTTTCTGTGTTCCTTCAATTGAACTACCCGCGAGGTTCGGCAAATTTTGCCGTGAAAGTCCGATTACTGTGGGTCCACGACGGTTTTCAACAGCAGCTTTATAAGCTCCAGAGGTTTCGTTACCGTCAGCGGGACGCATTACCACTATTTCAGGAATGGCACGCAGGGAGGCAAAATGTTCAACCGACTGGTGGGTAGGACCATCTTCACCCAGAGCGATAGAATCGTGGGTCATGACATAAATGACACCCGCACGCGCCAAGTTTGAGAGGCGCATCGATCCACGCATGTAGTCGGTGAAGGTCAAGAAGGTGGCGCAGTAGGGAATTAAGCCACCATGAGTCGCCAGACCATTGCAAATTGCGGCCATTCCGTGCTCTCGTACCCCAAACCAGAGGTTGCGGTGCTCGTAAGAACCTTTCTGGAAGTTACCAGAAGACTTCAATAGAGTTTTGTTGGAGGTGGAAAGGTCAGCAGAACCGCCAATCAGTTGAGGAACAACTTCGGCGATCGCATTCAAGCATTTACCAGAATGGTTCCGCGTTGCATCTCCTTTATCATCTGGAGTGTAGGTGGGAAGGCACTTGTCCCAACCTTCAGGGAGCTTTTTGCTCCACATTTGCTCTAGGGTTGCCGCTTCTTCGGGGTACTGTTCTTTGTACTTACCATAAAGCTGATTCCACTCGTCTTCCAACTTAGCGCCGCGTTCGACTGCCTTGCGCCAATGGTTGAGGGCATCTTCGGGAACCTCAAACGGCTCGTATTGCCAACCTAGCTGATCGCGGGTAGCTTTCACTTCGTCAGCACCAAGAGCTGCACCGTGGGAGTCGTGGGAATTGGCTTTATTAGGAGAGCCGTAGCCAATAGTTGTCCGGACTTTGATTAGTGAGGGTTTATCCGTGACTCCCTTGGACTCTTCAATCGCTTGAGCAATTGCCTCAAGATCAGTGTTGCCATCCTCAACAGCTGTTACATGCCAGCCATATGCTTCAAAGCGCTTGCCGACATCTTCGGTGAAGGACATATCGGTGTCGCCATCAAGGGAGATCTTGTTGTCGTCATAGAGAACGATCAGCTTGCCCAAGCCCCAGTGTCCTGCTAAAGAGCAAGCTTCTGAAGCCACACCTTCCATCATGTCGCCGTCACTGGCAATCACATAGGTGTAATGGTTAAAGATCGATAAATCTGGCTTATTGAATCGAGCCGCAAAGTGTGCTTCAGCAGCAGCAATACCGACAGCGTTAGAAATGCCTTGCCCCAAGGGACCTGTTGTCACTTCGACGCCTTCGGTCATAAAATCTTCCGGGTGTCCTGGAGTTTTTGACTCCCACTGCCGGAACTGCTTGAGGTCTTCAATTGTCATGCCCTCATATCCACTCAGGTAGAGCAGGGCATACTGCAACATACTGCCGTGACCCGCCGAGAGAATGAAGCGATCGCGATTGTGCCAGCCAGGATTTTTGGGGTTTATCCGCATAAAGCGGTTCCAGAGCACAAAAGACATCGGAGCCGCTCCCATTGGCAGCCCTGGATGACCGGAATTTGCTTTTTCTACGGCATCAATTGCCAGAAAACGAATGGAATTAATACAAAGTTCTTCGAGAGATTGGGTTGCAACGGCCATAACTTCTATTTATTTAATGACTACAGTGTGAACTCAGGTTTAACGCAAGATCTTTTGTGAGTTAATACTCAATGGCTCTCGGTTGCCCAAAGACTATCACCCATCATCCCATTAGCGGAATCGATGAGCAAGGCTAGAGAATAAGCATTAGTCATATTTTGAGCGTTGAATCAGAGCATCTTCACCCGATAACTCATCACTCATCACGCCATCACTCTCTAGCAGTCTATTTTAATAGTATTAACGGGTTGTAGAGATGTTATCTACAGTATTTCACAGGTTCTGAACCCCTAAAATTAGGGGTTAGGTCACTAGTCTGCTGCTCTCGGTGTAGAAAGTCAGTTAGCTGGGTTGTACTTTTTAAACACTAACGTAACGTTATGACCACCGAATCCAAACGAGTTAGAAAGGGCAACATTGACAGTTTGAGAACGGCTTTGATGAGGCACATAGTCCAGATCGCACCCCGGATCAGGATTCTCTAAGTTGATCGTCGGCAGGACTTTGTCGTTGGCGATCGCCATAGCTGTCGCTACAGCTTCAATACCACCAGAACCTCCCAATAAATGCCCAGTCATGGACTTGGTAGAACTGATGGCAACTTGATAAGCGCTCTCACCTAGGGCCGTTTTAATAGCTGCGGTCTCGGTGACATCATTCATAGCAGTACTAGTGCCGTGAGCGTTGATGTAATCCACCTGATCGGGTGCAATTCCAGCATCCTTCATCGCTAGTTGAATTGCCCTGGCTGCACCTTCCCCACCCGGAACGGGAGAGGTCATATGGTAGGCATCGCAGGTCATGGCATAGCCGATAATTTCTGCATAAATTTTTGCCCCTCGGCTTAGAGCATGTTCTAGCTCTTCTAAGAGCAAAATTCCAGCTCCTTCTCCCATCACAAACCCGTCGCGATCGCGGTCGAAGGGGCGACTAGCATGAGCCGGGTCGTCATTACGCGTTGAAAGCGTCCGGGCAGAGGCAAAGCCTGCAAACGACAAGGGAGTTACCGCTGCTTCTGTCCCACCACAAATCATTGCCTGAGCATAGCCACGCTGCACTAAGCGAAAAGCGTCGCCAATCGCATTAGAACCAGCCGCACAAGCCGTAACCGTGCAGTTATTTGGCCCTTTAGCACCTGTATGAATTGCCGTCAAACCCGCTGCCATATTCGCAATCATCATGGGAATCATGAATGGGCTACAGCGGTCTGGCCCTCGCGTCAGATAGATTTCTTGCTGGTCTTCTAAAACCTTTAAACCACCGATTCCCGTACCGATGATTGCCCCCACCTGCTCTGCATTCAAGTCATTGATCACAAAGTTGGCATCTGCAAGCGCCTGTTTACTTGCCGACACTCCAAATTGGGCAAATCGATCCATGCGTTTGGCTTCCTTGCGCTCCAAATAGAGATGAGGGTCAAAACCCTTTACCTCACCAGCAATCCGACAATTATGCCGGGACGCATCAAACAAAGTAACTGGGCCAATGCCATTACGCCCACTGAGCAACCCTTCCCAGTACTCTTCTAAGGTGTTGCCTATCGGTGTAATCGCACCGAGGCCAGTAACCACAACACGCTTCAGTTCAGAATTCGTCATGATGGCAGTAAGATAGGGCGCGATCGCCCATAACATAAAACTAAAGAAGGCATTAGGCTTAAGAGCCTTGAGTTTAGATCCTCAGAGCTAGACTAATACCGCTCGCTAATGCCCTTATTTTTACACTCAATCCCTACCTCTACGCAGAGGCAGTAACCTTCCCACTGATGTAGTCTACAGCAGCTTGTACTGTAGCAATTTGCTCGGCTGCCTCATCAGGAATTTCAATATCGAACTCTTCTTCCAACGCCATCACCAGTTCAACTACATCTAGAGAATCGGCGTTCAAGTCGTTGGCAAAGTTTGCTTCGGGTGTTACATCAGCCGACTCAACTTCTAGTTGTTCACAAACGATCTTCTTTACTTTCTCAAAAATTTCTTGGTTCATAAGCCTTCCTTAACCCAATTACTCGAACCTTATAAGCAGTGTTGCCTAGTTCTAAGCATTTTTTAATCTTATCGGAAAGAGGAACCATCCATCGCTGCCATGGTCGCTTCTTCAATTGGCACTCCCGCCTTAGTTGCCGATAAACGACCAAAAACGTTGAAATGCTCACATTTTGAAGGTCAAAGGGATTCCAGAAATTTCACTAAAAGCTCATTGGCAAACGATGATAGAAGAAGAGGTCAAGATTTACGCAAGCCAAAATAAAGAATCATGGCATCCAAAATACTGAAGTACGCTTATTTTCCTGGTTGCGTCGCTCAAGGAGCCTGCCGGGAACTCTATCAATCGACAGCCGCCCTTACACAGGCGCTAGGAATTGAGCTGGTGGAACTCAAAAAAGCATCTTGTTGTGGTTCTGGCACATTTAAAGAAGACTCTCAACTCCTCGAAGATACAGTTAATGCCCGTAACATTGCTTTAGCAGAGTCTTTGAATTTGCCCCTACTGACCCATTGCAGTACCTGCCAAGGAGTAATCGGTCATGTTGATGAGCGCCTGAAGGAATTTCAACACACAGACCCGGCTTACATTGAGCAAATTAATGGTCTATTAAAAAAAGAAAGCTGTTCACCCTATCAAGGCAGCACAGACGTTAAGCATTTGTTGTGGGCGTTGGTAACAGACTACGGTTTGGACGCTATACAAGAACGAGTCACCCACAAGTTGGCAAACTTGAACTGTGCTGCCTTCTATGGCTGCTATTTACTGAGAGCGCAAAAGTCTATCCCCTATGACGACCCCTTCCATCCTGAGTCGATGGAGGATGTCTTTCGGGCAGTGGGGGCAACACCAGTATATTATCGGGGACGTACTCAATGTTGTGGTTGGCCGATTTCTAGCTATGCACCGCAGCAATCCTTCAAGATGGCAGGCGCGCACATTCAGGAAGCCATAGAGGCAGGGGCAGATTGCCTAGTGACTCCCTGTCCTTTGTGTCACCTCAATCTTGATTCTCGGCAACCAGAAGTTGAGAAAGTGATTGGGCATCAGTTAGGATTACCCGTGTTGCACCTGCCACAGCTTATTGCTCTAGCGTTGGGGATTAGCCCTCAGCAGTTGGGATTAGACAAGCACATTGTCTCAACGCGACCTGTACTAGAAAAGTTGGGGTTGTAGGAAGTTACAGTTATTTTCGCTACGGCGACTTAGTAACAGACAGTAACCTCAGGCATCTTCAGGACGCGGCTTCGACCTACGACGCTGCCGAAACCACATTGAAATTCCTGTAATTGCCAAAGTAAGTAAACCAGCCGCGTTCAAAAACGGATAAATTGCTTCCAGGTTGAGAATGCCGAAGTTTCCTTTATGCCAACTTAAAAGCCACCCAAAGCCTCTGTTATGGTCTGTAAGCTGCATGATTTGATAAAGAGAGCCTGTAATTAGAGTCAGGAGAATGGGTAAAAGCATAATCGGTGCCAAAGAACGGTGCAGCCGACGAAGAAGACTAGAATTAATGTTCATGACAATTCCTTTAAGATCAGAAAAACGATCTGAATCGGCTAACAAAAGTTCTCAGCCCCTAATTTACTGATTTGTCGGTGGCAACAAGACACCAATAGATTAGTAAAAGTGTTGTCTGGGTTGGGTTCTATGCCGTCAATCTCATTTACCCAAAAAAATGTTAGTCAACTAGGAGAAACTATAGAAGCGCCGGAAACATCAATAGGTAAACAATGTGTACAAACTTCACATTCGTCTTTTAATATACTCATAAATTTGATTAAAATTATAAACATTAAATTTTACCAAATCTAGTTTTAAAAATATTTTGTTGCCAAAAGAATTGGAATAGTTTGCGCATTAATCTTAATAATTAGACTTTTAGAATAAACTCAAATACAACCTTTATAAAAAGACACGATTTAACCGGAATGAGTTATGAAGATTTTAATTGTTGAAGATGAACAAGAAATTGCTCAACTCATTTCCTCAACCTTGGAAAGAGAAGGATTTTCCTGCTATCACTGCCGGGATGGATTATCTGCATTACAGGTATTCCAAGAGCAGCAACCTGATGTTGTCCTCCTTGACTTAATGCTCCCTGGTTTGGATGGGCTGGAAGTTTGCGCCCGTATGCGGCAGAAACCCGGCGCAAAAGACCCTTACATCCTAATGTTGACAGCTAAGGGAGAAGAAATTGATCGAGTAATTGGCTTATCAACTGGTGCTGATGATTATTTAGTTAAACCATTTAGCCCTAGAGAGTTAGTAGCAAGAGTTCGAGCATTGTTACGGCGTAGTCTCCGCCATGGGGGAGAAACATTGGTTTATCGTACTCCCCATTTTACTGTTGATGTAGACCAGCGGCAGGCTTACCGTAACTTAGATTCTGAAGAGTCAGAAGCTCTAGATTTAACTACCTTAGAATTTAATTTATTAAGCACATTTGTTAGTCAACCTAATCGGGTTTGGAATCGTACTCAGTTGATAGATAAGCTTTGGGGAGATAACTTTTTTGGAGATGAGCGAGTCGTTGATACTCATGTAGCACGGTTGCGAAAAAAGATTGAACCTGACCCAGCCAATCCTAATTTTGTTAAAACAGTAATTGGTGTGGGCTATAAATTTGAAGATTTAGTAACTCAATAATGTCATTCAGAAGAGTTGGCTCACGTAAGAGAAAAGCCTTACCCTTAACCTCGCGTTTACTGCTTTCTCACCTTCTGGTAATGATGGTGGCAGTTGGTACTATGGTGATTGTCGGTAAGCTTTCTTCGCCCCGCTTGTTTGTCCTACACCTACAGCAATTAGAGGGAAGGGGATTTAGTTTACGCTATGCCCGTACTTATCTTGTGAAAGGATTTGAAACTGCCTGGAACCGCAGCACTTTCTGGGCTGTGATTGTAGGTACTACTGCTGCAGGTGGACTCAGCTACTGGGTATCTAAACGGATTACCCAACCTCTAACTCAAATCGAACAAATTACTCAGAAGTTTGCCGCTGGACAGCTTGATGAACGCTTACCGCCCAGTGAAATTCCTGAACTTAACCAACTCAGTGCTAGCTTTAATCGCATGGCTGTCAGCCTAGAGGGAGTAGAACGCCGTCGTCGAGAATTAATTGGAGATTTAACTCATGAGTTGCGGACACCATTAACGGTAATTCGCGGATACTTAGAAGAGTTGGCGGACAGTCAAATTGAACCTAGCAGCGAAGTTTATCAGCGACTTATTAGAGAAACTACTAGGCTCCAACGACTGGTCAACGATACGCAAGAATTATCAAAAGCGGAGGCAGGGTATCTGCCAATTCATCTTCAAGCGATTAACGTGTGTCCTTTTTTGAAGTCTCTGGTAGAAAAATTCTCTGATCAATTACTTGATGATGGTCCAGCTTTACAGTTGGAGTGTCCATCCAAACTTCCTTTAGTAATGGCTGATGCTGACCGCTTAGAACAGGTGTTGATGAATTTATTAGGAAATGCAATTTCCTATACAGAGGAAGGTTCAATTACTGTTCGGGCTTGGTTAGAAGCCCGTCGATTGTGGATTGCAGTTATCGATACAGGTTCAGGAATTGCACCAGAAGATATACCTCACATATTTGAGCGTTTTTGGCGTGCTGGTCAAGCCAGTGCCCGTAATACTAGGGGAACAGGTATTGGACTAGCGATTTCGCAGCGATTGATTGAACTACAAGGGGGCAGGATTCAAGTAGAAAGTGTAGTTGGTAAAGGTAGTACATTCAAGTTTTATCTACCTTTGGTGTAGTAGCCGTTCGTTAGAGATTGCTGATAAAATGCTTCTTTTAGGCAGAATAGAAGGCAGTAAAGTTGTTTAATATTTATTTTGTGAATTACATCAACTCTTTCTTGACTCTTACAGAGTCGTCTCCCAGTTTCCTTTTATGGAAGTGAGAAAATTGTTTGTAGTAAAAACTTAGAATATTGGTATTACTTCTGGTAAAAACTAATGATTGATGAAGAGTTACTTCGCTTTTTGACACACCCAAGTCACAGTGATGTTATATAAACTTGCTAAATTTGAAAGACCATAAGGTTTGGCAAAAGCTTGAGTGAGCTAAACTTCAGAAAAAATTAATTAAAGCTGGTTAATTAAAGAAAGGGTTTTAGAATGTTTTCTACTATTTTGGCAACTACGTTAGTTATCACGCTTACTTTGTCTGGAGGGGCAGCGATCGCTTATTTATTTCCTAATCATCACTCCTAACAAAAATATCAACTTGTTACTTTAGGTTACAGTAATGTGTTTCAGGCATTTTTTACCATTATTTTTCAAAGAATACATTAGGTGATCTGCTTTTGCGAGCATTTCATCTACAGCCTCGGGTGGCTCTAGAAAGGTGATCATGCCAATACTAAAGGTAGTACCTAGCTTTTGTCTTTCTACTGTCTTTTGAAGACATTTTTGCAATCGCAGTACTACTCCTTGAGCTGGCTCATATCCACTACCTGGCAAAAGAATCAAAAATTTATCTCCTCCTAGTCTAGTAACGAAATCTGTCTCACGAATATTGTTCTTAAGGACTTCAGCTACTTGTCGTAAGGTTCGATCTCCTGCCTGATGTCCGTAGTTATTGTTAATTAAGCGGAAGTCATCAATATCAATATAAGCAATAGTTAAGGGATGTCTATATCTAGAAGCTCGTTTAACTTCTAAATTTGCCAATTCAAAAAATATTTTTTTATTGATCAGCCCGGTGATCAAGTCAGTTCTTGCTAGTTGTTTTCCTGACTCTAAGGATTGATGTAAGGCAGATAATAAGTAACTAAAAGCTAAGAAAAAGCTTAGTTTTGATGCCGCATTCCAGATAACGACTAGCCAAGACTGTTGGTTGAGTTGTTGTTCATTGGCGAAGTACCAAATGGCAACACTACCCGTAGCGCTGAGAAAACCCATCCAACGCTCAACGAACCAGGTGATAAGAGAGACCGGAAATAGATAAAAGATATCAACAGAAATGTCAGCAGAAATTTGATGATCTAAGAAACCTAGCAAGAGTAGCAATATAACCCCGACGAAGATCGCCAAGCGTTTTGGTGACTTCGCAAAGTAAGTGCTGAAAGGCATGGGGAATCTTTGGCTTAGTTAAAACAGATTATAGTCACGCTTTTTTGCAATTACAACGATTTTTCAGGATTTGTGGCAACCTTTATAGAAGTATTACAGTATGTCCCTAGGTTAAGTTGAACGTATCACTACAGAGAATTGTTAGGCGATCGCGCCACTACAAACGGAAACTACGCTAGAGTCTCGATTCCAAAATCCGGACTTTTACCAGTAAAAGTGCTGAGTCTGTACCGCTTATCTAGCTCACAAAGTTGGTTTGGTAACACCCTGGACAGGGAGATAAAATTTTTCTACCTTAAACAAAAAAAAGGATGGGCAAATACCCATCCTGATCGACCTGTCGAAACTTTTATTTTAGTCGAGGCAACTGCTGCCGATACAGCAACTTAGGGATTAGTTAGGAATTTTGTTGCGTAGGGACAGCGCCTGGTTGCACTACTAAATCAATAGTTTTCCCGGCTCGACTGAGTTCCATTGGCAGATTGCTACCGACCTTACTACTTTCTACAAACTTTTGGACATCTTTAGAATCTGCGATCGCCTGGTTATTGATCTTTTGAATCACATCACCTGCACGGATTCCCGCTCTTTCTGCTGGAGAATTCGGCATTACTCTGGCAATCAGAACTCCTCGATCGGCATTGATCTGAAAACCAACACTGGGATTACTGTTGATGTTCTGTTTGATTTCCGGTGTTAGTTGCACCATTTGAATGCCTAAATAGGAGTGTTCTACTTTTCCTTGAGCAATCAACTGGTTAGCAATGTTTTGTGCGGTGTTGATAGGAATTGCAAAGCCTAATCCTTGAGCACCTTGAATAATTGCGGTGTTGATCCCGATAACCTGTCCAGAGGCATTGAGAAGCGGGCCGCCAGAGTTACCCGGGTTGATGGCAGCGTCAGTCTGGATGAACTCAACTCGTTTATCTGGGACACCAACTTGGCTGCTAGAACGACCAGTCGCGCTGATGATGCCAGTTGTGACTGTGCTATCTAAACCTAGAGGGTTACCGATCGCTATTGCCCATTCTCCAGGCTTAAGTTCATCGGAGTTTCCTAAGGAGATGGTAGGCAGATTATCTGCCGTAATTTTCACAACAGCAATATCGGTGACGGAGTCAGTTCCCAAAACTGTGCCTTCAAAGCTGCGACCATCTTGCAGCGTCACACTCACTTTATCAGCGCCATCAATCACATGGGCATTGGTGAGAATCTGTCCCTCTTGGTTGAGAACAAATCCCGATCCCGTCCCGCGCTCAACCCGCTCACTCGGCCCTTGGGGAACCTGGGAACCGAAGAACTGGCGGAAGGCGGGATCATTAAATATTTCAGGACGCCTGCTAGCTACGGTTCGTGAAGCATTAATGCGAACAACAGCAGGACCTACTTGTTCAACAACATCGCTGATAAAGTTGGTGTTTCCTACCGATGCGATCGCCGTTGCTCTAGTGGGGATGCCAAGGTTGGGTACTGTTTGAGCTAATAGGGCTTTGGAAGCGATGGGGTTTTGTACGTTCAGGGAGTTGACCGAAACAACAGTCCCAGCACCAAGCAGCACTAAAGAAACATAGGTTGCTGCTTTTCGCAATGGAGAAGCCTTGCTGGTGCGAGTTACAGATTGATTATTGTCAAAACCTAGACGATTCGTTTGTTCAGGAGCGTTGTCTTGGTTCGGTTGATCAGTTTTCATAATTGCTTCTTGGGAGCAGGAAATAGAGAGTTAATAGATCGGTATTGCAGCTAGCACCAGCTATCAAGCTTTGATCAGCGAAATTCGCAAATCTTCTTGACATCTCTTAATTTAGCTAGCGTCTATGACATTCCGATGTCAGGGATGTTGCACTTTTATGAAGGTTGTTCGCCGTTTTATATAGCTGTGGTGAACACTACAGCCAAGATTGAAATCAGATGTAAAGATCTGGTACAGAACGTTTCTACAGCTAATCTCTAACGTCTTCAGAGAGAAACGACGGACGATTTTTACGAGTATCTTGTAAGCGTTGTTCCAGAGCGTGCCAATTTTCCTGCTCAATTTCAGTGATCAGCTGGTCGAGACAGTGGCGGTAAGATAACAGCGATCGCCACAGTGACTTGTGGTTGTAACGTGCCATCATCACTCCTAGCTCCGGATTGCCTCCACCAACACGGCTAGTGTCTCGAAAACCAGAACTGGCAAGATTTTGGGCAAGCTCTAACACAGAAGTCTCTGATTCGCTCATACATGCCTCAATTAAGCTGGCACTTACCATCACTGGCAAATGGGAAATCCAAGCCACGGCGCGGTCATGCTCCTCAGGGCGGCAAAAATAAACCTGGGAACGGAGCGATCGCACAATTTCTTCCACAATTTTGACAGCAGCCGGGGGCGTTGTATCTAGAGGCGTTAGCACGTAAGGATTTCCGGCAAACAACTGAGACTGAGCGGCATCAATGCCACTATCCGCTGTGCCTGCCATTGGATGACCACCCACAAAGTTATGCCAAAGCGGAGTAACAACCTCAACGACAGCAGCTTTGACAGAACCAACATCAGTGATGATGGCGTCAGTGGCTAAATGGGGAACCAGTTGCTGAATAGTTGGCGCGATCGCGGTAATGGGCGTACAGACAAAAACAACATCAGCAGCTGCCAAGAGCGTTAAATTCACACTGGCATCATCCACAACTCCTCGCTCAATAGCCAGTTGGCAGGTTAGCGAATTGCGAGAAACACCTAACACCTGATGTCCTAGCGATCGTAAATCTATCCCCAAAGAGCCACCAATCAACCCCAGTCCAACAATCCCAATATTCATTGTCTAGCGCTATCAAAGTTAAGCTTATGCAAGCATTAAATTAATTGTTATGCAACGCCAAGACTTAAGCGGCGAAAACTGTCTTAACCAGTTGATGCCCGGGTTGTCGCTACCAACCAGCTTGCTCCCTTCCTTGCTCCTCCGTGTACCAGGAACTGCCAAACTGTCTAGTAGCGCAAGTTTTCACCTATCGATCGGGAGTCAGTTTAGGGTAGCCCCATGAATGTTACGGAAATCCTCAAAAAATATGCACAAGGAGTTAGAGACTTTTCTGGCGTTAATCTCACTGAAGAAAACTTAAGTGGCGTTAACCTCAGCGGTGCTAATTTGATCCGAGCCAACTTGAGTGTAGCTAACCTCAGTGGTGCCCATCTGAGTGAAGCGAATTTGACTGATGCCAAGTTGAATGTGGCAAGACTAAGCGGTGCCAATCTCTCCAAAGCAAAATTAGTACGGGCAAACCTCAACGTCGCTAACTTGATCCGGGCTGACTTAGGAGAGGCAAATCTAGAAAACGCCTCCCTAATTCGTGCCGAGTTGATTCGCGCCAAACTTAGTCGCGCCAATCTTAGCCGCGCCAATCTCAGTGGTGCTGATTTACGAGAAGCCGCCCTCAGACAAGCTAATCTTAGCGGCGCTACATTAACTGAAGCCAACTTTCGAGGTGCTCTCCTAACCGCCGCCACCTTAGAGCAGGCAAATGTAAACGGTACAGACCTGAGCCGCACCGACCTTCGGGGCGCAAATCTTCGTGACACTGAACTGCGCCAAGCAAATCTTAGTCGCGCCGATCTCAGTGGAGCCGATCTTAGTGGCGCAAATTTACGCTGGGCTGACCTCAGTGGGGCGAATCTGAGCTGGGCTGACCTCAGCGAAGCAAAATTAAGCGGCGCAAACTTAATGGGCGCTGACTTGAGCAATGCTAATTTGCTTAACACTAGCTTGGTACATGCTGACCTCACCCAAGCCCGGTTAATCAAGGCAGATTGGATTGGTGCTGATTTGACGGGAGCAATTTTGACAGGGGCAAAGCTGTATGCCGTTTCTCGGTTTGGCTTGAAAACAGAAGGCATGACCTGTGAATGGATTGATTTAAGCCCTGGTGGCGATCAAAGCGAGATCTTTCGTTTTACGTCTGAAGGCTCGAAAAAGTTTTTTAATGAAACTCTACCAACGGTAAGAATTGTTATTGATGCGCCTTTAAGCCTTGATGCCAACCTGGTTCTTGCCTCTACTTATCATCAAATTGCTCAACAATACCCCACCATTAAGCAAACTCCTAGTATTGAAGTTAGCTCTCGCCGCACGGCTTTAACCTTTCGCATCGACAGCAATGATCAACTGTTTAGCGTTGCTTATCTCGCCATTCTCCCCTTTCAGGATGCGGGAATAACCCAGCAAAATATCCTGACTCTAGTCAATACCCTGGAGTCTCAAGCTCTAGAGGATTTGGGAATCAAGTCCGAACAGCTTGAGCAATTAATTGCCGCCATTAGTCAAGGGCTTGACCAAGTTCGCTCTATTAAAGCCCTCAAAACTATTTCCAACGTTACAGAGGCGGTGAGCTTCTTTCAGGCTCCTACACAGACAGCGATCGCCAACTCCAGCGACCAGACCCTCACTGTCTATCATCATCCAGGGTTCGGCAAGCATCTGATGCATCAATCTAGCTTGCTCAAACCCCCAAAAAATGGCACTGACCTAATGCCAGAATCAACCCTACCGCCTATAGGTGAAGTGGTGGAATTTATCAAAAAATTCGATTATTTGGGAAAATCGTCGAATTTGGTTTAAACCAGAACACTAAGGTCAATCTTGAGTCCTAGGTATCTCAAGGAACTGTCATGTCAGGACTCAACATTATTTTCAGCTTAAAAACGAGAAGCTAAAGGCAGCCTCAAGGACAATATTCGTCCTTGCCATAATGAAAATGGCATTACTCAGTTGCAATGCTAGTGTTTGCTATCAGACAACTGCTGCCAGCTTCAACCTTCGGAGGGCGTCTAGGCGCTACACAAAATTGTGATTGAGGCAACAGTCCATTCCTCCCTACGTACCTTTCTCAGAAAGCAGGGCGAACCAAGCTGGCCCCATCATCTCACCATGGCACGCTTGGTTGCACGAGCTTTACGCTTAGAACGTTCTGCTCTAATTCAAACGGGAAGTCCCCAGCGCCGTTACTGTCTGAGCTATCTTGCTTCGGCGTTGCTCTGGAAAGGCTCTGTCTTGTTAGTTGTACCAGAATTGATTCAGGAGTGGTTGCTACAGGTTGAGATTCCTCGTTTGCAGGCGTGGATGGGAACAGACAAGGCGGTGGCAATTGGTGATCGCTTTGTTGATGAGCTGTTCCAAGGGTTATTGATTACTTCCCCCCAATCCTGGCTAGCAGACCGATTAGAAGGACAGGGACGTTTTCCGGCTGGCATTCCCACGATCATTGACGGCGCTGACGACCTAGAATCGTGGACACGCGATCGCCTCACTGCCTGCCTACAACCCGTTGATTGGGATGAATTGATGCAACGTTGCCCCGATCAAGCTGATGCCATCCGGGATGCCCGCGTTAGGCTGACAAAAGCCATCTTTCAACATCCACCGAATCCCTATCAATGCTGTCTCCTTGAAAAACCAGAGCAGGAAATTTTACAAACGCTCTACGAACAACTGGGAATGAGGAATAGATTAGCGATACAGGACGCTAAAGACAATGGTTCCCAACTCTGTGAGCTTCCTGCACCCATTCCGATAGCTTGGAAGAATTTTTGGCACCAGTGGCAAGAATCAGCCCAACTCATGTGGGCAGCGATCGCTCGTTCCCAAGGGCAATTTTCGCTGTTTTGTGGCCCCGTTGAGGTGGCAACAGCTTTGGAAAAGGTTTGGTTGCAGCAACCTGTGGTAGTGATTGGTGAGGCACTTGATTTAGAACGTTCAGCCTCTATTTATCGCCAGCAACTGGGGTTGGGTGACTTAACTTGCATTAAGTTTTCCCCAGATCGACAAAGAGAATTGATTCAGCTTTATTTGCCGGATAGGTTGCCAATGCCCAACACGCCACAATTTCAAGAGATGTTGAAGCAACAAGTGCAAATGCTGTTAAAGATCGGCGCTAATCTCAACACTCCAGTAATTCTTTTGGTAGGAGATATGCCCCTCAAAGCCCAGCTAGGCGCGGTTCTAGCAGCAGAATTCGGTTCCCGCGTCCAAGTCGAAACGACAAAGATGGACGGCAACGGCATCCTTGTCAGTGGCTGGGAATTTTGGCGGCAGCATCACGGTGCGTTTCCTGCGCCCCAGTTACTGATGATTGCCACCTTGCCGATCCCGTCCTTAGAAGATCCCTTAGTCGCAGGCAAAGTAGCATACTACAAGCAACGGCGTCAGGACTGGTTTCGTTTATATCTTCTGCCTGCTGCCTTGAGAGAACTGCAACGGGCGATCGCACCTGTACGAGAATCCCAAGGTGTTGTTGCCCTACTAGACAATCGCGTTAATCACCGCAGCTACGGACGTCAAGTCCTATCCGCCCTCAGCCCATTTGCCCGCATCAACTACTTGGATGCCACATGGTTTAGTTCCCCTAATTCCCTGCCAGAAGACAACTGGCTGTAGATTTTAGCTAGAAAATAAAACCTACTAAATGTTGAAAAGTTAGCCTAGAAAGACTTGTCATTTCATGAACAATCTCACCTCAGTGTCTGACAAGGACGCTATGATCTATTTTTATTTAGGGCAATGGGTTATGGGTGAAGCCAAGCGTCGTAAAGCTGCATTAGGAGATAAGTACGGCAAAGAAGCCAGGATGTTTCCTTGGCTGCCGTTTACTAAGAGCCAGGGTCAGCAGTTTGTAAAATGGACAACTACAGGAGCCTGGTATGGTATTACTCTCATGGTAGTTGCCTGGTTAACTATTCGATTTGTAGGGCCAGCATTTGGCTGGTGGAAAGTTCATTAACTAAACCTCCCTTTTTCACCTAGGCTCTGTAAAGTTTGAATTGACGGTAATCAAAGATTGTAGGGTATGAGGTCTAGGAAAATATTTTTATCCTCAATTTAACTTTGATACTTTACTCTGCTTGTTTGCTGCCTCAGGCATGACTTCAGGGGCAGCAAATTGCTAACTTAGTTTCCGGAATCATCAGTATAGTTGATGTTTTATATTAATGATTCCTATTACTAGAACAGGTTTAATCCTTTGATAAGTCTGTCTAAGGACAGAAATAAGCTGGTATTAATCTGGCTAGACTTTACTAGACTTCAATCAGCAGCAAGAACTACCTATTATGTTGTTGCTGATACCTTAGAATGAGGAGAACTTAAGTTAATCTAATGCGAAGCTAGCCGAAACCTCTTCGCAAGCTTATGGTAGTTTAAACTAACCCGCCTAAGTTCTCAAAATTAAATTCTTAAAAAAGTATAAAGAGTTTAAGATTAGGTGTGGTGCTAGGAGAAAAAACGTGTTTATACGACTTGCAGAGCAACACCGTCAATTCGTTCAGGACTTGGTAATGAACCTTCAAGCCCTGGCGATCGTTTTAGAGAACCGAGGCTATTTAGCCTCCTGCTATACCTGCGGGAGTCAAATGAATAGCGCATCTTTTATGGTCAGCTTAGGAGACAATCATCTGATTCGCTTCCTAGTGTCAGACTACGGGATTACTTGGACTGAGATGCGAGATGACCGCGAACTAATGAAGCTTGAAGGCGCTGAAGCTATCAGCCAATTGCAGGATTTAGCTAACCTGGTTAAATATCAAATCAAACCGTCGGAGTTTTGTCCACCTGTAACCAGCCGAGCTTGAGCGCAACTAATGATTCCCTATGACGGCTAGCTGTTCACTATTAATGCCTACCTTAGACTGTTTCTTGACACTCTGTTGCCAACAGTAGCAACAGCCAGTCGCCTTGGCTCTTCACTGGGAACACAGCTTCATAGCTGGTGTCTCCTACCGTTAACAGCGGGTGGTCAAGGTGCCGCGCTCGCGCTGTGACAGAACTACACAATTCATCAAGAAACAAATACAAAGAAAATATTACGAAACACACTATTCAGTGAAATTCCTGAGAAATTAGTATCAGTTCAAATGAGGTCAGCCAATATAAAGACCTTAACCATATAATAAACCTGATAAATAACAGGAGAGTGCCAACCCCCACCGTCGAAGGATTGGCACTCTCTGTTTTCATGCACTTTTGTTAAGGGAATGTGCCAAACGGAGGCACATTCGGCTTACTGGCGTTAAAACCGTCAAAACGAAGCTGAACTAAGGATGAAATAATTTAGGGAGCTGCTACCAGGTAAGGGGAAGGAATTGCTTCTGCCCGACCTGAATTTACAAGTGCCTGGTAGACGAAAGCTGCTACTTCCGCCCGGGTTGCTTCACGATTAGGATTGAGCTGATTAACGTTGGGATAGTTTACAACCAGTTGTCGTTGAGTAGCTCCGGCGATCGCACTCAACGCATAATTAGGAACTTGTCCTGCATCGTTATAGACCGACAAAACGCTGGTATTGTCAGAGCGTTGCTTTAAACCACTAACCAGAGATACCAGCGCCTGTACCCTTGGAATACGCTGATTGGGCTGAAAAGTTCGGTCAGGATAGCCAGAGAGGAAGTTGCCGCGATACGCCGTCTGAATCGCTTGATATCCCCAGAAGTCATTGCGGACATCAGTAAAATTAATCGCAGTTCGCTCAGGTGCAGGAGCGAATGCTTTATTAATAATGGCGGCAAACTGAGCACGGGTAACGGGTTCATTAGGTCGAAACGTGCCATCCGGGAAGCCAGCAATAACGTCTCTGGCGGCTAATGCTTCGATATAGGCTTGTGCCCAGTGTCCTTGAACATCGAGCAAGGTTCCACCTGGGATGGTAGCGGCAACAAAGTCTACAGAACCTGAAATGCGACTTTGGTCAATATCGTTACCAACGGCAACAATAGTACCTTGACGGGTGGCATTGTTGAGATCAAAGCTACCATTATTGCGAATACGATTTTGACCAGGACTATCGGCAGTTCCAAGATTTGGTTGAGCACTGCTAGTTGCCACTACACCGTTGCGCTGGTTGCTCTCAATGATGTTATTCCGAAGAGTAGGAGTAGCAGTGCCCGTAACGACAACGCCGTCCACATTCTGCAAAATGCGATTTTCTACAATCGAGGTTGAGGCAGTATCTCCAATGCTAATGCCAATTCCAGTGTCCTGAAAGAGATTGTTGCGGATTTCTCCTGTAGCCGCCCGCGCTACTGAAATACCATTTCCTTGGTTCTGGGTAAAGATGTTGTCCTCTACTTTGGCGTTAGCTGTACCTGTGAGGAACACCCCCTCCCGTTGACTCCCCGAAAAGGTGTTATTGCTAATAATTGGGTTAGTTGATTCGACCCAAAGGGCGGTGCCTCTACTGTTGGGATTAGTAGCGGTAATGCCGCTAATTTCACTATCCCTTTCTGCCCGAATTGCTACGTTTTGACGTGCCAAAGTGGGGCTACCATAAAAGCCGCCGCCGATAATAGCCATTCTTTGCCCTTTTGTTGAGGGTTCGCCCCGTAACCTAACACCGCGTTTAACAACTAGGGGAAAAACTTCACCTGTATCAGCTGTATAGGAACCGGGCGCTAGTTGCACGGTGCTGCCAGATGAGGCTTGTTGGAGGGCATAGGTGATGGTGCGGACGGGTGTCGCTTCACTACTACCAGCGCCTGCAGTATCGCTGCCAGTATTGGGATTGACATAAATAATTTGGGCTCCTATGGGAGGAGTCTGAGCAATTAAGGATGACGTTACTGGGTTAGCGAATACAGGAAGTGCCGTAGTGCTACCGGAAACCAGGAGTAGCGCCGATAGCAAGGTGTGGACAGGGAAGCATTCCATAAATCGTTGGGAAAAATGAATCGGGTGACAAGAGGAAAATCCCTGGTTTGTCATAGCTGGCGTTAGGTGTTTGTTTTTGATGAACATTGGGAGCAGCAGAAGCTTGATTCAGGAGTTTGCGATCGCCTCTTGGGCAGTGGTAAAACCAATCGCTCCACATGTAGACGTGCTGACAGCTAAAAAGACAAAGGATGAAGTACTCATCTATTGAGCCTTCTGTGTGATTAACAGCATTGAGTACCGTTGTCTAACTTCGGGTAGCCAAATGGCAAGTTTAGTGAGTGACTTAGTCACAAAACGTTGCACCCGATGAATTTGTTGTGGGCAATCGGGTGAGTTTTGTAACTAAGTTATAGCAAAGCGTAGGGATTGATGTTGTGGCTTCAAAGCGATTAGCTATCAGCCATTGAGTCGGTTTTAGTTATCTTCCGCAAAAATATAACGGCGCAGCTCACTAGGGTCAGGTTCAGGGCTTTCTTCGGCGAAACGTACTGCCTCATTCACTCTTTCCTGGATTTTTTGCTCAATTGTTTTAAGCTCCTCTTGAGTTGCTAAGTTGTGTTCCGTCACATGGGCGGCAAGCTTCTTAATGGGATCGCGGGTAAACCAGAATTCTTTCTCCTCTTTGGAGCGCAGTTCATCTGGATCGGCCAGAGAGTGCCCTCGGAAACGATAAGTTAATGCTTCAATCAATGTTGGCCCTTCACCTGCTCGTGCCCGTGCGATCGCTTCTTTGGCGGCGGAGTAAACCGCTAGTACATCCATGCCATCTACTTCCACGCCAGCCATGCCAAACACGCTAGCTTTTTTGTAAATTTCTGGCTGAGAAGTTGCCCGTTCGTGAGCCATGCCGATTGCCCACTTGTTATTTTCTACAACATAAAGGATCGGCAGTTTCCACAGGGCTGCCATATTTAGGCACTCAAAAAACTGACCATTGTTGCAAGCACCGTCGCCAAAAAAGCAAGCTGTTACCTGATCGGCATTGCGATCGCCTAAAGCTTCTCTACGGTATTTGCTTTGAAAAGCTGTCCCTGTAGCCACGGGTATGCCTTCGGCAACAAATGCATAACCGCCTAAAAGATGATGCTCGGCGGAGAACATATGCATCGAGCCACCACGACCTTTACTGCAACCCGTCGCCTTGCCAAATAACTCTGCCATCACTTCTTTGGCAGGTACACCAGCACTAAGAGCATGGACATGGTCGCGATAGGTACTGCAAACATAATCTTCATCAGGACGCATTGCCTTGATGACACCACTTGCTACCGCTTCTTGACCGTTATAGAGATGGACAAAACCAAACATCTTGCCCCGGTAGTACATTTCTGCACATTTATCCTCAAAGAAGCGCCCCAGAATCATATCCTCGTAGAGGAGCAATGCTTCTTCTTTGGTAATTTGGCTCTCGCTAGCATGAAAAACAGGTAAAGTTCGTTCCTGAACCATTAGTTTATAGTATCCTTGCAGCAACACAATAATTGTGATTGTTACTCAACTTTTGTTAGATCAACTCATCAAAGTTGAGCAACAATGTGGTTTAAGTCAAAACAGCATTGTCAGTTTAAGATCTAACTGTCTCATCATGGTGGCTAAACTTGACGGTGTTGCTAGAATTGCTAACAGCTCACTTTCTGGCAACGTCATCAGTAAGCCAGCTTCTACCGAAACAAAAAGCAAAAACTCTAGCGTTATAGCGGCTTAAAAAACCACTATCGGCTAATATACGTTAATTCAGTTGCTCTGTGCGTGTAAGGTGAACCGTGCGAATCCCGCTCGATTACTACCGAATTTTAGGACTGCCCATCCAGGCTACGGCTGAACAGCGAAACCAGGCGTATCGCGACCGTTCGCTGCAACTTCCGCGTCGGGAGTATTCAGAAGCGGCGATCGCCGCTCGGAAACAACTGCTCGATGAAGCCTATGCCGTTGTGTCCGATCCGGAAAAGTGCGCCGCCTACGACGCCAGTTTTCTTGCGAAGACTTACGATCCAGACTCACCTCATCAACACGCGGCAACTAATACCACCGTTACAGAGCCAACTGATTCTCAAGGCGGTTCTCAATCACCCAGTATCGAAATCGCAGGCGACCAGTTCGTTGGGGCGCTGCTGATTTTGCACGAACTAGGAGAGTACGAACTAGTACTAAAGCTGGGAAATCCCTATCTCACTAACAGCAAAAGTATCAGTCTTGATAAGGGTCGCTTGGGAGATCCCCACTTAGTCCGAAGCGATATCATTTTAACGGTAGCTCTAGCTTATTTAGAACTAGGTCGCGAGCAATGGCAGCAAGGTCAGTATGAAAATGCCGCCGTTGCCCTAGAAAACGGTCAAGAATTGCTACTGCGGGAAGGTTTGTTCCCCAGTGTCCGAGGAGAAATTCAATCGGATCTCTACAAGTTACGTCCCTACCGGATTCTGGAACTATTGGCACTGCCAGAAGAAAATCTGGTCGAACGACGCAACGGATTACGGCTCTTGCAGGACATGCTCCAAGAGCGCGGTGGTATTGACGGGACAGGGGACGACCAGTCTGGGTTAAGTATTGATGATTTTCTCCGCTTTATTCAACAGCTAAGAGGCTATCTCACTTCAGCGGAACAGCAAAGCCTATTTGAAGCTGAAGCTCGACGTCCTTCAGCGGTAGCTACTTACCTTGCTGTTTATGCCTTGCTCGCTCGCGGGTTTGTGCAAAGACAACCCGCCTGGATCACGCGTGCCAAACAGATGTTACTGCGCTTGGGAAGGCGTCAGGACGTCCATTTAGAGCAGGCAGTGTGTGCGCTGCTATTGGGTCAAACGGAAGAGGCAAGCCGTGCCTTAGAACTGTCTCAAGAGTACGAGGCTTTAGCCTTCATTCGCGAACAATCTCAGGGAGCCCCTGACTTACTGCCTGGATTATGCCTGTATGGCGAACGGTGGCTACAAAAGTCAGTGTTTCCTCATTTTCGTGACTTAGCGAATTTGAAAGCGTCCCTGAAGGAGTACTTTGCAGATGAACAGGTACAAGCTTTCTTAGAAGAACTTCCTGCTGAGGGAGATGCTAGTAATGAGTGGGCGGTAGTACAACCGCAAAAAATCTCCTACGCAGCTACGGCTCCCTCTTCAAGCCGGGGAACAGGCACGACATTAAGAACAGACTCTGCTTCAGGAAGCGATCGCATCACTAAGCAAACCGCAAACTCTCCCTTAGCTGTTGCCAGCTCCCCTGGTGCTTCAATGGGTAAAACAGCAGCGGTGGGAGCAATGCTAAATACCTCATCAATCCCTAGTGTCTCTACGCTATCGCCACGGGCTTCCCAGCTATCTTCTGGTAATGGCATCCCTAAAGTGTCTCCTCAACCCGTTTCACCTTCCCAGGAACGGAGTGGTGATTTATCAGCGCCTCGCGCTCGTCGGACGGAGCCAGTTGCTGAAGATCCCTCCAAGAATGGCAATGGGGCTTTGCACTTACCTCCTGCTCGGAGTAATCGCGCTTCAGAACGTGTTGATCCAGCAACTAAGACAAAACGCCTAGTGATTTTAGCGATCGCGGGTATTTTGGGGCTAGGAGCTTTATTAATGCTGCTTGCAGGTCTTTACAACTTATTCCAACGTACTATAGGCAGCTCAGCATCAGCCTTAGAGGAAAATCAACCGCAAGTGCAATTGGCTCAACCACCAATTACTATTCCTGCACCTGATAGTCAAATTACGGCTCCTGAAGGACCTTTAACAGCAGATACCGCACAACAAGTTATCCGAACTTGGTTATCAACCAAATCACAGGCTCTAGGACGCGAGCATCAGATTGAAAACTTAGAAAAGATCCTCGTCAATCCCACCCTATCGACCTGGCAGAAACGCTCTCAGGCAGCGAAAAATAGCAATACTCACTGGCAGTACAATCACGATGTTCAAGTTACCAACGTGAGCACAAACGAGGCTAACCCTGACCAAGCTAGCGCGGAAGCGACAGTGAAGGAAGTTGCCGAGTCTTACCAAAACGGTAAGTTAAATCAAAATGATTCCTATAGTAATGACAACCTGAAGGTACGCTACGACATGGTACGTAGAGATGATCAGTGGCTGATTAGGGATATGGCAGTGTTGAACTAAGGACGGCTCTAAAACGATACTGATTTCAGTTAGTTCCTACTGACTGCATTGCCATAACTACTAGATCGCAGCCTCTGCTGGGTTAGAGTTCTTCTAGAAATTCTGACCCTTATTTGTCGCACCCAGTTATTCCCAAGATTAGTTTAGCTGTCGGCGTTAATATAGCAACTGCCAAGGCGGTTAGGACATAGAATGAAGGTGTTATTGTGACTTGTTACCGTTTGCTCTGCCATGCCTAAACCCTACAGTTACGACTTTCGTCAGAAAGTGCTCCAAGCTATTGAATTAGATGGACTCAAGAAAAGCGAAGCGAGTGAACTGTTCAATATCAGTCGCAACACGATAAACCTGTGGTTGCAACGCAAAGCCCAAACGGGAGATGTTCAAGCATTGCCCAACCGACCTCCTGGCAACAATCATAAAATTACAGACTGGGAGAAGTTCCGGACGTTTGCTAAGACTCATGGAGATAAAACCCAGGTGGAGATGGCGCAACTGTGGGAGGGAGACATCAGCGATCGCACAATCTCACGAGCCTTGAAGAAAATTGGGTTCACACGAAAAAAAAGACCTATGGCTATCAAGAACGGGATGAGTCAAAACGGCAAACGTTCATAGAGCAGTTGGCTAAGTGGGCAGATGAAATGATTGTTTATGTGGATGAAGCAGGCATGGACAACCCTTGAAGATTACAGTTATGGCTGGAATGAGAAAGGACAACGCTTTCATGCCTTGAAATCAGGGCGACGGCAGGGGCGAGTGAATATGATTGCAGCCTTTTGCAACCGGAAACTGATGGCTCCCTTTACCGTCGAAGGTTCCTGCAATCGGACTGTAGTTGAGATTTGGTTGGAAACCTGCCTGATTCCTCTGCTGAAACCGGGGCAGGTAGTGGTTATGGATAATGCCACCTTTCATAAAGGGGGAAACATTGAGCAACTAATTCAGGAAGCTGGCTGTCAATTGCTCTACTTACCTGCTTATTCACCAGACTTCAATAAAATTGAGCAATGCTGGTCTTGGCTCAAAAGTCGAATTCGCAAGCAACTCAACCAGTTTGATTGTCTACGTGATGCAATGGAGGATGTCTTGCACCTGGCGTCCTAACCGCCTTGGCGGTTGCTATAATACGACTTGAGTCATGGGTTTGCAGTATTTTGCAGACGAGTCACCTCTCTAATAAGGGTAAGAAATTGTGCTTTGCTCTACAGGATGTTGCAGCGAATACAAGCAAAAATCGCTGTATTGGTTTAGCGATCGCTTGTTACTTAGCCGCGAACAAGGCGATTGAGGTAGTGATTTTTTATTATCTTACCCAAATTATCGGCACATTAGGGTTGTCATAGTTTCATAACATTCAATTCAAGACTAGTTTTTGCTACGAGGAGCATCCTTGTCAGCGATCCCCATAGGTTTTTATGTCATGATATCTTGACAATTGCGATCCCCAATTATGCTTAAATCCGTTAATCTATCAAAGACAGCCTGAACAACCCCTTGACCACCCCCTAGTGTGATTTGGTACATATAAAGCGCGAGGCGATCCTAAAAAAAGCTTTCTTTTTGCTTTTCTTGAGCAATTAGCCGCTAAATCACTTGCAGTACTACTCGCTAGTAGCCATAGCAGGCTGGGAATCTCGATTGATGTAGATTTGCCCAATTCGGTGATTGAACTTTTTTCTGTAAGCAAAAAATCTTAAGACAGGAACACCTACCTGCCGTTTTAACTACTGGAGAACATAAATCATGGCAAAAGAACGCCCACCTTTAGAAGAGATGACCTTGCGACAACTACGTAAAGTTGCCAGCGAATACGGTATCTCTCGTTATAGCCGGATGCGGAAAGCGCAATTACTGGCAGAAATTCAAAAAATTCAACAAATTAAACGAGCTAACGCTCCGATTAGTTCATCTCGTACAGTGGAGGCACAACCAGAAGTGGAAGCAGCGAAATTCGATTTAGGTCAAGAAGACCGCACGGGTGGCACTCTTGCATCTGTAGATGAAGGATTACCAGACTTACCATCTGGCTACGGTGATAGTCGAATTGTTTTGATGCCCCGCGACCCCCAGTGGGCTTATGCGTA
Organism: Kastovskya adunca; assembly: GCF_059505785.1. Classification (NCBI taxonomy): domain Bacteria; kingdom Bacillati; phylum Cyanobacteriota; class Cyanophyceae; order Coleofasciculales; family Coleofasciculaceae; genus Kastovskya; species Kastovskya adunca. The sequence goes on along the minus strand of NZ_JCACLG010000033.1, from coordinate 10,340 downwards.
TTGGGATATTCCTAACGATCATAAAGAAGATCTGCGGCGTCAAGGTGGACAGCAATTAGCTTTGCGAATCTATGACGTCACCGATATCAATCTTGACTACCAAAGCCCACACAGCATTCAAGAATATCCTTGCGATGAGCTAGCGCGGGAGTGGTATTTGCCAATGCCCGTGAGCGATCGCGATTATGCAGTTGATATCGGTTATCGTTGTGCTGATGGTCGCTGGCTGATTCTGGCTCGCTCTGCCCCTGTACGCGTTCCACCTGTCTATCCCTCTGATTGGATTGAAGACCAATTCATCACTGTTAATTGGGAAGAAGAACTGCGCGATCAAACCTTCCTAGAATTAATTCCTCCCAGCAAGAAAGCATCGGCTGACGTCAAAACAAGTGAGACTCAGACGGGAACTGGAGTAGATGCCGCTGGCAATCCAATTTACGATGCCATCTTCGGAATGGCAAAATCTGCTGAAGCTCAAAGAGTTGCTGGCTCTCTGTACGGTTCAATGCAGCAAGTTCCAGTTCATGAGCAAGCAGTCAGTTCTTATGTCTTCCCCTCTGGTGTTGGCATGTGGGCAGTACCGACAATGTCTGGTCTCACCATGTCTGGTGCTGGGATGTCTGGAGCCGGATTCTCCACCCCTATGCAGCCGCGCCAATTCTGGCTAGTTGCAGATGCAGAACTAATTGTTTACGGTGCAACTGAACCAGATGCAACCGTCACTATTGGTGGACGCCCGATCAAACTCAATCCCGATGGTACATTTCGCTTCCAGATGTCCTTCCAAGATGGTTTGATTGATTACCCCATCAAGGCAGTAGCCGTCGATGGTGAGCAAACTCGCTCGATCCAAATGAAGTTTACCCGCGAGACGCCCTCTCAGAATACCAACACTAAAGAAGAAGCTATTCCTGAGTGGCTCTTCTAAATAACAGGCACCAACAGTGTTGAATTAATATTTTTCGCCTCTCCCCCGTGCTTCTTGCCGGGGTTTTTTTATGATGAAGCTATGACACCCGAAGAAATAACTCAAACCCTTACAAATTCTTTTGAGCCATCGATGGTTCAATCTCCTGACCCTAGTTCGTGGCAAGTGGAAACTCCTCAATGGCGGCTGTTAGTGTTGCTGTCAGAGGATCAGACTTGGTTGCGAATGCTTATTCCCATTGCGCCTGCTTCAGAAGCGCAACCATTTTTTGAACAATTATTAGAGGCAAATTTTGATGCAACCCAGGAAAGTCGTTATGCCATAAGTCGAGAAGTGTTGTGGGGAGTTTTTCAGCACAGTTTGGCAAACCTGAGTGTAGAAGATTTTAAAGCAGCCAGCGATCGCTTAATTTCTCTTCGTCAACAAGGTCTATCCCCAAGCTTCGATCAGTTCGCAGATAGTCGCATTCGGCAGATTATTCAGGTAGCCAAGCTTCAAGGACAATCCTTAGAAGCAACCATGCAAACCCTAGACCGCTTTTACGAAGAAGGCTTGATGGGGGGACTGGAACAGACCACCCCAGAGCGAGAACAGGTGCTGGCGGCTTGGCGGCGTCGCTTAGAAAGCCTGTGGTCAGAAGTTGATTAAAAATCGTTAGATTCTCTTTAGGCAGGCATGTCGCCTGCCTAAACCCTACAACCTGGCGCTAATGGATATTATTGAAACGCTAAAAGCAGACTATCAAAAATTCCCCACTGACCAAACTTACAGCCTTTATGCCAAAGACATTTACTTTAAAGACCCACTGAACGAGTTTCGTGGGCTTGAGCGCTACAAAATGATGATTAGGTTGATCAGCATATTTTTCCTGAACATCCGCATGGATCTCCATGATATTCATCGTTCAGGAGACACCATTAAAATGCGTTGGACTCTTAATTGGAATACTCCCCTTCCCTGGAAACCTCGCATTGCTATTCCCGGTTGTAGCGAACTCCAACTCAACGCCGAGCAGTTAATTATTTCCCATATTGATTACTGGGACTGTTCGCGTCTCAATGTTCTCAAACAACATGTTTTATCAACAAAAAATCGTTAGAGTGTATAAAAGTAAACATTTTTATACAAGGCTAAAGTATTCATGCGTATAATTCTGATGACTGGGAAAGGGGGCGTGGGTAAGACTTCCGTTGCAGCAGCAACAGGGCTACGCTGCGCGGAACTGGGTTATCGTACGCTGGTTTTGAGTACCGACCCCGCCCACTCCCTGGCAGACAGTTTTGATCAAGAATTAGGGCACGAACCGATAGCCATTCGCCCGAATCTCTGGGGTGCGGAACTTGATGCCCTGATGGAATTAGAAGGAAACTGGGGAGCGGTAAAGCGCTACATTACCCAAGTTTTGCAGGCGCGGGGATTAGATGGCGTCCAAGCTGAAGAATTGGCAATTCTTCCCGGTATGGACGAAATCTTCGGCTTAGTGCGGATGAAACGGCATTACGACGCCAACGAGTATGATGTTCTGATCATTGACTCAGCCCCTACGGGTACAGCGTTGCGCTTACTCAGTCTGCCAGAAGTTAGTGGTTGGTACATGCGACGTTTTTACAAGCCATTGCAAAAGATGTCTGTGGCGCTTAGACCACTTGTTGAACCGCTATTCCGACCAATTGCTGGGTTTTCCTTACCAGACAATGAAGTAATGCAAGCGCCCTATGAGTTTTATGAACAAATTGAAGCCTTAGAAAAGGTACTTACTGATAACACCCAAACTTCGGTACGTTTGGTGACCAATCCTGAAAAGATGGTGATTAAGGAGTCCTTACGGGCTCATGCCTACTTGAGTTTATATAATGTTGCGACTGATATGGTCGTTGCTAATCGGATTATTCCCGACGAAGTGACTGACCCGTTCTTCAAGCAGTGGAAAGAGAATCAGCAGCAGTATCGTCAGGAAATTCACGACAACTTTCATCCTCTACCCGTTAAAGAAGTTCCTCTCTATTCAGAAGAGATGTGTGGCTTAGAGGCTTTAGAACGGCTAAAAGAAACCTTATACGGCTCAGAAGATCCTACACAAGTTTATTACAAAGAAAATACTATTCGGGTGGTACAAAACCAAGGTCACTACAGTTTGGAACTTTATCTACCAGGAATTCCTAAAGACCATGTCCAACTGAGCAAAACAGGGGATGAACTCAACATCCGCATCGGCAATCACCGACGTAATCTAGTTTTGCCCCAAGCCCTAGCTGCCTTACAACCCTCTGGAGCTAAAATGGAGGAAGATTATTTGAAGATTAAGTTTGCTGCTACGACGGCGCAGGTTTAAGCGTTGGCTAGAGTTGACTGTCGGCGAACTAAGATGAGTTTTATGAGTGAACGCGATCGCTTAATCGATCTCCGTTCTGAATCTTGTTCGCCTTCTTCCTCTTGTTCCCGGAATTATCGGGCGTTAATCTTTGGTGTAAGCCTATTTAGTAGCTCATTTCAACTTCGGATTTGCACAGGCATAACCAAATAAGTCATCTTGACGCCTCCTAAAGGAATTAAAATGACTGGACTACTGCCTGTATTAAGCTGCATTTGAATATCAGAAGTAGGCAAAGCCTTTAAGCCGTCTAACAAGTACTTAACGTTGAAGGCAACCTCTAAGCTCTCGCCAGTAATTTGTGCTGATAGTGACTCTCTACCACTACCGACATCTTGAGCATCCACGGAGAGGGAAAGCTGTTGGTTGTCGTTGTCGATAGTAAATTTAATAATGTTGTTCTTCTGATCAGCAAGGACAGCAATTCGCTCCACCGCACTGAGTAACTGACGCCGATCGATTGTTACCTGCCGTTGAAACTGATTTGGGATCAGTTGACGGTAGGCTGGGTACTGTCCTTCTAGGGTACGGCTAGTTAAGCGATCGCCTTCTGCCTGGAAAACGATCTGTCCTTCTTCAAACTGTAGCGCTACCATACTCCCTGCTGGACGACTAGCTAGCATCCGCTCAAGCTCTCGCAAGGCTCTGGCAGGAATGGTGAATTGTAGGGGAGTATCAATCGTTATGGGCTGTTGATCCTCCTCTTCTCCCTGATTACTGGTTTGCACGACGGCTAACCTGTGACCATCTGTTGCTGCAAACTCTAAGCTATCTGACCCAAGTGTCAGATGAACTCCAGTTAATACCTGTTTTGTTTCATCAGAGCTAGTGGCAAACAAGGTCGAACGTAACCCTTGTACTAAGACTTCGGCGGGAAGCTGAATTGCTCCCTCTATTGTCACTTCGGGAAGTTCGGGGAACTCTTCTGCACTAATTCCCCGTACTTGGTAGCGTCCGGAACTAGAGGTAAGAACCGCGATCGCACTATCCCCACCTTGTCCATCAGCTACTTCCTCTAGCGCGATCTCTCCTTCCGGTAGACGAGAGACAATGTCGTTGAAAAGTTTTGCCGGAAGTGTGATTTCCCCACTCAACTCAATGTTGGCACTAAAACTAGTCTGAATCCCCAGACTCAGATCGAAGGCGGTTAGGCGCACCGTTGAAGTTTCTGTATCTGCTGTCAGCAAAACATTGCCCAAAACTGGGTGCGTCGGTCGAGAGGGAACGGCACGACTGACAAGAGAAAGGTGAGTGCTAAGGTCAGATGAAGTACAGACCAGTTTCATGAGCAAATTGAAGGTGTTCTGACTAGGTCGTTGTTTGTAGGCTACAGTGGCTACCCAGTTGCGAAACGAAGCTAGATTTATTTTTCTAGCTTGAACCACGCTAACGAGCTATATCAGGATAAGTCTGAGATGGGTTTTGGTCAATCACCAATTGCTAGTGAAAATGCCGTTAACGTTCAATAGGAGCTACCTAGGAGAAATTAAACAGTTTGTTGCAGAGGTTACAAAGTGATTTTCTGGCGATCTCCTTAGCATCTTGATCACTACTACTAATTATTAATTATTCTTTAATAGTAGTAGTAGGGGCTGTGGAAAATGTGGAAAAACACGGCTGTTACTTGATCGCCAACCCCTTCAGCGATTTGTACCCTGTGGAAAACCTGTGGAAAAAAGGGCAAGTTTTCCACAGGGTATTTATACGTAGTCAAGATTTCCCCAAAAATAATCAACTTTTCCAGGAGTTTTCCTCAGGTTTTCCCTAAAAAACGAGAGCTTTTCCACAAGCTGTAAACTTGAGCGTCCAAGTATTAGGGTTAGTTTTGAGTTCTGCTGACTAAATTAATGCGATCGCTAAGTTGGCGTAGAGTCTGGTCTAGTGTTGCATCGGTTTCTCGCAACTGAGTAATCTTGTCGCAGCTATACATTACGGTTGTGTGGTCTTTGCCACCAAACTCCTCACCAATTCTTGGTAGACTCAAGTCGGTATGTTGGCGCATCAGATACATCCCAATTTGTCTTGACCAGCTAATCTCTCGGCGTCGGGAGTTACTTTTTAGGTCTTCAATCGAAACATCAAAAGTATCTGCGATCGCCATTAAAATGGCTTGTGGTGACGCCTGAACCTTGTAAGCCGGTTGATTCAACACTGGCGTGATATTCTCCACCGTCATCGGTAGCCCTGAAATTGAGATATAGGCAACCGCACGAATCAACGCTCCTTCCAACTCCCGAATATTGGAAGTGTAGTTGGTTGCGATGTATTCAATGACAGCGCGCGGTAATCGCATGTTTTCGTACTCTGCCTTCTTTTGCAGAATTGCCATCCGGGTTTCCAAATCCGGCGGCTGAATATCTGCAATTAACCCCATCGAAAAACGCGAACAAAGACGTTCTTGTAAGCGAGGAATTTGATTGGGAGGACGATCTGATGCAATGACGACTTGCTTCCCTGCTTCATGCAGAGTATTGAAGGTGTGGAAAAACTCCTCCTGGGTATACTCCTTCCCTTCAATAAACTGAATGTCATCTACTAAAATCACATCCGCTGCACGGTAGTGCTCCCGGAAGCTCTGCATACTATCCTTACGAATGGCAGCAATTAAGTCATTAGTAAATTGCTCAGTGGAGACGTAGAAAATTTTGGCGTTCGGGTCGATTTCCAATCGATAATGACCAATCGCCTGCATCAAGTGAGTTTTTCCTAAACCAACGCCACCACATAGGAACAATGGATTAAACTCACGTCCCGGAGATTCTGCAACCGCTAAAGAAGCCGCATGTGCCATACGGTTGTTGGAACCCACTACGAAACGCGAGAAAACATATTTGGAATTGAGTTCCGGAGGTCGTGGGTGATTATTCGACGTAGTTTCAGGAACGCTAGTCATCACAGGAAGTGACCAAGACGCCTGGGACTCATTGGTATTAGCCGTATCATCGCCAGCGGTAACCGTGAGTTGAATCTCAACCGCTTGACCCAAGATGTCTTGGACAACATCGGCAATTGTTTTGATGTAGTACTTTTGTAGCCAATTGCGAGCAAAAGGATTGGGGGTACGAATTACTAAGCGATTATTGTCCAATTGCTCGGCACTAGCCGTTTTAATCCAAGTTTCAAAGGTGGGTCGGCTCAGTTGTAGCTGTAGACGTTCCAGTACCTGGCTCCAAAGCTGTTCTGAGGACATTTCCACTGGCTTTCCTCCACCATAGTCTTGATATTTTCTTTCAGCGTCACACGGGCAGCTTCCGGCGATTTGTTCACATCTTGCTAGACAATCTGTAGAAGATGTATTGCCAATCTCAGCTTTACTCCCTTTTTGAGGTAGATAACATCATCGCCTACTTGTGCAAAATAGTATTATCTACCGCTATACAACTCTTCTTGGTGAACCACAGGTCAACTTTTGTGGTGTAAAGATTCTTCGTTAGTATAGCGATCGCCTATGAGTACAAAGTTCATCATGGCTGAATCTCTACAAATCGCTCAATTAGGTAATCCTATCCTGCGCCAACCTGCTCGGCTGATTGAAAACATTAGCGCTCAGCACATCCAACACTTGATCAATAACCTGATCGTGACAGTAACAGCAGCAAACGGCGTGGGAATTGCTGCACCACAAGTATCTGAACAGCACTGTGTGTTCATTGTGGCCTCTCGTCCTAATCTCCGCTATCCCCATGCCCCGTTAATGGAACCCACAGCAATGGTTAACCCCCGCCTGGTTGACCATTCTGAAGAAATAATTAAAGACTGGGAAGGTTGTTTAAGCATTCCAGGAATCCGGGGTTTAGTTCCTAGGTATCGAGTCATCTAGGTTGAATACACTAGTCGTGATGGCAAGCAACACCGACAAGAGTTGCAGGATTTTGTTGCCCGAATTTTTCAACATGAACTGGATCACCTTAAGGGCGTTGTCTTCCTCGATCGCGTAGAAAGCAATCAGGATTTGATGACAGAGCAAGAATATCAAAAACAAATTATTCAGAATCTGTAAGTAGTAATGGTTACTACATCCGCTCTAAAACAGGTATTCCCAGTAACGACAGCCCTAGTTTCAAAATTTGAGCTGTCAAATTGCACAGCGCTAATCGCGATGTCCGCACAGGTTCCTCGGCTTTAAGCACAGGACACTGCTCGTAAAACTGATTGTACTTTTGACTTAGTTCATATAAATACTGACAAAGGCGATTAGGCAGCAAATCGTGCTCAACTTCTTCGAGAATCTCGCTCACTTGTAATAAATGCTTCCCTAGTGCCAATTCCGTGTCTTCCTGCAACAGGATTTTGGTATCTGCTCCCAGCTGCTCAAAATCAATACCTCCTTCACGACTAATACTTTGAACGCGGGCATAGGCATAGAGTAAATAAGGAGCCGTGTTGCCCTTGAGAGAAAGCATTTTGTCGAAACTGAAAATGTAGTTGCTCGTACGGTTTTGGCTCAAGTCAGCATACTTAACGGCGCTGAGTCCAACCACCTTGGCAACATGGACTTTAAACTCTTCCGTTTCCTCGCGGTCTTCTTTCTGGAGTCGAGCTTCCAGATCGGCACGAGCGCGAGCGATCGCTTCATCCAACAAATCCCGTAACCGTACCGCTTCTCCAAAGCGAGTTTTGATTTTCTTTCCATCTTCCCCCAGCACCAACCCAAAGGGGACGTGTACGATCTCAACTTCATCTGTCAACCAACCTGCTCGCCGCGCGACTTGGAATACTTGAGCAAAGTGATTGGCTTGTCCAGCATCAGTGACATAGATAATTCGCTCAGCTCTATCCTGCTCAATCCGATAACGGATTGCGGCTAAATCAGTAGTGGCGTAGTTGTACCCACCGTCAGATTTCCGAACAATCAGGGGTAGCGGTTCACCTGCTTTATTGCTAAATCCTTCCAAGAAAACGCACTGAGCGCCTGCATCTTCTTTTAGCAAGTCTGCTTGCTCAAGGTCTTTCACGACATCAGGAAGCAACGGGTTGTAAAATGACTCACCCCGTTCCGTTAGCTGAATATCCAGCATGTTGTAAATTTCTTGAAACTCCCGGCGGGATTGTTCGCACAGCAACTGCCAAGCACGGCGAGAATCTTCCGCACCAGATTGTAACTTTACAACCTCCTGCCGAGATACTTCTTGAAAATCTTCATCGGCATCAAAACGCTGCTTTGCTTGTCGATAGAGAGCGACCAAGTCTCCTAAGTCCAAAACATCAGCAGTAGTCAAAGCCTCCGGGTGGGCTTCTCGCAGGTAGGTAATGAGCATTCCAAACTGCGTCCCCCAATCACCCACATGATTCAGCCGCAGGACATCATGACCCTGAAACTCTAAAACCCGAGCAATGGAATCACCAATGATAGTGGAGCGCAAGTGACCTACATGCATCTCCTTAGCAATATTAGGAGCAGAGAAGTCCACAATCACCCGCTGAGGATGCTTGGCTGTTGGAATCCCCAAACGCCGATCCATCTGAATATTATTAAGCTGTGCTTCCAGGTAAGCAGGTTTTACTGTCAGGTTAATAAACCCAGGACCAGCAATTGTCGGTGGTTCGCAGATATCCGACACATCTAAATGCCCAATAATTTGTTGCGCGATCGCTCTTGGCTGTTGACCTAACCTTTTTGCCAGTGACAAAGAGACATTTGACTGGTAGTCACCAAACTTAGGATTACTAGCTGCTACCACCATTGGATCTGTCCCTGCAAAATCATCACCAAAGGCGGCAACTAGTGTTTGAGTAAAGCGGGTCTTGAGTTGTTCGACAATGGAGTTCATGATGCAGGATCAAAGCCTTCTAAAAGTTTTATGTTTGTGATCAAAGCCGGAAAAATCTTACCTGTAAGGATTTCAGGCTCCGAATAGTAAGCTGCTAATAAACAAAATTAGCACTGGCTTGAGAATGGTTACTTCCCTCTACGAAGCTTGAAGCTAGGGCAGTACAGCACTCGATATTTAAAGACAGTACTTCTTTTTTACTATCTTGACATTTTGGAGAGTTAACTTATCAACGCAGCGGAACAAATCTCTCTTTATTGAGATTCAGGCAGAACTATCAACAACGCTAGTGTCCAGGTTCATGCTTAAGTCCAGCCAGGTTGAACGAGTAATTGGGGCGCTCGTAGAAATAAAATCAACGCCAGTTTCCGCAACCGCACGAATTGTCTCTAGGGTGATGTTACCTGATGCCTCGATCTTGATGCGAGCAGGATGTTGACGAATCAGTTGTACGGCTTTGTGCATCAACTCTACAGGCATATTATCTAGCATGATGATATCGGCAGCACTCGCGATCGCTGCTTCCACTTCTGTAATTGTGGTTGTTTCAACTTCTATACTCAGGGGGTAAGGAATTTGTTCTCGAAGCCGAGACACGGCGGCGGCAATCCCTCCAGCCGCAGCAATGTGATTGTCTTTAATCATCACCGCATCATCCAATCCCATCCGATGGTTGATTGCTCCTCCTACTTGCGAGGCATACTTCTCTAGCAGTCTTAAGCCAGGAGTGGTTTTGCGAGTATCAACTAATTGAGCAGGTAAATCAGCGATCTTCTCGACATACCTATGTGTGAAGGTGGCAATTCCGCTGAGGCGCATTGCCAGATTTAGGGCAACTCGTTCTCCAATCAACAGCGCATCCAGAGAACCATGAAAACGAGCGATGGTTTGTCCCGTTTGACACCGCTCCCCTTCATCAAGGGTTGGGGCAAAGCTAACTTCTTCACTCAGTAGGCGAAATACACGTGCAGCAACTGGAAGTCCTGCTACAACTCCGTCTTCTTTAGCAATCCAGTTAGCTTTTCCCAGGCGGGCCGCTCCAGCTAGTAATCCTTGAGTAGTGCGATCTCCTCGACCAATGTCTTCAAGTAGCCACTGCTGGAGGAGAGGGTCTAGAACGAGTAAAGGGGGTAAAGCAGCGATCGCACTCACGATAGAACTTCTTTAATTTCCACAACACATAGACCTAACTTAGCTTAGATTGCTTGCAGACAAAGGCATCGAGGGAATTGTCCCAAAAAGTTGTTCTAAATAGTTGACAGAAGGATTT
>NZ_JCACLG010000032.1:192769-271756 GCF_059505785.1 Kastovskya adunca | reverse complement strand
TTTTGCCCTTCTCTCTTTTGTAAAAAACCTACACCTGTGAGGATCTCCGAGGGGGATCTCGAGGGATTTACAAGTTTTTAGAGACAGCCTCTAAGCCTTGGGGTGTGAAGCTCAGCACTTTCTTCTTGCCCAAATTCCAACAGGGCGGTAAGCTCATTCAAAATTGAAAAATATGGTATAGGAAATAACAGTGACAACGAGCGAACACATTATTAAGGTTGGATCGTTGCAATGGTTTTATCGAGAAGCAACTCCCAAGAGAGAAAGTGATAAGCCTCCTGTGCTGTTGCTGCACGGTCTGCCCTCCCATAGTCTGTGTTGGACGGGACTGATGCCAGGGCTGGCAGAAAAAGGATTTCGCGCGATCGCGCCAGATTGGATTGGTTCCGGTTCTTCTGCAAAACCCGATAAGCGAGATTTTGCCTATACCCCTGATGCCTTTGTAGATGTCTTAGCTGCCTTTGTAGACAAGTTAGACCTGCAATACTTTTCTCTGGTTGTGCAGGGCTTTCTAGCCTCTGTCGGTCTGCAATATGCTCTGCGCTACCCTGACAAAATTGACCGTTTGGCGATTTTCAACACACCTATATCAACCTCAGCAAAACTGCCTTGGGCAATGCAGCAATGGGGTGTTCCCTTTATGGGGGATATCTTAACCCAAGACCCTCTGTTAGTTGACCGTACCTTAGAGAAAGGTTGCGGCTATACCATTGTCGATAAAGACCTTGATATTTACCGCCAACCGTTCCTCAAAAGTTCTGATGTGGGGCGCAGTCTCCTAGCAACGGTGCAGAATCTTCAGATGAAGCAGGCAATGGCGGAAATTGAAACGGGCTTCCACCAATGGACAAAGCCGACGCTGGTTGTCTGGGGAATGAAGGATCGTTGGCTACCCTTTTCCCCGGTGCAGCAATTTGTGGATCGCTTAAAGCAAGTGGAAGTGGTGCAACTGGAAGAGGGGGGACATTACCCTCAGGAACATTGGTCAGGGGAAATTAACGATACGCTGCAAACTTTTCTCCGTCGTCAGATGATTTAGGCGATCGCTTTGTATGTCCGCTATCGGTAAGGCATAGCACGATCCGCCAATCCTTGGCTTTTCAGCAATACCTGCTCCATAAAGGTATGGCGGCGATCGCTATGCAAATCTTAATCCTGCTTGATCAGCTTCAACTTCTTCAACAGGGTAAAGCTAGCCAACCGCGTTATCAGTTTCTTAATCTCCGTTGAACTTTACTTAACCATGGCTTCATCTCTATATAAACAAGTCATGGGATTGTATACAAGGGTGTGAACCCTGATTTTTCTTGTAATATTTTTTTGATTTTTCTCTCCTCCAAATGACCTTGAATAGGTTTTCCCTCTTGTGGCTCAATAAGAGTTTAATTCGTCAATTTCTTATAGCTGCCACAACCGCGTGTATTGTTGATTTTTTTTGTGGGAGTTATCAACCAGCACGCTCAGAATCTCAAGGCATTGCTATTAACATGCCTTTATATGGTCAGATCATCTATGGCGATTTGATAACAGAGGCAGAATTGTTAGTTAGCCGTGTGATTAACGGTCAGTTTACTCAAAGCGCTGACACTTCAACCGTTCAAGTGGTTGTTATGGGCAACCGCAATGGTGAAGTTATTCCGATTTTGACTACTACTGTGTCTCGTACTCAGTGGCAAAAAACTCCCCAGGTGAGAGCCTGGACTGAATACTACATGAATTCCTACGCGCTGATTCAGCGTCATGAGGTTAGGCAGGTGGCAACGGTAGCAGCGGCTCCGGTCAGGTCTACTGCTACGAATAATCGAGAGCAAACCTTAATTGATACAGCCTTCGATGAAGGTCGTCTAACTGGAAAAGCCGCCCAGAAATACCTAGATGACTTGGATTAATTGAACTAATTTTTGTGATGGCTGGCAAGTGAGTGTAACAGCTCAATGACAAGAGCGTCTCAAGTCTTGTTTCAGTCCAGAGGGGTGATTTCTCATTCGAGAAAAACTCCAGATTTTGAGTTGGGGGTGCTAGGCGTTTTTGAGTTCGGAAACAGGGCAATTTTCAGTTCGCATTTGTCAATAATAAAGTTCAGCATTGAGAGGGGAACACACATGACTCACGACAACAAAAGCAGCAACAGATCGGGTAATCGTTCCTTCGAGGATGTCCTGCGGGTTAGGATGTCTCGGCGCAACGTAATTGGTCATGGCGCTGCACTGTCAGCAACCGGTTTTTTAGCCGCTCTGGCTGGCAACAAGCTTTTTGCCGATAATGCCACCGCTGCTACAGCTCAGAGTGCTAGCAAGACCGTCGCTCAAGGTTCCGGTACAGCGATCGCCCAGCGTCAAGGCAGCAGCTTGATCAACTTCCCACCCCTTCCTGCCGCCAAGAGTGCGGGCCCTGTACCCAGCATTTCGTCAGCTTACCAGTTTGACGTGCTGATCCCCTGGGGCACACCGATCCAGCCAGGTGGCCCCACCTACGACGGGAATCCTAATACACGACCGACTGCTGCCCAGCAAGCCCAGCAAGTAGGAATTGGTCACGACGGCATGTGGCTCTTCCCCATCGGCAACGGTAACGATCACGGAATGCTCGCTCTTAACAACGAATTTGGCAGCAACACCCATGTGCTGGGTAAAGAGGTACCAGAGAGTCTCGAAGATGTGCGCCTTTCTCAGCACGCTCATGGAGTTTCAGTAGTTGAGATTAAAAAGGTAAACGGCAAGTGGCAAACAGTTCGCAGTGCTAACGCTCGCCGCATCCACGTCAATACGCCTGTAACCTTCAGCGGGCCAGCCGCCAACAGTAGACTGCTAAGAACAACTGCGGGGAATCCTCCACTGGGTACAGTGAACAACTGCGCCAATGGTAAAACCCCTTGGGGAACCTATCTCACCTGTGAAGAAAACTTTAACGCTTACTTCGCTGCGACTGGTGAATGGACACCCACAGAAGCACAAGCCCGCTATGGTCTTAGTGCAGGTGGATCTGGCTACGGCTGGGAAAAATTTGACCCGCGCTTTGATCTATCGAACTCTAGTTATACCAACGAAGAAAACCGCTTCGGCTGGGTAGTCGAGATTGATCCGATGGACGGTTCTCAAACACCCGTTAAGAGAACGGCGCTGGGACGCGTTAAGCACGAAAACGCAGAACTCGTAGAGGGACAGGGCGGTCGTGCTGTGGTTTACATGGGCGATGACGAGCGCTTTGACTACATCTATAAGTTTGTTTCCGAGAGCAACTGGCGGTCAATGCGCGCACGCGGCATCAGCCCCTTAGATCAAGGTAAGCTCTACGTCGCTAAGTTTAACGATGACGGTACAGGCAACTGGCTCGAACTCACCATTAATAACCCAGCTTTGAAAGCTAAGTTTGCCGACCAGGCTGAATTGCTGACCTACACCCGTATCGCTGCTGACACAGTGGGTGCCACGCCCATGGATCGTCCAGAATGGATTGCTGTGGCTCCTAATGGCGAAGTCTATTGCAACCTCACGAACAACACTCGCCGCCAAGTTGCTGATGCCGCTAACCCGTTGGCACCTAACCCCTTTGGTCACATCATCAAGTGGCGAGATAGCAACAACCACATCGGTACTACTTTTACTTGGGACATCTTCGTTCTCGCCAAAGATACCCATAGCATTGACAAAAGTGCCTTTGGTAGCCCGGATGGTCTCTGGGCTGATCCCGATGGCAGGCTGTTTATTGAAACCGACGGAAGTCAGCCAATGGTCAATGGTGTACAGCTCAATGACCAGATGCTCGTTGCTGACCCAAGTACAGGTGAAATTTGCCGGATATTTTCGGGTGTAACGGATGGTGAAGTGACTGGCATTACGGTTACACCAGATCGCCGGACGATGTTCATCAACATCCAGCATCCCGGTAATGGCGACCCCAGCAAGACAAACTTCCCGGCACCACAAGGTAGCAACAAAATCCCCCGTGACGCGACCATTGTCATCACCAAGAAGGATGGCGGCATCATCGGTTCCTAGATCGGTGTGGCGTTGGGCTTCCTGAGTGTTCAGAAGTCTAATGCTAGAGAATCGGGCAGATAGGGCTTGCTCTGTTAGCCAAAAGCGATCGCCTGCAAGCTTTATCTGTTCACCAATGTTTACTAATTGGATAGTTTTATGAAATGCTTTGCTGTTGCTGTAGCTACAAGTTTGGGTTTAGGTTTAGCGACACTCGCTGCACCTGCTAATGCTGCAATGTTTGGTTGGAATGTTGAATATACCGGTTGGTGGGAAGCTGATGGCGGCGGTTCTATTTCGGGTATGTTCTCCGCTGATGAAGAGGATGCCTCAGACGGAATCATATCGATTGATGAAATGAATTCTTGGATGTGGAATTGGAGTGGAAATGATGCTATATCGGCATTTTCCATCTCTTCTAAGGATGCAGGTGCATCAACCGATGCTTTCTTCCCCAGCTTCTATGTTGATGGCACGCCTAATCAGCCCTTTGATTTTGATGCTGCTCGCCCTGAGCTTAATCAAGGAGCTTTTACGGCTGGAAATTATTACCTCGATTTAGAGTTTCTACGTGTGGAAAACTCTGAAGCTAGAGACGTTGTTGTTTCACAAGGGAACCCTGACTTAGCGCTCGGAACAATCACAGTTTCAGAGCCTGTTCCTATTCCCGAACCTACTACTGTTCTGGGTTTACTCGCTCTAGCTGGTGTTAGTGCTGCTACTTTGAAGCGCCAGAAGCAGGAAGTTTAAAGGGAATGGCACTGACTTAAGCGGCAAATGGTTGTTTTTGAGAAAAACCCAGCTTGGGGGGAAGCCCCCCAAACCCCCCACTCTTGGGATGAGTGCCTCCCCCAGACCCCCTGCACAAGGTTTGATCGGTTGTGATGAGTTAGACTTCTTGCATGAATTGGAATTACCCCTCTTGGTAAGGCGGGAAACTATCTCCTTCCTCTTGCCAAGGGGAGGGTTGGGGAGGGGTCTAGAGGATTTGTGTAAGAGGTCTATTCTGTAGTCACGTCTTACAAAATGCATAAGTAGGTAACTAAGGAGCCTCTCAGTAAAATTCTGAGAGGTTCTTTGTCGTTTTACTAGGAAGTGCGATCGCTACTCTTATCAGTTGGGTTGACGCTAAGACAGCCAACTCCTTCCACTCCCTATCTTGACTACATCCGCTGTCTCAGAGGGATAAGGGAGCTAAATATCTCCTGGCAACTCTTACCTCAGGTGTAAAGCTGTGATGGGATTTTTCGCTATATTTCATGGCGAAACTTAAGTTGGGTGATGTTTTGAATTGGTTAACGGTTAATGCTCGGTTGATGACTCGTTTGAAAACTATTGTGTCGGGAATACTTGTGTTTTTTGCTGTTGTGTGCTTGACCTGCAACAGCGCTCTTGCCGATCATGTTCAGTATGAGCCAACTGCTACGGCATACCAGAAACGGCAAATGCAGGAGATCGTACCCACAATCATCCAAAAAGGCGATCGCCTGCCGGAACTCCAGCAACTGATTGCATCCCAACAGTGGCAAAATGTCGATCCCTTGATTCATGGCGACTTGGATGAGTTGCGCTCCAGTATGAGCGAAGTAACACAGCTCTTTCCTCCCAAAGACCAAGTTCAAGTCCGTAACACTGCAACGCGCTTTTTTCAACACTTAGACGGCGTCGAGCAAGCGACAGAAAATCAAGACTCTTCCCAGGCGGGACAAGAATATCAAGCCGCATTGGAGGAATTTGACACCTTTTTAGATTATGTTTCCCAAAGCTAGGGAGTTGAGCAAACCGTTACTTTATCTAAGAACGAAGGCTATCTTTTGACAAACGTCAGTCTAGAGGTAGAAGTTTGCCCTATGTCTCTTAACAAAACCCGCATCGCGGTATTTTTAAGTTGGTAAATAGCAAAAAATAAGCAATTATGAGATTTTATCGTTCGATTTTGACAGGAATTCTGGTATTAGTTACTACATTCTTAGTGAGCTGCGGCGGCCCTAATGCTAACGTCCCGCCTCCTACTTATACAGCAGCGCAGTTAGAACAAATTCAGCGCTATGCTCCCATGGTTTATGAATTTCGCGATCGCCTGAAGGACATTCCCGCTATGATTGGGTCGCAAGAGTGGACAGATATCCAATCGGTCATCCACGGGCCTTTAGGGGAACTGCGTCGGTATATAAACTATACCGCTCGGAACTTCCTCCCCAATGACCAACGGGCGGCACTGGATGTGGCTAAAAGTTTATTTAATCGCTTAGAAGCCCTAGATCAAGCGGCTCAGTCTCGCGATACCCGTCAATCGATCTCCAGCTACAATGCTGCCATCGAAAGCTTCGATGAATTTTTGGAACTGATTCCAGAAACAACCGAAGTCGTTTCATAAACGGGTAAGGAAGTAGACACTGATTTGGGCTGATTGTTTAGAGTCGGGTGGGCAATGCCCACCTGATTTTTTAAGTTGTTATATAGCTACTCGTTTAGGGGTTGTAAAATTCTCTTTTCTCTTTACTTCCGTGTTCTTTCTTACCTAATAGGGTGCGTTTTTATTTCGCCGATCAAATCAGAACTGCTATAGTTTTTTCTGGAAATATGACTAATGTTGCCGTCGTTGGGTGTGGAGTCATTGGGGCAGCGATCGCCTACGAACTCAGCCGCGTTCCTCAACTAAAGGTTACCGTCCTTGATCGGCAGCCTCCCGCTCAAGGTGCAACAGGTGCAGCCCTAGGGGTTTTGATGGGAGCGATTAGTAAAAAAACCAAAGGTAGGGCGTGGCAATTGCGGCAAAGCAGTATGCAGCGGTATGAAACCCTAATTCCCGAAATTGAGGCGATCGCTGGGCAAAAAATCCCCTTTAACCAGCAAGGTATTCTCCGGCTATGTTTTGCTGGGGATGATTTAAACAAATGGCAAGAATTAGTAGAAATTCGCCGTTCTCAAGGCTGGCAAATAGAAATCTGGGATAGCGCTCAACTTCAGCACCAATGCCCGCAACTGCACAATCACAGGATTATCGGTGCGATTTATTCCCCTCAAGACCGCCAAGTTGATCCCCTTGCCCTAACCCAGGCATTAGTCGCCGCCGCTAAGTACAATGGCGTCACCTTTAAGTTTGGCGTCGCTGTCGAAGGCGTTGAGTCTACAACCCCACAACCCTCAATCCGCAAAACCTGCCATCAGATCCACACCAGTAATAATTTATCGCTGGATATTGATTGGCTAGTAATTGCCGCCGGACTCGGTTCTACTCCCCTTACCACGGCTTTAGAGCCAAGCGTTGATATTAGACCCGTCCTCGGTCAAGCTCTACACCTGCGGCTCCCACAGTCTTTAGGCAACGCCGACTTTCAGCCTGTGATTACTGGAGATGATGTCCATATTGTGCCCCTAGGTAACGGGGAATACTGGGTAGGTGCAACGGTTGAGTTTCCCGATGAAACTGGGGAGGCGATTGCCCAACCCATGTTACTGGAGAAGGTAAGACAGGAGGCAATCTCGTTTTGTCCCCCCTTAGCTGAAGCCACCCTTCTCCGTACCTGGTCTGGTAAACGTCCTCGTCCCGAAAATCGCCCTGCTCCCATTATTGAGCCACTTATTGGTTACAGTAACGTCCTCCTAGCAACAGGTCACTATCGCAACGGTATCCTCCTTGCTCCCGCCACTGCTCAAATCATCCGGAACCTAATTAGTCCAGCGATTTGAGAATAATAAGAAATAATAAGCGTTGTGCTAGTGGTAACTACTGAGCGGAGGTAAAGACATGAACGCGGCTGAACAAGCAAGAGGGTTAGAAGTCACAACTAAGATTGCGGCGGTTGTAAATTTGTTTAAGGCTGAGTTTCCTGATGCAAAAGCAGACTTGAAGCCCTGGAAAAACGACCCGGATACGCGGGAATTAATCGATCCTGATTCCATTGATATTGGCTTTCATTTCCCTGGCTGGAGTCGGAAGTTTCAAAGCCGCAGTATTTTGGTGCAGATTCGCTTTTACAAAGACCCTTTGAATGGTTCCCACGCTTGTATTGGTGTGGAGGCGGCGGGATTTGACCATCGGGGCAAAGTGTGGAGATTCTCGACAGTGGAAAATTGGCAGATTTTGGGGCAATCGCAACCCGCCCCGGAAGTACAGGAGAAGCTGAAACACTTTTGCCGCCAGGTTTTTGAGTTATTTAATTAGTTTTTGAGAGTTAATCTTATGGCGATTTTGTGGCATTGCAGCCTATGGGGTAGGCGGACTGATAGGTGCTAGAGCGCTTACCAAACCAACTATAACGGTTGTCGCGCATTTGTTCGTAGACGCGATCGCCCATCCACTTCACTCCCGGCATTGCCCGATAAGCCGCGATAAAAATATCCCCCAGTGGCAAGAGATTGCCAATCTCTTCCGCCGCCGCACTGCCTTGCCAACGGCGTTCGGGTGAGTTGGCATCAATCAAAATCATCCCCATTTCGCAATCTTGCGCCGTAATCCCAAACTCTTTCAAGGCAGCTTCATCTTGCATGGGGGTGTAATCAAATAGTTGCCCTTGATCTAAAGTTTCGAGTAACTGCACTAAATTTGAACATAAATTGCACTTGCCATCGTAAATGACGTGATAGTTCATAAAAATCGTTACTTATTCTGTAATTTTGGGTTTATATCTTTATTTTTAACAAATAATTCCAAAATATTGCGAGAAAACGATTTGATGAAACAGCCTATTAAATGTTCAGCAACGAGTGGTGGTGTCTTTAGCTACAGTCGTCTTGGATGCCTTCAAGCAAAATAGGGGTTTGAATACAATACAAAGCACTTCTCTCAGTAATGCCGATCTCCATGAAACCCCGAATTATTGTCTGTGGCTTGGGATGCACTGGCTATAAAATTTTTTGCTTACTGAGGCAGCAAGGAGCTGCTGTGGTTGGGATTAGCGACCGTATTATGGTGGGGGAAACCGATGTCATTGTTGGAGACCTACGGGCAGCTTCGACCTTGCTAGAGGCGGGTATCAAAGACTCTCAAGCCCTTGTGTTGGCTGGGAATGATGATGCTCTGAATTTAGCAATTTTGACCCAAGCACGCGTCCTCAACCCGAAGATTCGTGTCTTGAATCGGCTGTTTAATCAAAGCTTAGGCGATCGCCTCGATCAAACGCTGCCCGATCACGTCAGTATGAGCGTAGCCGCGATGGCAGCACCTGTGTTTGTCTTTGCTGCCCAAGGCAATCAAGCCATCGGACAGTTGCGCTTATTTAATCAAACTTGGCCGATTTATGAAGAGTACATCGATGAAAACCATCCCTGGCTAGGACGTGCTTTGAGCGAACTGTGGGAAGAGCGATCGCGAATGCTGATCTATTACCTGCCGATTGATGGTCAGATGAATTTGGTTACAGGGGTTACATCCGGACAACAATTACAAAAAGGCGATCGCTTAATCATTGGCACCAAACCCAACGTCCGCAAAATTCACAAAGGTCGCCTGCAAAAATTCCTCAAAGTTCTGACGAACCTACAACAATTTCAACGCCATGGTCAGCCAATGCTGCTCGTGTCCCTGGTGTTGTTTTTGACTATCTTCACCGCTACCCTCACCTATGTCTGCGTTAACTTCGACACCTCCATTGTTGATGCCCTCTACTTTTCCGTCGGCATGATTACAGGGGCGGGAGGACAAGAAAAAGTTGCAGAACAAGCCCCCGACAGCATCAAGGTTTTCACCGCCATCATGATGTTGGTGGGTGCAGCCGTAATTGGCATTTGCTATGCCCTCCTCAACGACTTTGTTTTAGGAACCCGTTTTAGCCAGTTTTGGGATGCCGCCAGGGTTCCCCGACGTCATCACTATCTCATTTGCGGACTCGGCGGTATTGGCATCCAGATTACGAACCAACTACACGCCCACGGACACGAAGTTGTCGTGATTGAGCAAGACCCCAATAACCGCTTTATTGGCACCGCTCGTTCTTTAGGAGTCCCCGTAATTTTAGGCGATGCCAGTTTAGCCAACACTCTTAAGGCGGCTAATGTGCAAAACACAACGGCATTACTGGCTGTCACTAGCAACGACATGGCAAATGTCGAGATTGCCTTGAGTGCAAAAGCCCTTGCACCAAAGTTACCTGTAATTGTCCGCAATCAAGACCCCCAATTTGCCCGCACCGTGCAACAAGTCTTGGAATTTGAGACAGTACTCAGTCCGATCGAACTCGCAACACCTTCCTTTGCAGCGGCGGCGTTGGGCGGAAAAATCCTCGGTAATGGCATGACAGGCGACACTCTTTGGGTTGCCTTAGCAACCATGATTACGCCAGGACATCCCTTTTGCGGACGCTGTGTTAAAGAAGCCGCCATCGAAGGGGATTTCGTGCCGCTATATATCGAAACTCAACATCAAACAATTCATGGCTGGGATGTTTTAGAAAGCTACCTCAGTGCAGGCGATGTTTTGTATCTTACCTTGCCTGCGGCGGGGTTAGAGCAATTGTGGCGGACAAAAATTTCCCAATTAATTGTTAGTTAATAGATACGGAACTACAGTTGCAGGGATGAACTAAAGCGGCAGAAGTCTCACACCATAATCTCAGACTTATAGTAAGTAGTTCTCTCTTTATATTGGTAATAAGTAAAATTAATCAAATATCAAGCTAACAAGCAATTTCGGAAATCATCAAAGTTTGTGAACCTATATCCTTAGCGATTAATTAACTGGATGAATGACTGATAAGATGGTTTTCTCCCTACCATCCAAATAGTCAAACATTATTTGACTAGAGTCTTGATACAATGGTCTGGCATCAGTCAAGCAGGCTAGATAGCGTCATTTGCTTGATTGGGGTGTGCGAGCAGTTTGACAAACCTGTCTGAACTCCTCTTTGAGTTCATAGACAATTCCTAAGCAGCAGGAACGACTGAGGGCTTATCCCAACTTGAGCTGCGGCTTCTCGGTCAGCACATTACTATGGCATGAGTCTATCGTTTACCTTGGTATTTTTCAATAGTGTTAATGTTCTTTAGGGGTATTAAAGAATGTTATATATGTTTTAGCACCGTTTGACAGGCATCAATGCCAACTGGGTTTAATAGTGACACCATTAAATAAATCTTCTCCTATAAGTTACTTATCAAAGTTGTCACGCATTGATGAGATGAAAGAAAAATCTGAAGCTCTCAAAAAGTTGCTGGTATCAGCAAAAATAAAAGCGTAGTTTTGAAAAAGTACAATCGCTTTACCTGTGTAAAATTTGACAAGCGGCAGTTATTTACTAATCTCACTCAGTTAACACCTGAGCATGAAAAGTTCTAAAAGATTTAAATTAAGCCCTGATTACATATGTTATTAAATGGAAATTTTTAATCGAAGCCTTATTCATGAAAAGGATTTAGAGACTTTATCTTATCTGCGTCAAACTTAAACCTGATTAATATTATTTATAGGCAATTTCCATGTTAGAAGCCTTCATATTCGCAACAATATTCTGCGGATTTTTCGGCATCATCCTGAAAAAGAACCTGGTTATGAAGATCATCTCAATGGATGTCATGAGCACAGGGGTTATCGCCTATTACGTGCTAGTTGCATCGCGAGATGGCTTATTCACACCCATTATTTCAGACGGCGCAAATGTCGCTTACTCCGATCCGGTTCCCCAGGCGGTGATATTAACGGGGATTGTGATCGGCTTTTCGGTTCAGTGCGTAATGCTGGTCGGTGTCATGAAGCTGGCGCGGGATAATCCGACATTGGAAAGCAACGAGATCGAGAAGAGCAATACCCCATGAGTAGCATTACCATCGCATGGATCGCACTACCGTTTTTTTTGGGGTTCACCATTTATCTGCTCCCCAAACTTGACAGAATCATCGCATTGTGCATGGCTTTTGTTTCGACTGGATATGCGTTGCAGCTATTTGTCACTCAGTCGTCGCTAACACTGCAATTATTAGATAATTTCGGCGTCACATTAATCGTCGATCAGTTAAGCGGCTACTTTATATTGACCAATGCGCTAGTAACAACCGCAGTCATCCTCTACTGTTGGAACACCGATAAGACAGCTTTCTTTTATACACAAGCCATCATTCTGCATGGCAGCGTCAATGCCGCGTTCGTCTGTGCGGACTTTATCAGTTTATACGTGGCATTAGAGGTAATCAGTATTGCCGCATTTCTGTTGATTGCCTATCCCCGGACTAATCGCTCGATTTGG
Organism: Kastovskya adunca; assembly: GCF_059505785.1. Taxonomy (NCBI): domain Bacteria; kingdom Bacillati; phylum Cyanobacteriota; class Cyanophyceae; order Coleofasciculales; family Coleofasciculaceae; genus Kastovskya; species Kastovskya adunca. The sequence continues at coordinate 259,599 of NZ_JCACLG010000032.1, read as the reverse complement.
GTTGCCTTGCGCTATCTATTTATCAGTAACACGGCAATGCTGTTTTATCTGGTGGGTGCCGTCCTAGCCTATCAGGCTAATCATTCTTTTAGTTTTGCAAGTTTGCGCGGGGCACCACCGGAGGCACTTGCCCTGATCTTTCTGGGACTCTTGGTTAAGGGGGGAATCTTTGTATCGGGATTGTGGTTGCCGTTAACCCACTCCGAATCAGAGACACCAGTATCAGCCTTGCTGTCGGGAGTTGTAGTCAAAGCTGGAGTCTATCCGCTAGTGCGTTGTGCGCTGATAGTGGAGGAGATTGATCCGCTCATCCGGCTGTTTGGAGTGGGAACGGCACTGCTGGGCGTATTTTATGCCGTCTTTGAAAAAGATACCAAGCGGATGCTGGCGTTTCATACGGTTTCGCAGTTAGGCTTTGTCCTTGCCGCCCCAGTCGTAGGTGGCTTTTATGCACTGACGCACGGCTTGGTCAAATCGGCACTCTTCCTAATCGCGGGTGCTTTACCGAGCCGCAACTTCAAAGAGTTGCAACATAGACCAATCAATACAACGCTTTGGATTGCTCTGGTAATAGCCAGCTTCTCGATCTCAGGCTTTCCTTTGTTGTCTGGCTTTGGGGCGAAGGTGTTGACGGCAAAGAATTTTCTGCCCTGGCAAGCGATCGCCATGAACGTTGCGGCTTTGGGAACAGCAATCTCGTTTGCCAAATTCATATTCTTGCCGCATAAAGCAGACGGCGAAGAGGTAGTAAAGCCCGGTTTTTGGTCAGCGGCGATCCTGCTGCTCGGTGGTCTGTTTGTAGCAAATATTGCCTATTACGAGGCTTATACCCTTGCGAATATCGTAAAACCACTCGCAACCATCGGTCTTGGTTGGTTGGCGTATCTTTTAATTTTTAAACGATCCGTACTCAAGCTGCCCCGTGTTGTGGAGCAATTTGAGCATCTGATCGGTGGAATGAGTCTAATGTTGCTCCTACTCTTCTGGATGGTGTTGGCATGATAAGTAATTTCCAAAAACTTTGAGTTTCTTGGCTATGCTTTCAGCAATGGTAGAGCAAAGACGGCACAAAAACAAAACCCAAGCGACTATTAAAGCCTTATTAGAGGAAATAGAGTAATGGCATCGAAGCGAAACAAGAATCTGATGAAGCGCACGGCAAGAGTTTACCTGAATGACCTGAATGCAGGTAAATCCGAGATTGTGCGTCAATTCTTGTTTCAATGTCACGATGTCATGCAGTATTTTATTGACCTGTTTTGGCAGCGAAAAGACTTTTCCGGGAAGCTGGCTGACTTGCCTACCGTCCACAGGGCAAGACAGAGGTTTGGCATCACAACCCGCTTGGGACAAGCCCTAGCCAAACAAGCGAGTGAGTGCGTTCGTTCTCAACACAAAAAGTACAGCAAGCGTAAGCCTCAATTAAGATGGCACACTGTCACACTGTTTTACCATTTCGTTACTATTAAACCTTTCAAAGGAGATGGCTTTGATTGGTGCGTAAAACTGATTGGCTCTGGTGCGCCAAAACTAATTATTCCTGTCAAGTCCACAAAACTTATCAATCAACGATTGGCTTCAGGCTGGCAGATATCTAAAACTATCCGCATGGGCTTGAGGAAGGGATGCCTGTGGATTGATTTTATTTTTGAGAAACAACGACCTCCCTTGAGAACATTTGGTAGGGTAGTTGGCATGGATTCCAACTACAAAAGCGGTGTCGTGTTTAGCAACTGCCAAGTAGTTGGAGAAGGTATTTATCAACGAATTCAAGGCTTCAAGAAGCGGCAAAAACACACCCGTACTGAAATTAAATCGATGCTGGGTTATGCACTGAAATCCGTTGATTGGTCTTCGATAAAAGTCCTTAGTATTGAGGACTTGAAGAAGGTTAAACACGGAAAACGGGAGACGTTCTCTCGCGTGTTTAACAGGCGGTTGTCTCATTGGCTTTATCGCACTTTGGTGCAGTTGTTGGAACGGAAGTGTGAGGAGGAGGGAATTCAGCTTGTGGTCAAAGATCCCTTTAAGACCTCACAGTTTTGCTCTCGCTGCAACAGATGGGACAGACGAAACCGAAAAGGCGACAGGTTTAAGTGCGTTCATTGTGGCTACCTCACCCATGCTGACCACAATGCGGCTCACAACCTAGAGCTTTTAGGTGTGGCGGGAGTTTATGGTCTCCGTTCTTACTTAAGTTCATTTCGTCAAAGTGTTGGATAACCATGATTGGACATCTGAATCTGATATTGCGACTGGCTATCTGGTTTTTGCTCACCGCCAATCTGAGTGTGGCAAATATCATCATCGGCGTCAGTGTCGCACTCCTATTACCGGGACGCCCCAAAACCCCGGAAGCCTTAAAGGATTGGCTGCGCGTGCTGTGGGAAACCCTCGTGGCGATTCCCCAAGCGTATATGGAGGCATTTGAAATCATCTTCCGTCCCCATAATCACGAAGATGTGACGATGGAACGAGTCAAAGCCGGACGGACACCTGGACTCATCTTCCTGGATATATTCCTGATCACCTTTACGCCCAAGTCCATTGTCTTGAAGTACCACGAAGAGGGCTGGTACGAAGTCCACTGGGTACGACGGAGGAAAAAGGCATGAACTTGGTACTGATTGCAATGATTCTGGCTCTGCTCATACCCATGTACGAGGCTTGGCAGGATGAGAATATCTGGCAGAAGATGTTGGCATTTTCAAGTATTGCGACCAAGACATCAATCATGATTCTAGTCGTATCCATCTTACGGGATGATTGGATGCTCGGTGTTACAGGAGTAATCATCCTAAGTGTAGGTAATGCCGGATTAATGTTGTTGGCACAAGTCCTTAAACGCATCAATGAACTATGATCAACGCGCTTAGTTATACCTTCATAGGTATAGGAATTTTCTTCTGGTTTTGGGGAACCTTTCCCCTAGTCGGTCACCGCTCGGTATTATTCAAGCTACATACTCTTTCGGTTGCAGATACCCTAGGGAGCATGCTCATCATCGTCGGACTGCTCCTGAAGAGACCGGGCGAATGGCCGCTGCTTGTCCTGGGCATTATCACCTTAGCAATCTGGAATACAGTGCTGGGGTATGTATTAGCATACTCTTCCAGCACGGGAGGGAGCGATGAATGATAGCTATATCTATGTCATAACTGCCCTGCTGCCGTTGTCCGCGTTGATGTTGGTACTTCAGACTAATCCTTACCATGCCTTAGTAATCCAGGGAATACTGGGAGCGGTGGCAGCATTGGTATTTGCGGTTTTGGGGGCGGCGGATGTTGCTTTGACGCAAGCCTTGATGGGCACTCTGCTGGCGATTACGCTTTATGCGATCGCGGTGCGTTCATCCCTGGTGATGCGTCTTGGTGTACTCGAAGACGAGCCGATTGTGCAAAGCGCAGTGCCAAAGGCAATCGAGACAGATGACGAGTCTCTACCAGACGGCAAAGCCGTTAGCGTAGCGACTCCGCAGGAGTGTGACCATTTTAAGCAACTGATGGATGACATGCGTTCAATTTTTCACAAACACTATATGCGTGTTGAGGTAGTCCCGTTCACGAATACGCAGGCTTTGCACCGAGCGTTGATCGACAAAGAAGTCCATGCAACTTGTGCCAGATCGGAACACGATGCTCAAAACCAGGCGCTGCCTGAAGCCGAAAAGCAACCCTATCACACGGCGACTAGAGTTCAACGCCTCTATGAGATCATGCAAGCCGAACTTTCGTCACCAGCGACAAGCCTAACCTATGTAAATGCATCAGATTCAGAGGAGAAACATCAATGAAATGGGTTTACATTGCAGCGGGGATAGCGCTGTTTGTCAAATTCCTGATCATGCCCAATCCAACACCGGACTTATCGCTCTCGATCGTCCAAACGCTTGTACAAGAGAGTGGAGTACCTAATGCCGTTACGGCTGTCATTCTCAGGAATCGGCTGTATGACACGATCTTTGAAGTGGTGGTATTTACGATCGCGGTCATGGGTGCAAAGTTTCTGCTGGCTGATGAAAGACCTTTCTGCACGGTTTATCGGTTCACCGATCAACCATCCATTGTTATGGCGCGTCTAGGAGCAACAATTGCCGCGATGGTGGGTATCGAACTGGCGATTCGGGGGCATCTGAGTCCAGGAGGTGGTTTTGCGGCTGGAGTTGCGGGTGGAACTGCGATCGGTTTGGTGGCGATTACCTCATCATCGGAGTGGATGCAGGCGATCTACAAACGCTGGAACGCCGCTATATGGGAGAAGGTTTCGGTTCTGATTTTCATTGTCCTGTCGGTTATAACTCTAGCCGGATTAGAATTACCGCACGGAGAGTTGGGCGCACTTTTCAGCGGCGGAGTCATTCCCCTGCTCAACATCCTAGTCGCCGTCAAAGTCGCGTTGGGTTCTTGGGCGGCTATTTTGGTGTTTATTCATTATCGGGGATTGTTGTGAGAGATCGGAGGCTGGAGAATTACAGCAATTGTCCCTTGTGCGACATCCTCTGCTACGGGAACACATCAGTGCGGATCTACAGATGCAGGACTTACGCGGCAACTCTACTAGTAGGTTGCTTATGCTAACCCCCTACTTTATAGATAGTGTCTAACGGAGAATTTTGCGTAAGTCCTGAGATGCAGATGTACCCTCTGTAGTGCCTTATCTCATCGCAAAGCGGGAAGCGGGGAGGTTGAAGAGAGCTTGAAAGTTAGATTGCCGTTCTGTAATGGGTTCGGGGCCTTCGTCCCAAAGGCTTTCATAGTAGAAGAACGATACACCCAATTCGCGATCGCGTGCCGAGTTTACCTTAGCCTGAATCAGTGACATCGCAACTGGCTTATTTCTTAAGCCTGTTAGCACACCAACTCCGGTTGGGATCTTTTGTTGCACCTCTTGAATTTCAGGTCGGGTAATCTGGTTGAGAAAACTTTGCAAATCAGGACGATAAACCTGCACAATTAGCTCATCCACAATATCCTGCCGCACCCAAGTCAGCCAGTCTTGTAGGTAAGTATTGTAAGCCGTGACATAGGGATTAGGGGAAACGGAGAATATTGCATTGGGCTTTCTCTGTTTTACAGCTTGGTTGAGTTGGGTCACGAACGCTGTAATTTTATCAGCCCGCCAGCGCACCCATTCGGGATCTTGGGGATTGGCAGGTGCATCTTTCTTGGTTTCCTGTTTGTACAAAGCCAGCGTGTAGCTATCATAGCCAAATACATTGGGTAAGCTGGTGTGATCGTCAAACTGAATGCCATCAACATCATATTGGGTAACGGCTTCTAGCACGAGATCGGTGATGAACTTCTGCACCTCTGGCAAGAAGGGATTGAGCCACACAACCTCACCTGCTGCACTAATCCAAGTTTGGTTACCATCCCGCTGTTGCGTCAGCCACTCCGGATGATTTAATGCCAGTTCCGATGTAGGAGGAGCCATGAAGCCGAACTCAAACCAGGGAATTACGAGCAACCCTTGGCGATGGGATTGAGTAATCAGATCAGCGAGGATATCTTGCCCCTGTAAGCCTTGGCGAATAAATGGTTGAATCTCTGCCCGTTGAGCTACAGCACTCGGATACAGTACGTAGCCAGAATTCCACACCACTGGATAGATCGTATTGAGGTTCAACCGTGCTAATTGACTCACAGCCTCTTGCATTTTGGTGCGATCGCTGAGAATGTCATGGTCATTTTCAGTCATCCAAACCCCACGAATTTCTTGCATGGGCCGCTGTGCAATTGGCTCTGGCATTGCGCTTTGTGCGATTGCCTGTGGCACCGCCCAAGGGGCGATCGCAGACATAGGATAGTCCGCCAACAAAATTGTAAGGAATAATCCCATGAAGAGTAAGGAAAAATACTTAAGCGATCGCCACCAATGTCTAGGGATACAACGCAATTTCATAGGCTTCAAAGATAAGTCAGTTATTCATACACACGTTGCCGTTGGTACTACCCAAGGGGCAATTAGGTATGTCCACGATGGAATGAATTATTCATAGACTGGTATTTATTATTTACTAAAGAGTTAGTTAACTACAGGATTCCTTCCATGAGTAATATCTATGATTGTGATAGAAAAAAATAAGCATTATGAGATTGGATCTGGCAAGATATCCAATCGTCATCTGCTTGCAGTAGTACTTATCTCCAAAGCGCTGTCACTTAATGCAAGGAGTCGAAGAAACAGAGCGATCGCCTGGGCATGAATACTAAGTTGTTGCGCGTATAGGACATCATAATCAAGCAACTTTCGTCACCAGCGATAAGCTTATGTTATGTAAATGCATCAGACTCAGAGGAAGAATCATCGCCAGTAAAGCTGAGCTGTTGTTTGCCTAATCGCTAGTCCCACGCGATCGCGTTCAGGCTAAGCGGCTACTTAAAGAGTGAAATAATCCAAGCAGCAGTTATGCTCATCAACACGATAATCTCTAGAACCTTGAGGGGAAAAGACAGTTTCAACCACTCTTTAGCTAAAGTCGGTCGCAAACCATACCACCATTGAAGAATATTTTCTCGCCACAAAGCAGGACTATCTTTAGGGCGAAATTGGTAACTTAATATTGACAAGAGAAGGGGAACTCCTCCTACCTTGGCACTCATCAAGAGATGCAAGGCGATGCAGCCAACCATCACCACCCATGAAATGAGGTGAGCATAATACCAACTATGGTCAAGCTCTCCCTTAGGTAGCCACTTTTCATCCATCATCTTGCCGGAGAAAACGGCAAAAGTCAGTGCCAAGATAGCCAGGGTGTTAATGACTCGATGCAGCGTGTACCACCATATCGGTTTACCCAACTGTCCAAGTTTTCCCACAGAATCCTGCTGGATAAGTCTTTTTTGCCCACGATGGAAAGCGTATAGAGCAAATAGAGGGAATACAAGTAAGGCATATAGCCCAAAGGTGCCATGAATTCCTTCTATTTCCTTCAACTTAGGCAAGGGAATTCTTCCCCATCGTCCGTCGTAGACATCGTATGTCCAATAGGCGGTCAAAATCGCGGCAATTACGAAAAGACTAGTAAAGCCATGCAGAATACGAAGAAGAAGAGGTTGGTATGGCCCAGAGAGTTTTGCAGGCATATTCAGAAAGTTACCGAAATCTTCCCTACGTCTTTCATTTAATTTAATTGTCTCACTCTGCGATCGCCCTACGTAAAAAATCCATAACCTATCGATTTAGGTAGGAGTTGACGGATGCTTGACAGAGTTTGAGACAACGTGATCGCGATATTGGTGATCGTCTCATTATTACTGAGAGTACTGTGAAGTTCCATATAAAAATGTTCTCAGAAAGCTCAAAGCCCAAACTCGTTATCAGGCACTTCATCAAGGGAATATAAGTGATTGGATTCAGTAGTTTAGCGGTAAGGGTCAGTGGCGGCAAGTAACCTAGAACTCAGCACCGAGATTTCCCTTCTATTCGCTGCACCACAGTGTTAGCCTGCGGAACCACTCTAACTTTTAGGGTGTAAACTCAGAGTTTATACTTCACCAGAAGGACCACTAGTGTCTCCAGGAGGAATGATAAGTGGTACAGATTGATCGTAAAAAGCAATACCATTTTGCTTTAGTTGAGAAAACCAAGAATCTTTGGAGACATGATCATACCCAGTAGGCAGATATCCTTGAAGATTTGCCTCATATGAGAGTAGCCACTGATTACCATACAGTTCATCTTCGGTTAGAAACTGTTCCCATTTCTTTGTACTTAACCTGGCTGGAATTCTTCCTCTTTTCTGTGCATCCAGAGCCACAATAGCAACAATAGAATCTTCCATATCAGAAATTACCTGGGCTGCTTCTTTATGTATAGCTAACTTAAAGACGATTATTGACCATATTGCCCAAGCGACTTCGCTACTATGTCCAAGTGGGGCGTGCTGGAGGATTTGCAAATTCAGATTTTTCTCAAGAGAGTCTAGATCAATTGGATAATTCTTAACTTGTTTGCTTTGAAATATTGATAAAGCATCGCGTAAAGTGCTAGCTTCTATTGTCATTGATTGCAAGAGTAGGCTTTCGAGCAATGACCAATTATCGTGATGAAGTTCGTCGAAGTTTCCAATTCTTGCAATGGCATATTTAAGCACTGGCTCTTGAGGAATCTCTCTAGCAATTTGAAAAGCTCGATCAAAATAACGAATCAGATCTTGCATTTGAGCAAGCTTTTTATCGCTAAACTTATAATCAGATATTTCTAAGACCCAGATAGCATCTAAAGAGCATGGCAACTCAGTAATTCTAGTTTTGTTAGGATTAAGTGTCAGCTCAAAGTATGATAAGACTTGTTGAAGATAACTTAAAGCTGTTTCGGCTTCTGAGCGTGTTAAAAATATAAGTTCGTAATCATCGCTATAACGAAAACCTCTATAGGGATATGCACACAAGCTTGCAAGTCGTTTTTCCAATTCTATATCCGACGCACAAAGTATTAATTCAGCGATAACTAGCGAAGTATCAGGACCAATGGGGATTCCCATTGTTTGTCCATCCTGGCTATTGCGAACCAATTTATCAAGCTGATTTCCAAATAGAGAGAAATTGCTTCTTTGGTTTTTGGCAATTTCCTTTCCGTGTACAGCCCAAGGAATGCTGTGTGTGTAGATAGACTGATAGAACTGTGAAATATCTGTTTGTAAAGCATATCGACCAATTGCTCTGTTCTTAGCTCTTTCTTTAGGTAAATCAGAGAAATCAAGTAGAGGAGAAATTGAACGATTGCGTTTTGGATGTGGTGTATGAATAGGTTGACTTTTTGATAAATGAGATTTTTGGGTTATCAATTTTATGTCAGCCCAGTGACTTTCTATTATTTTAGTGGTTTCTAAAAAGAAAACTGGATTTGGTATGCTCAGTTTTCTTCTTAAAGATCCATACTTAACATGGCTATGTGAATACAGTTTTGAAGTGGCTTTGGAAGCTGACTGTAAAGATGGATTAGTTACAGCAAAGTTGGCGAGAGAGTCGGTTTTGAATGGTGGAGGAAGTTCTTTAGGAAAGTACCCTCTACTAATTAAATCTCTTCTATGCATTTATCTACTTCAAGTTAACTCACAAGACATAAATCAAAAATTCATCAATCTTCAATTATAGCTTTAGCATTTTATGGTTTGAATATATTTCACCGATAATCTAGAAGATCTGTCTCACCAACAGCTCTCAAGGTCACATAACGCTCAACTCCGACAGATAAGCTTCAGCCTCCCATCTCCACCGAGAAGCCAAGCAGGTTCATAATGACTCTCTCTGCGATCACACTATTCCAAAAATCCATGACCTATCAATTTAGATAGTAGTTAATGGCTGCTTGGCAGAGTTTTAGACAACGCGATCGCATTCATTCAGCAACTGTAGGGCGATTTCTAGAACTTCCTCTGCGAAGTGATATTTCCTAGAGAAGTCTTTGATGATTAAAACACTGGTCATCCTGACTAGATGAACTTACTTGTGGTTCGCTTAACTCTGAGTGTTGTTCAGAATTACTGGAGGCGACGATTTCTGGTTCTACACTCTTAGTAAGAACACAGCTATTTAATTTCCAGATTGGAATGAAAAATAACAGGCAGTAGCGAATCAACATTAACCTCCGGTCAAGTCAAGTTTATCAACCGTAATGTTGAAGCTGCTGCACTGTCAAAGGCGATCGCTGGTATGGCACAGAAGGAGGAGCGATCGCTTCCTAACTGATGAGGGTTTTTACGCTATGCTCAAGGTGATGCCATTATCAACATCATTCTAAGCATCAAGATAGCTATGAAAAATCAGACTGTCCGCACGACAATAACTCTACCTGCAAAACTGTTAGCTGCGGCTGACAAAGCAGTGAGCCAAGGAAAAGCTAAGAGTCGCAATGAGTTTGTAGCGCAGGCACTTCTACATGAGCTGGAAGCACTCAAACGGACAGAAATTGATGCAGCACTAGCTGAAATGGCACAAGACCCAGAGTATCAAGCTCAAGTGCTACAGATGGAGGCTGAGTTTGCCGTAGCCAGTTGGGAAGCCTTGCAATTGGGAGAATCCCCAGCATGAAGCGGGGAGAAGTTTATGATGCTCGACTTGAACCTGTCGAGGGTTCAGAACAAGGGGGAACCCGTCCAGTCATTATCGCTAGTCGAGATGCAATCAATGTCTATAGTCCTGTAGTTTTGGCTATTCCCTGCACTACTTATCAAACTGGTAAACGAGTTTATCCAACTCAGGCGCTAATTCAAGCTCCGGATGGTGGATTAACCAACAACTCTATCGCTATGGCAGATCAGGTACGGGTATTATCCAAAACTCGCTTATTGCGTTTACGAGGAATGCTAAGTGAAGAAGTAATGGATTTATTGAATCAAGCTTTGTTGATTGCTTTGGATTTACCAGGTCAAGTTTGAAAAACCTAACTAAAAATTCAAAACGCAAACTTTCTTAAACATCCGTCAGTACTTCTCCAAAGGCAAAATCAGGAGCGGCAAGTACCAGAAGGGTTGTGGGAAGATTGGCGGCGCGTGCTTGTAAGTTTTCGTAGTAATCGCTGAAGTTGTCTTTTGGTGTAGCGATGCCGAGGAAAATGAGATCGGCTTTCTCGGATGATTCATGAAGAATAGTATCAAAGGAACGTCCATCTGCCACTAAGATTTGGGAAGATGCCCCAATGCGTATCTGCTTGACGAGACCTTCAACATTTGCCCGTGCAGCTTGGGCAGCGGCTTCGTTAGGAACAACTAATTTCAGGCAAATCTCAGCGTTGCGCCAGTCAATATCGGAGCGTAGGAGATAGGCTAAAAGCAACATCAAGCCACCGTTGGCTTGCACACCACCACCCCACCAGACATCAATGCGTCGGCGCGAACCAAAACCCTTGGCGGTATTTTCCCGCAGGATCACTACGTTACGCTTGGCGCGGTGGAGCTGGTTGATCATCTGACAGTAGCGATCGCGCCGCGAGGATTCCTCACTATCTCCCAGCAAAATCGTATTCGGCACAAGGGGGCCAAGACCATAAGTTTCCACCAGTTGCTTTGCTCCCTCAAACGGATCGGGGGCAGTTACCAACCGCACCAACGCTTGCACACCTCGACGGTCGAGATAGTCGCGAATTGTTGCTTCAAGTTTGGCTTGCTGGGCAATATCTCGCGAACCGCTAGGGAGAACGCTAGACACCGTCACTAGTCCCCGATTGTGGGTCAGGGCATCGGCTAATTCAATCAACGACCAACGCTTTGTCGGTGACCCAGAAAGGACGAGGATATGAGGTCGCCAATTTTTCGTATCCGGCTGATGACCAATTTGAAATATGGCAGTCCGTATCAGCGTCAGCCACATACCGCGCCGGGTATCTCCCCAAGTGGCTCGCAGTTCCCGTTGTTGTAGCCAAAAGTAAATCCCTAGGATGATTACCGCCGCTGCTACTGTGGCAACAGCGTTGATCAAAAACATGACAGCGAGGCAGCCAATCGCCCCTAACAGGGATAACGACCAGTGAACGCGAAAGGAAGGACGGAAAGACGGACTTTGTAAAAAACCTTCAATGGCTGCTGAGAGGTTCAATACCAGATAGGTAGTAAGAAAGAACATCGTCAGCACGGGGGCGATCAAGTTTAATTCGCCAACGTAAACAGCCGCTGTCGCCACAACCAAAGTAACAGCCGTACCAATGCGAGGTTCGTCGTCTCGCCCACTCCCTGTACCCAAAAAGCTCAACCACTGGGGCAAAACTCCATCCCGCGCTAGTGCCTGTAAGACGCGAGGTGCCCCTAAAATACTACCAATGGCGCTACTAAGGGTTGCTCCCCAGACTCCTAGGAGAATTGCCGGCCCCCAAAATGCTATCCGCTGCATAATCAGGGGTTCTGCAATCAGCGTTGTTGCATCTGCTCTCATTGCTAGGATGACGGGCAAACCCATGTAGATGATATATCCTGTTCCTACAGCGGCTAGCGTCCCTTTAGGGATAGAGCGAATCGGGTCGCGCAAGTCACCCGACATATTTACCCCTGCCATAATGCCCGTCACGGCGGGGAAAAAGACGGCAAAGACAACCCAGAAAGGTTCGGAGAGGCGATCGGCTGCCCCCCACATCTCAATCTGTGTGTTTTCTATCGGCTGCCCAAGCAGTAGTGAAACTAAAGAGAGAACGATCGCTGCCATGATGATGTACTGGGCGCGAATCGCCAAGCTGGCAGAAGTCAGCGCTAGGATGGCAACAAATACAGTAGTAGCCAATGCTACATAAAGCTGGTTGAGGTTTCCAAAGACTGCAACAACACTTTCGGCAAAGCCAATGGTGTAGAGGGCAACGGAGAGGGCTTGGGCAAAGTAGAGGGGAATCCCCACCGCTCCTCCCGTTTCAATGCCGAGGGAGCGGCTAATCATGTAGTAGGCTCCACCCGTTCGTATAACCCTATCAGTAGCGATCGCGCTAATTGAAAGTGCTGTCAAAAAGGTGATCGAGGTGGCGAGAGTGACAATGATCAGCGTGCCAATCAAGCCAACATTACCAACCACCCACCCAAAGCGCAGATACATAATCACGCCGAGGATGGTCAGAAGCGACGGAGTATAAACTCCACCGAAGGTTCCTAGTCCTGAAGATTTGGCAGGAACGGTTTGCTCTGTAGACGGCGGCTGGCGTTGGAAAGGTGACTTCATGCTTCTAGAATACTGCCACAACAAGTAACCTGTTCTAGAAATAAGCGTAGTTCGCCTTTAACAGGAATCAGGCGATCGCCTCGAAGATACACCCGACGCTCTACATTCGTTCCTTAATTGGAGTGTAGGAGGCATCGCGACGACCACGGTAAATCTGAGTAGGACGGAAGATGCGATTTTCTCCCAACTGCTCTTTCCAGTGAGCCAGCCAACCCGCCACACGAGCGATCGCAAATACCGGAGTAAACAAGTCAGTCGGAATTCCCAGCTTCCGATACACCAGCCCTGAATAAAAGTCTACATTCGCATAAATACCTTTTTCGCCCAGTCGTTCTTCAACAACCCGTTCCATTTCAATGGCGATGTCATAGTACTGGTCACGACCAAACTTCTCAAATAGCTGTTCGGCAAGTTCTTGCAAAATCGTTGCTCGCGGGTCTTTCACCTTATAAACACGGTGACCAAAACCCATAATTTTCGATTTTTCCTCAAAACACCGATCTAGGTAAGGGCGAACGTTCTCCACCGAGCCAATTTCTTCCAGCATCGTGATCACTTCCTCGTTCGCTCCCCCATGCAAGGGCCCCGCAAGGGTTCCCACCGCCGACGCGACGACCGCATAGGGGTCAGTCAATGTCGAAGCCGTAACCATTGCGGAGAAGGTTGAAGCGTTAATCGTGTGTTCGGCGTGCAGCGTCAAACAAATATCGAAAATACGAGCCGCCAGCGGATCGGGTTCCCGCTCATTGAGCATATACAAAAAGTTAGCTGCATAGTCCAACTCATCATTCGGTTTAACCGCGTCGTTCCCCTTCCGCATCAGCTGAAACGCTGCCACCATCGTGGGAATTTTCGCCAGCAACCGTACCGCCGCTTCTCGGATATAAGCCGGGTTATCTAAGGCTCGTTTTGAGTAAAAAAGACCCAATGCCGCTGCTGAAGCTTGCAGAGCGTCCATGGGATGCCCGGTTTCGGGAAAACATTTCATCATGTCCCGAATGCGGTACTTAATCCGCCGATGATAGCGAATTTCGTTTTCAAATGTTTCTAGTTCTTCTTTGTTCGGCAGTTCGCCCCAAATCAAGAGATACGCAGTTTCTAAAAACGTACTTTTGACTGCGAGTTCTTCGATGCGAATGCCGCGATATTCCAGTATGCCTTGCTTACCATCAACGTAGCTGATACTGGATTGGGCAGCGGGAATACCTTCTAAACCTGGCTTGTACTCGCAGACGTTCATGTGGCTAACAACGTGACATTAAACCTTCTCAGGCTAACTTACCAGAAAGTACTGAAGAGTTGCCCCTTTTACCAAAATCATTTTCACAAGACGCCACACTGTCAGGGCATGGTGAAAAATGGTCAAGCTTTATGAAGGATGAAGGCAGAGTGCTGAGTCCTGAGTGCTGAGTAGGGGAGAAAGTGTGAAGTGTGAAGGATGAAGGATGAAGTATGAAGTATGAAGTATGAAGGGTAAGAGGTTCTCCCCTACTCCTCCGCACCCCTGCTCCCCTGCTCCTCCGCACCCCTGCTCCCCTGCTCCCTGCTCTAAATCAGCCATTTCGGTGAAGTGAGTAAGAACAACTCGCTCTTGGCGATAGGCATTCCTGAATCCGGTAGATGTAAGCCAATGACCCCGGCTTTTTTTAACTCTAGTTTTTCTTTGATCTGACCCCAGACTAAGGTTTCTGCCCAGTTTGCTAAGTTAGGTTGATGACCAACTAGAGCCAGACACTGTACTTTACTGGCATCCTGACGTCGTTGGGTTTCTAGCCAGCTAATCCAGTCTTGGATATTACCCTCAGGAGCCAAGGGGGGAAACTCTTGCATGTGGGAGCTGAGGTTAGCGGCTTTCAGGATAGCAGCGGTTTGACGCGATCGCACTAGCGGGGATGCCAAAATCATGTCGAAGCGCAATCCCATATCCCGCAGACGTTTGGCTACCTTGTCAGTTTTCTGACGCCCCTTATCAGTCAGGGGGCGGTCTTCATCACTAATACAGGCGTCTCGCTCCACAGCAATTCCGTGGCGAATTAGGTAAAGTTCCATGATCGAAGTTCTCAGCTTATGAGTTCTCAGTGTTGGGCGAGGAGGTGACATTTGGCAACTAGGCGGTCTCTCCCTTTTGCTCTCTACTTCCTCATGGGTTGTTAGTTACTCGCGATCGCCAAAACCTTTTTTCGCTAACAACTAACAGCCAAAAACTTCTCACAGTCCCTAATCTGTATGAATCACAGTATCTTCTGGGCTAATCAAACGCAGAAGTTTTTGCTTGAGTTGGATGTCAAACACTTCCCATTTCATCTTGGTATACTCAGCACTTTCATTAAAGCCGCCTAAGAAGCCCATGGGGATTTCAAAACCACCCGCCGTCATGCGCCCACCTCCAAAGAAGCGTCCGTGGCTATCTTGACCGAAAGCTTCTTTGATGAACTCGTCTGGATCAAGGGTGAGTTTATTAGTTCTCAAAGAGCCAATCACCACCTCTAAGTCTTCATCCTCGTCGTGTACAATCCCATAAACAACGGCTGTGTGAACATTCTCTTCAGTCACCAGAAAGTCAGCCGCTTGGGGGATAGCATCTCGGTCATCGTAGCGGAGGTAGCCGACACCAGCGATGGAGAAGTTGTTTTGGAGGAGGCGGTTTTTTAGCGATCGCTCAATTACATCCATCACACGTTTAGACCGTGCTGTCTGTAGCACCGCATTCAATAATTGGACATCGTAGAAGCGACTCAGATACGCCGCCGCCATAAAGTCTTCTTCCTGCGCCTGCATGAGTCGATTGGTATCCGAGCGCAGACCATGCATCAGAGCCGTCGCACACTTGATGTGGTCGCTGTCGTTACCGTCTAGCTTCAGTAACCCCCCCTGCAAGTACTGCGCCATCAGGGTGGCTGTGGAACCCGTCTGAGGTCGCAGGTCGATAAATTCCGCGTTTAAATCTTCCTGCATTTTGTGGTGGTCGATGATGACGGTAATCGGCAGACCCGCTTGCTTTATCCAAGGTAAGAGTTGGCTCGTGGTTCCCTGATTATCAATCAGAACACAACCTTGATAAGTAGACCAATCCCGGTCTTTTAAGGTCTGCACACCCCAGCGTTTTGCAGGTAAACCGGTCAACTTGACTAGGGCAACATTTTCCTGATGGCTCAGAGTACCCGCATACACGATATCTGTTTGGATATTGTGTTGTTGGGCAATCAGTTGGTACGCCCAAGCACTGGAGAGCGCATCAGGGTCTGGGAAATCCTGAATAACAATGAGTTGCCGTTCAGAGCGGTGCAGCTCTAAGATATTGCGTAGCTCCGAAACTTTCGGCTCTGAAGAGGCTTCTAACCACCGTTTCTGACGGGAGTTACTGCTGCTGGCTGTAGTAGATTCTTTCTCTTTAGATTCACGGAGCGTCGGCTCTGGAGGCGACGCGGTGAGTTTAGAATCTTGTTTAGGAGACTTGAGAGAATTCGATGACATGTTGGGTAAAAAAGTGCAAGATAATAGTAACTTCGCCAGTGCAGTCAGGGTGGCTGTTTTTTTGAAGCAGCTATGAATAATCTGGATCTATAATCAGTCCACTACTATCTTGACAAAATAACAGTAATCTAGGAAGCATTTAGCCGTTGTGTTTTACGATATCAATCTAAATGCGTAACTCCGAGTAGGGAAATGAGACAAGGCTGGCTCGGAAAACAGAACTGATGTCAAGTCGGCGTTTGGTTCAACCTGCGGACTCCCCTAAAAATGTCCCCCCGTCAGGAGCCGCGTTTTACCCAACAACCTCTTTTAGAGGAACTATAAAAAAACTGTGCTTTTTAGGTTAGACAGGGGTAATTAAAGACCAATTACATACTTTCGCCACTCTTGATGTAAACCACCTTTGACGTGTTTAGCCACTTCAAAATGGAGACTACTGTAGGGTCGGCGAGGTTGATGCCGCAATATCATGTTGGCTTCTTTAGGAGTTCGGTTGCCTTTCTTGACATTGCAACGGACACAAGCTGTGACAATGTTTTCCCAGGAATCACCTCCATGACGGGAACGGGGAATAACGTGGTCTAGGGTTAAGTCGTCCCCCGTGTAACCGCAGTATTGACAGGTATGACTATCTCGATGGAGGATATTACGGCGCGTTAGGGGAATTTCTTTATAGGGAACGCGGACATAGTAACGTAGCCGAATTACCGTTGGGAGTGGAAACTCCGAGTAAACGTATAAGCCGTTATGTTCAACTTGTTCGGCTTTACCTTTGATCAACAAAACAACCGCCCGTCGCCAGTTGGTGATGTTGAGCGGTTCGAAGGAGGCGTTTAACACCAGAACCTTGCTCATTGGATCGCAAGTGATATATAAAGATTTTTTCAGATGGTAGCACAGCTGAGTTTGATGCGGCTGAAATGAGCGATTTGGATGTTGAGGAAGCCAAGTCAATTTGCCAGCTAGTTATGTCTGCGGTTGGGTATTTGGGCAGTTGCGATCGCCACAATTATTCGCTTCCTGTCACTGTTGCTGCGGCTTTGTAATACCCGCCGTCATTAAGCCGTATTTAATTGGCAAGGGTTAGGCTGTGCGAGTTTCCTCTGCTATCACATTAATTTTGGGAAAGGAAATCTGTCTTTAGATATAAACACAAATCTAACTTGCTATAGCTGACAGAGTTTTTCCAAAAAACAATAGTTTAGAAACTCTATGGAAAGTATTTTGCACCAACTCGAAAACTGGCAGCGATCGCTTCCTAATGTTCTGGGTCTTTCAATCTTCTCTGAGCCAATCACTGACCCAGTTTTAGTATTTCTGGTCATCATGGCGATTATGCTGGTCGCCCCGCTAGTATTTCAGCGGTTAAGGCTACCTGGCATTGTCGGTTTGATTTTGGCAGGGGTAGTTGTCGGGCCTTCTGGACTCGGCGTTTTAGAACGAGACAGCACCATTGTTCTACTCGGAACAGTAGGACTGTTGTTTCTCATGTTCATGGCGGGACTAGAAACGAGTCTAGATGACCTGAAATACAACGGCGATAAAGCCGCCGTCTTTGGGTTAGCCACATTTGCCTTGCCCATGGCGATAGGAACTGCTGCCATGATGCTGCTAGGCTACAACCTCCTCGCCGCCGTCTTAGTAGCGTCTTGTTTTGCCTCCCACACCCTACTGGCGTTGCCCATCTTAAGCAAGTTAGGAATTATGCGATCGCAGGCGGTGACAGCCACCTTGGGGGCAACGTTAATTACTAATGTCTTAGCCCTACTCGTCCTGGCTGTTGTAGTGAAAGCGCACGAAGGCAGTCTCACCCTTGGCTTTTGGTTCACCCTGATTCCTTCCTTAATCGTGTATACCTTTGTAACGCTGTGGGGAGTTCCTAAAGTCGGGCGCTGGTTTTTTCGACGCTTCGGTCATGATGAGGGTGCAGAGTTTACCTTTGTTGTTGCCACATTATTTGTGGTGTCTTATGGCGCGGGGGTAATCGAAATTGAGCCGATCATTGGCGCATTTTTGGCAGGAATTGCGATTACACAACTGATTCCTCAACTCAGCCCCTTGATGAATCGGATTCAGTTTATTGGCAATACTTTGTTTGTGCCATTTTTTCTGATTTCGGTAGGGATGTTGATTGACCCGCTGATTTTACTGAGCGAACCGCGATCGCTTCTCGTTGCTGGCGTCATGATTGTTGCAGAAATCATTAGTAAGTACGCCGCAGCTTGGGGTTCAGGAAAACTGTTTAACTTTCAGTTTCCTAGCATCATGGTGATGTTTGGTCTTTCTATGGCGCAAGCCGCTTCTACCCTAGCCGCGATTACAGTGGCGTTTCGCATCGAATTAGTCGATCAAGCCACAGTCAATGGCATTATTGCCATGATTTTATTTACCTGTATTGCTTCACCTTGGATTACTGAACGTTGGGGACGGGATATTAAGTCAGAGGTGGCAAAGCCAGCCACGAGTGGGAAACAACAATCTGGTGAAAGCCTAGATAAAAGCCTACGCATCTTAGTTCCTGTTGCCAACCCCAACACAGAAGATAATCTCCTACAACTAGCACTGATTTTGGCGAAACAGTCAAACGGGACGCTGCTCCCCCTGCATGTTTTATCTGATAGAAATGGGGCGATTCCCCCAGAAGCAAAGACCCAGCAAGCCCAGCTTCTTGCCGCCGCCGAAACCGTTGCTCATGCGGCTGTCACCGCTGTTGAACCGATTGGACGCGTGGATAGCTCCATTGCTAAGGGGATTGTCCGAGTTGCCCAAGAGCGGAACGCTGATTTGATTGTTTGTGGCTGGAAGGGATACTCTACCTATCGAGACAACTTCTTTGGCAGTGTGATTGATAAGGTAACGCGACAAGCGACTGTTCCTGTCTTAATCTCCCGCTTTCCTCAACCGATTGAGAATACGAACCGAGTATTTTTAGCTTTCACAGAGACAGAAACGAAATCTGGTTCCTTTGGGCAAACGGTAACTCTTGCCCAAATCTTGGCGAATGAACTCAAGGCATCGCTGCAATTGTTGCAGGTAATGACCAATGCTAGAAGTACTCCCCTGAATGTTGAATCTGTGGGGTTAAAGTCAGATGTTCCCATTGAGCGGGTACGAGGCAATTTTGTCAATAAGGTGTCTAAGAGCCTGACCACGGATGATTTACTGATTTTAACGACTGGAACCCATCCTGATATACCGGGTTTTCCTGCCTTGGGTAGCGAACCAGAAGCGATCGCTCGCAGCCACACCGAGATTTCTATGATTGTTATCTACTTCCCTAACAAAGCTTTAGAGGCGAAAACCTCCTAAACTGAGGCTTCAGGTAAGGCGGTTTTAAAATCCGCTACAAGGCAAAAAAGATTACATGAGCGAACTTCCGAGAAGAACCATTTTAGAAATGTTAAACAATAGCCGATTAGTTCGCTACTTGCTCTTATTTGCTTTGGGTTGGGCAAGCCTACAAGTTTTAGCCTACTTTGAAACAGTAATTATCGTCTTTACCTCTGCCGCCATCCTAGCTTTTTTACTCAATTACCCTGTAGGCTGGCTGCGGCGTTTTTTACCTCGTAGCGCCGCCGTTATTATTGTTTTTCTTCTTAGTCTTTTAATTCTTGCTAGTCTGACCTTGACAATCGGGGTAGCAATTTTGTCTCAAGCACAACAACTACTTAGTCAAGATCCAGAATTGTTGGATTTTGTAATTGTTCAAATACAAAGGATAGAAAACATTTTAGGTCGCTGGAATTTGCAATTAGATTTAGGAGCGATAGAAGAGCAACTCCGGGAGCAAGCTTTATTAGGAATTGGGTTAGGATTAACTGCCATACAGCAGATACTAACAAACTTAGTAGATTTGATTTTGATTGCCGTTGTTGCTTTCTTTATGCTCCTAGATGGACAACGTCTTTGGAATTTGCTGCTAAGAATTTTTCCCAGACAATTTCGCGGCAAAATCACCGAAACGATCCAGCGTAACTTTTTAGGCTTTTTTTGGGGACGGCTGATTCTTTCAACATTTTTCGGGGTATCTACTTTTATCGTCTTTCTATTTTTGCAAGTTCCCTATCCCGTGATTTTAGCCGCAGTCGGAGGGGTTTTTGATTTAGTTCCGGGAATTGGAGCCACAATTGGAATTACTATTATTGCTTTTACTTTGCTACCTCAAGGAATTTGGTTAAGTATTCAAGTGTTAATTAGCTGTATTTTGTTACAGCAAGTCGAAGAAAACTTGTTGATGCCACGCATTATGCAAGACTCAATAAATCTTAATCCCGTGGTGATGTTTTTTGCTTTATTAGTCGGTGCAAAACTTGCGGGACTGTTTGGTATCTTTCTAGCGATTCCGATTGCTGGAGTTTTAATTAGTTTATTTGAAATTGATGAAATGCAGTCAGGAGAGGACGGTTGAAGAAAGTCCTGAGTCCTGAGTCCTGAGTCCTGAGTAGGGGAGAAAGTATGAAGTGTGAAGTATGAAGGATGAATTCGGTTATTGGTTCTTTTCCTCTCCCCTGCACCCCTGCACCCCTGCACCCCCGCTCCTCCTCTCCCCACATTCCCATTCCTTCATGTGCCATTTTCCCCTGACAGATGGTAAATTAGCGGCATTAGAAATGTAAAGTGCGACTCAATGCTGCCTGTCGCCCTTAAAACTTTGGGAACACTATCTTATTGGAGCCGTAAGCCATCGTGAGCCAGACTGAAACCCCAACCCCAAAAACGGTTCAAGCCGAAGTTTCTCGTCTGCGGGAAGAGTTACAGATGCGAGACCAGTTAGTCCAGCAGCTATCACAAGAACTATTCCGGCTAGTTAAGGGTAATGCTACCTTTATGCCCAAGGCGGAAGCGTCTGAACGTCATCTGACTGAGATGCGTGTCCTGCGCGAGCAACTGCAAGAGGTTGAGCAGCAGGTAACGTTTTATCAAGAGCAGATTGCTAGCCGCGATGGCGAGATTTATCAGTTGCGGCAGTCTGTTCAGGAGTTAAGCGATCGCTCGCGGATGCTAGAGCAAGTAGTTCAAGAGTTGCCCCAAATTTACCGTCAGAAGTTCGCCGAACGGATGGCACCTGTACGGGAAAAAGTAGCAATGCTGCAACGGGAAAACCGTCAACTCCATGCCGAACTGCAAAGCGTCAGCTATCGCCTCGCCGTCAGAAGCCGCAATGTGAGTCGTGTTGATTTGCCGAGTTTCGCTCGCCCCATGACAGGGCCAATCCCCACCTTTGGGCATGTCTAAAGTTGTTGTCGATACCGAAACTAGGGAAACAGACAAATTAATTTCGGCTTCATCGGCAACAAAGCGAAAGATAGGTACCCTCAACGTGTCGCGACGTGGAGATCATCAAGTAAGCAGGTACAACCTCAGCTATGAGTTACTGCCTCAACCTGCGTTGCCAGAAGCCTCAAAATCCTAGCAATGCCAGGTTTTGCTTAACTTGTGGAGCGAGGCTATTGTTGGGCGATCGCTACCGGGCTTTGCAACCTATGAGCCAGGGAGGTATCGGTCGCACCTTCTTAGGGGTAGACGAGCAGAAGGCAGCTAAACCCCGTTGCGTCATTAAGCAATTGCCCCCCAAAAACCAAGGCACCGACAACGTTGAGGAAGCCGCCAAGTTATCTCGTCAAGCTGCCGCCTGCCTGCAATTGGGACAACACCCTCAGATTCCCGAACTCCTGGCATATTTTGAACCTGACAGCCTGTTAGGAAATGGCAGCGCACCGACTTTGGTGCAAAGCTTGATTGAGGGAGAGAGTTTAGCGCAGAAACTACAAGCCGAAGGAGCATTGAGCGAAACTCAAATTCGGCAAATCCTCAACGAACTGGCAGCAGTTCTAGAATTTGTCCACGCTCAAGGCGTGATTCATCGGGATATCAATCCCGAAAATATCATTCGTTCCGACAAAGAGGATCAACTCGTGCTGGTAGATTTTGGTGCAGCAAAATTTACCACCAAAACTGCCCTGGCAAGAACCGGAACCACAATTGGTTCTGCTGCCTACGCCGCACCCGAACAACTCCGAGGCAAAGCTTTTCCCGCCAGTGATTTGTACAGCTTAGGCGTCACCTGCATTCACCTCCTGACTCACATCCATCCCTTCGACTTATTCAACAGCCTGGAAGGAATTTGGGTGTGGCAAGACTACTTAATTAATCCGGTAAGTAATGAATTGACTGCAATCTTGAACAAAATGCTGGCAGATGCGGCTAGCCAGCGTTACCAATCCGCCCAGGCAATCCTCAACGACCTCAACCCCCAAGGTATGCCTGCCTCAACGGTCGTAAACCCGACCCCAGCACCCAAATCTATTATTCCTACCTGGCACTGCCTACGCACGCTTACAGGTCATCTCAGCTCGATTCACGCCGTCACCTTTAGCCCAGATGGACAAAGCCTTGCCAGTGCCAGTGCCGACCGAACGGTCAAACTTCGCTCCCTCAATAGCACCCTTACGCCTTGCACCTTTGCAGGTCATTCCAGCTTAGTTGCTGCTGTTGCTTTCAGCCCAGATGGTCAGTTCCTGGTGAGCGGTAGCTGGGATCACACGATTAAATTCTGGCGGGTAGACACCCTGGCATTACGTCGCACCCTCTACGGGCATTCCGGTTGGATTCACTCCCTAGTCATTAGCCCGGATGGGACATTACTTGCCAGTGGTAGTGCGGATAAAACCATCAAAATTTGGGATTTGTCTACAGGCGAAGTTAAGGCAACCCTTGAGGGACATGACAGTGCCATTCACACCGTTACCATTAACCCAGATGGGACATTACTTGCCAGTGGTAGCGCCGATAAAACCATCAAAATTTGGAACTTGACCACAGGCGAGGTACAAGCAACTCTGTGTGGACATGCCGATACTGTAAACTCGCTGGTATTTAGTCCCGGTGGACAACTGCTCATTAGTGGTAGTGGGGATAAAACGATCAAACTTTGGCACTTGAATAGTAGCCAGTTGTTGACGACACTGACAGGACATACTGAGGCGGTTCGTTCTGTTGCTATTAGCGCTCAAGGTAGCCTCCTGATTAGCGGTAGCGCCGACAATACCCTCAAACTTTGGCATCCCGGTAGTCAGGAACTGCTTTACACCCTCACTGGACATACAGCCGGGTTAACTAGCGTTGCCATTAGTCCGGATGGTTCCCTGCTTGCCAGTGGCTCTCAAGATCAGACAATCAAAATTTGGCAGTTTGAATAATGCAAAACCCTTCAAAATACGGTTTGGCTCTCCACACCACCAGCCCCCAGCTTGGCTTGGCTCTGAGCAATTTTGCGGGTAGCGATCGCTCTGCCACCTGGGACTTAGGGCGGGATTTATCCACGCACTTACACCAATATCTTGCTGAGTTTCTGATTCCTCAGACTTGGGCAGATTTATCCTTTATTGCCGTTGCTAAGGGGCCAGGAAGCTTTACAGGCACTCGCATCGGCGTCGTTACTGCCCGCACTCTGGCACAGCAGCTCGATATCCCTCTATTTCCTATTTCGACACTAGCGGCTGTCGCGTGGTCAGAACAAGGCAAATCTCAATCTGCCCTCAAAACTCCCATTGCTCTACAAATGGATGCCCGTCGCGGTCAGCTCTTTGTGGCGATTTATCAACCTGTCGATTGTGGATTGAGTCCGTTGCTCTCAGAGACAGTGATGACTCCGGATACTTGGCAGCAAGAGCTGGAGGCGATGGAGAGGCATTATCAGTTAGTTGATGTTCCTGGGGATTTGGGGAATGTAACAAGTGTGCTGTCTCTTGCTTATCTAGATTGGCAACAGGGACAGCGCCCCCACTGGTCAGAGGCGTTGCCGTTTTATGGGCAACATCCGGTAGAGGAGAAATCTGTCGGCTAGAGTTGAGGAGGAAATGCGATCGCGTTTTTTAAACAGGTAACGGCTACTGATACTTCTAAAACGAGGTTATCGTCGGTTTCCCAGCTAGGTTTTGCGATCGCTTGAGACAAGAAGACTGTTTTTTCCCAAACAAATACATTGGTTCTTACCATTACTACAGGCTATCAAGGTACGACAACACTTATCCCTTTTAGACCGCAAACAACCCCCGCCACCAGTGTTAGCTTTAACTTAGATAAAATTTCCGCGTATCTACCCGCCGTCTTGCTCTAAAACTACTAAAATGCCAACTTACACCGGAATCAAGTGCGAAGCCTTTAGACATCCCCTCGATCGTCAAGCCGAAGCTTCGCTACGTAGTGTCCCTGGCTTTGACTTAGTTGCCCGTAGATTTGTAGAATTCATCTACGAACGTCCCCAATTTGTCTATCTCATGGGCAACAGCATCCAGGCTGGCCCTCGTCAATATGCGACAATTTATGGTTTGTTTCGAGAATCTGTCAAGGATTTAGATATCTCACCTGAACCCGCTTTATTTGTTAGTCAAAACCCGGAGGTCAATAGCTATGCTTTGGGGCAAGACCATCCCTATGTCGTCGTGAATACAGGGTTATTAGACTTGCTCAGCGAAGCAGAAATTCGCACAGTTTTTGCCCATGAACTGGGACATATTAAATGCGGTCATACTATCTTAATTCAGATGGGTATTTGGGCGATGAACGCCGCATCAATGCTGGGGGAAATGACGTTTGGGTTGGGCAATCTTATCAGTAGTGGTTTAATTTACGCCTTCTATGAATGGCGTCGCAAAGCAGAACTCTCCTCCGATCGCGCCGCCTTACTGGTGACAGATGACCTCAATCTTGTGATGCAGACGATGATGAAAATTTCCGGAGGTAGCGCCAAATATGGTCACGAGTGCAGTCTCAATGAGTTCATCCGTCAATCCGAACGTTATCAAGAACTCGATCAAGATGGTTTGAATCAAGTTTATAAATTCTTACTCTATAACGGGGGCAATGGTGCCCTCCTCAGCCATCCTTTTCCAGTGGAACGCCTGCGCTACTTGCAGGAGTGGGCAGCCTCAGCAGAATATCATCAGATTCGCCAAGGAAACTACCAGAAGGAAACAGCCAAAGGTGCAGTTGAGGTAAACACAGCCTCATCGGATGGTGAAGCTGAGACGCTGCGGCAGCAAATCGAGACGCTACAACAAGAAATTGACCAAATCAAGTCGCGATCGCAAAAGTCATAGTTGATGCATAACAGAGCCTCTCGAAGAGTTATATTGCTTTCGGTTGCTAAGCTATCGTTAAAACTGATGGAAAATAGAGAGATAGGAAGAGCAAACCAATTCTGCCACCAGCAGAATTGACGTTAAACTATCCACAATTGATTGGGAGACAGTTGTCTAATTCTAGATTCAGAAATTTTAGCTCTTTGGTTTGTAGTTAAACTTGATGTGTCTGACAGAGCCTAGCCCTGGGGTTGACAGCGCCAACTGGTTGCTCGCTGTTACTCACTAATGTACTTCCCCGCCACTAGATAAAAGGAGACCCGCTACTTACATACCCAAGAGACTTTTTTGAAAATTCTGATGATTAGTCTATGCTGTTTTAAACTTCATTTTGAGCTATCAAGTTTACGATGTAAGCGGTTATCAGCATTGACACAGGGTGCACTCAGCTTTCTTCCATACTTTAAGCAGGGACAAAATCCTCCTAAGGATGCTCATGAGCAGGGACATTTTATCAGAAGGTCATCAGACAACGCCGCGCGTCAATCTAAATCAGCCGGGGCGCTCTACGCAGCAGGGTCAGGAGATGATCTACCAATTCCTCTTAAATCTAGTTCGTAAAGAGCCACCAGAAACCGTTTTATTGGAGTTTAAGTATCTATTTATTACCTATGAATCTCATGCTGGCAATTTAGAAGTAATCCAGTATTTGGCAGAGATACTTTTTGTTAATGATGAAGAGGAGTTTAGAAATGTCCTCAAGCGGTCTTGCTATATTTTAATTAATAACTGGGAGACATCTAGAAGTCACGATAAAATTAAAGACCTAGTTAAGCTTTTTCCAGAAGAAAAAATTAAGAAAAAATCACTTTCTCTAACAATCAATCGCCTGAGGCATTGGTTATACAACTTTGTTGAAAGCCAAGACTTTCAGGAACTCAAACTATTTGTCGCTAAACACGATCAAACTCATTGGAGTAGCCGCTACACGTCTTACTTATTAGTCCCTCAGTATACCGACCACAATAACTCGGCAGAACAGCGAGAAGCAGCAAGAGCGCTCTCCAAAAAGCTAAAAGACCAGTTTAAGTTTGAACTGGCGATGTATACTGCTCGTTCGCAGTCGGCGGTTCATCAAAGCCAAGTGCCAAAAAACCCAACGGCTCTTGGGGATAGTGTTTTGCAGTTTATCAAAAGGATTGTAGCTAAACGGGGTTCGTTTAGTTATGCTAATTTAGCCAATATTTTTTTGAAACAAGTCTATCAAGTTAGTTATAAGCATTTTAAATTTTGCTTACAGAGATATTTGATTTTTTCAGTGGCTCATAAAGAGAATGTTGAAGTTTTAAATCAACAACTTTCCGAAAAGCTGCAAAATCTTTATGAGATTTACCACGAAGAGACTCTTAATGACGCTCTTTTGTTAAGAACTTGTAATCGCGTTATCGAATCTCTAACTATAGAAAATCGGCAAGATCCTTCGTCTTTATTTATCTTGCTAATGTACCAAGGAAATCCCCTAACCTTGGTGATTGTACTGTTGAAGGTGATCTTGATCTGCCCTAATGCTCGTACTCATTTAGAAATTTGTATTGCAGACTTGATTCAGTACTATATGAAATATCCAGAGGAAGAGTGTAAATGGGTAGTGAATTTTTTTGAAATATTTAATATCACTTTTGCGATTTACGCAGACAATGTGCAGTACAACTTGATCAAGATGGATCTACAGACGCCTGATCTGCAAGTGCTTGAAGATGACTCAGATACCGCTTGGGATGCTTATCGGGTTTTTTCCCAACTTAGATACACGGTGAGTTTGGAAGATATGGAAGATACCTTAGATTACCAATTAGACTCTGAAGATACGGAAAAGTAAGGTAAGCTGACATACACTTTAGCGAAGATGGCGATCGCCACTAGACCCATGATTACGGGGAACAGATATTTGGGGCTAGCAAGCTTAGAAGAGGAGAGCCTCAGGAGTGCGATCGCGCCTATTTTCCCATGGCGTCAGATTAAGATTGATTTATAGTTAAGTAAAGATATTTGCTCAACCGAGTACTAACTAATAGACCAGCTTTCCTTCGAGGTTGTTACCGCTACAAAATGACCTGCAAACCCTAGGAAAAGTGTCACTCTCTCTACAGTTAGAGAATCATGATTTGTGCATCGTCTTTAGAATGTCACCTTTGCTAGAGGTGACATTGGTTTCAGCCTCGGTATGCTTGACAAGCGTTATCGGAAGGGACACAACTACAAAACCCATACAACGCGAACTACCGTCAGACTAAGATTTAGTTCTGGCTGTAGAGACGCTGCTTTGATAAACGCCAGCAGCATCAGGTGTTCGCATCTATTAACGTTGTGACGTAGCAGTTAGCCTTCCATGTTCACCATTCCCTGCAATTGAAGTGGGAAGGAGTATTGATGGAAACAATAAAGAATTTCTTGAAACAACTACAACTCAGTCGGGTAGTGACTGTGTTTTTAGCCGTATTTGTACTTTTCGTTAGCACGGCTTGTAATAGCGGTAATGTCCAAGGCGCACGTCCTGGCAATCCTCCCGTCCAAGCTGGAGGTCAAAACAATCCTCATAAAGTTGGTGGAGACGGTTATACCAATTATAAACAGTCCCCCGACCCCAAGGTCAGCCGTAAAAACCAAGCGGCTTTGCCAAATACATCTCAGTCATTGCTTGCCGATAATCGTGCTGATAGCGAGTTGATTTATCCAGCATCGAAAGCGCCAGCGCCCAATCGTCAGTTTCCAGTCGTCGGGAAAGACAAGGCAACTTCAATTCTAGAAAAGCCGGCAATACCAGCGGTGCGTGAACCTGTCGTTGACCGCAGTGACCCTAACGCCAACATTTTAGAACGGTCAACCGAAGCGGTACAAGAGGCTTCTGCTTTCTTGAAAGAAAAAGCAGACGAAGCTTCACAACGACCGGAAGCTCAGATTAATCCGGCTGTGCGTTAATGGATTGAAAACGCTTTCTAATGCTGAATTTTAGTTAAAGCGATTTGCAATTTACTGTCCCAAAGAAACTCAAAGGAGAGAAACTTATGAACAAAGTATTTACCTGGTTAAAAAAAATTCGCCTTGCTCAAGTGCTGACCGTATTTTTAGCGGGAGTCTTACTAATTGTCAGTACAGCTTGTAATGGTGCGGCTAATGCTCGTGGAGCAGGAGATACTGGCTTACTCAGAGGCGATAGCAGCTCTGTCAAAGGAGATGCTAGCACCCTCAGAGAAGAAGTTCCAGAAAATGCTGTCACCAACAAGCGTGAAGGTGGGATGAATAACTACAGCGATATTGATCCCAGAATGGACGCTTCTAAGGTAGGAGCCAAGTCAAGAGCCTTAGTGGACAAGGCGGAAAGAAACGTCATTGACCAAACTGACGATCTAGGAACAAATACCAAGCGCATTTTGGATAAGAAAGGCGAGAACCTCAAACACCTTGGTCAGAATGCCAAAGAAGACGCAGCAGGATTTGGTGATAAAGCTCAAAACGCAACTGAAGCTGCAACCGGAAGAGCGAAAGAAGCCAGCCGGAAAACCCAGCAAGCAGCGGAACAGGCGGCTAGCCACACCAAAGGAGCCTTGAATAAGGCGGGTGACGCGATTGATTAAACTCACACAGATTACTCCTATCAACTGCCTACCAAGCAATGGGTAGTAATCCTGATTAACTTACACCACTCTTAACGATGGTTTAAGTAGCCTGGTTGAGTTCCGGGCTGATAGCAAGAGTTAGTTAAAATATCTTGCACCTGATGAACGTAGATAGTTATTATCTGCGTTTATCTGTGTTTAAGGGAGTGGGCGACGTTTGGAGAAACCAAGCCTGTAGTGCGGCTTGATGCACTTCTCGCCAAGAGCAGTTGCTGGTTCTTGCCAACTGAGCGCAATCTTCGTACTCTGGTTGGACGTTGGTAATTGTTTTTGGCTCACAGCGATCGCTCCAAGCCAGTTTGACTCGTACCTCCCCATAGGGTGTCTGCACTCGCTGAATTTCCCGTTGCAAAATTGAGCGTTGCTGAGTCAGGCGACGTATCCCTAGGGTGGTTGTCTCGCAAAATAACACCGCTTCACACGCCGATAACTGCTCCGGATGACAAATGACAGTCAGCAAAATCCCCGGACGAGACTTCTTCATCCCAATTCCCTGAGTGAAGACATCCACCGCACCCGCCGCAAATAGGGCTTCAAACACATACCCGATCGCCTGAGGATTTAAGTCATCAATCTGCGTTTCTAGGACTGAAATGGTCTCTAAATGAGCTGATGGGGAAGAATTGATCTGAAAATCTTCACTCGTTATGGGAGCACGCGTCTCTCCCAGCCACAGGCGGAGGATATTGGGAAGGGGGAATTCGGCTGAACCTGCTCCTAAACCTACTGTTTGAATGGTCATGGCGGGGGGAGAACCAAACTCTGTAGCCAGAGCAACAGCGATCGCTGCTCCGGTTGGCGTCACCAATTCCCGATTGATACCATTACTGTAAACAGGCACCTGACGGCTTTCCCACAACTTCAACACAGCAGGTACAGGAACGGGTAATTGACCGTGGGCGGCTCGCACCGTACCGCCTCCCGTTGGCAAGGGTGAGCAGTAGAGTTGGTCAACCCCCAACCAATCCAAGCCCAGGCAAGTTCCTACAATATCCACAATGGCGTCTGTGGCTCCCACTTCATGGAAATGTACTTTTTCCGGTGCAATCCCATGCACTGCCCCTTCTGCCTCTGCTAGCCGCCGGAAAATGGCGAGACTCTGAGCAGTTACTTGGGGCGGAAGTTGAGCCGCAACGATCAAGCGCTCGATTTCCGGTAAATGCCGTGTTGCGTCATGATGGTCGTGGTGGTGCGAGGCGCGATCGCCTGGCGATTGACTCAGCACAACATGCACTTTTGTCGCCAACTGACCGTTGCGGTGAACGGCTTCTGAACGTAATTGAAATTCCTGTTCAATCCCCAACTGATGGAGTTTTTCAATTAAGTACTCTAAGGGAACGCCTGCATGGACTAATGCCCCTAGGCACATATCCCCGGCAATTCCTGTCTGACAATCCAGATATGCTGTTTTCACACCTCACAACCCCTGTAAGTCACCGCTACTGACTGAGTTTGACAACATTCTCTATTGAATATTCTTTGCATCAAAAACTTTTATGGCTACTATTTACACCGTTCACCCGGATAACCCCCAACCGCGTCTGATCAAGCAAATCGTAGACGCTCTGAAAGATGGGGCTGTGATGCTTTATCCCACTGATACCGTTTATGCCATCGGTTGTGATTTAAATGCCAAGTCGGCAGTAGAACGAGTCAGGCGTCTCAAGCAACTCGCTAATGATAAACCCTTAACGTTTTTGTGTCCGTCGTTGTCCAACATTGCTCAGTATGCGGTGGTTAGTGACAAAGCCTACCGGATCATGAAGCATCTGATTCCCGGTTCCTATACCTTTGTGCTTCCAGCAACAAAGTTAGTCCCCCGAATCGTGATGAATCCCAAGCGCAAAACCAGCGGCATCCGCGTTCCCGATCATTCGGTTTGTCAGGCACTTTTGCAGGAATTGGGTAATCCGATTATTTCCACCTCTGCCTATCTAATTGATGAAGAGGGGGAAATGCCCACCATGGGCTTAGAGCGAGTAAAACTCTTTGACCATCTCGATAATATGGTAGACATCATTGTCGATGAGGAGTCGGAATCCGGTTTTCAGGTTTCTACGATTATTGATATGACGACTGAGGAACCTGTAATAGTTAGAAAAGGTCAGGGGTGGGAAGAAGCATCGGCTTGGGCAACACCCGTTACTAACTAGGGGTTGGAATCTGAGGGCGAGGGATGAGGAGAGGCTAAAGATCGGCAGCCAGAGGTGATGGGGATGAACAACACCGCTAGCCCCAATCTCTAAACTACAGACGACTCGTGAGGCATTACGGACTGGGGATAAACTATCAACCCAGTTTTGAGATTGTCCACTAAAACCAACAGTTGGCTAGGGTAACTCAGGAGGAGGGAACAAGTATCCCAACCCGGCTCTAGCAATGACTGACAGGACTTGACCGTCAGTCATGGTCAACTGCCGATGCGGAGATCGTAACTCAGTTATTTGAACGTAGTGACACAACACTGTCCCGACGGATGAGGATAGCCCTCTACAGTCGAACTATAGACAACTTAGCGAAGGTTCAAGCGGCTTCGGACGCTGTAGGCAAGCAAATTCTTCGCTGGTGTCACTGCATCTCGCGACTGTAATTGATAGGGGCAATACCATGAACGTCAAAATCGCTAATCTCAACCACACTTCTGATAATCATCTGCACTCTCCGGAAGATCTATCCGGCGACCCGGATACCTGGACAATCAAACAGCTATTGCTGGAGGAATTGCAGAGCGCAGTGGGTTCAACCTCCCGCAGCGTTGAGGCAGTAGCCAATCGGATGGCACAGGAGGTAGAACGAATTTGCTGCAAAAGTATGCGGATTCAAAACTCCGGTCAAGTCCGCTCTTGGCAGGTAACACTGGGGCGTCATCGCCTGCAAAAGTGCCTGTTGTACTATCAGTTGGGTTCCAAGCAAGGTCGAGTTGAGCTGCATAGCAACTTGAGCGTCATGGTGTATCGGCATATTGCCCTGGCACAGTCGCAGTTAAAATTTGCGGCTCGCTGTAATTTAATTGAAGACTTTTTGCAAAATTTTTACGCAGAGTCTTTAAAGGCGTTTCGGCGGGAAAACGACGTAGCAAGCGACTATACTCCCCGCACTCAGTTGGAACTGGCAGAATATATGGCGTTTACCGAGCAATACGCCAAGCGTCGCATTTCGCTACGCAATCACGTAACACAGCAGTTGATTGTACTGCGGGCGCAAAGCTTTGCTCGTCGTCAGCCAGAAGACATGGTGCTGGATATTGAGCAAGCGGTGGAGTTTGACAGAAGTGAGGATCTGGCTAAGAGTCGCAGTGCAGCATTGCAACAAGTGCGATCGCAAATGGTTGCCGATACGACTGATCCCTCGGAAGCCGTTTTACGCGATCGCGTTGTCTCAGAACTAATGCACTACCTCGAAGAACAGGGACATTCTGACTGTGCAGATTACCTCGCCTTGAAACTCAAAGACCTCTGTGCCACTGACATCGAAGAAATTCTTGGTCTTACTCCCCGTCAGCGCGACTATCTGCAACAGCGCTTCAAGTACCATGTCGAAAAATTTGCCCGTTCTTCCAACTGGAGGCTGGTGCATCAATGGTTAGGTGCTGACCTTGACCAAAAGCTAGGCATGTCTTCTGATCAGTGGGAGGCATTTATTGCCCAACTCTCACCCCAGCAGCAGCAGCTACTACAACTCAAACAATCCCTTGGCAACGATGAGGAAATAGCACAAACCCTCCGCTGCACCTTAAAGCAAGTGAAAAAGCGCTGGACTCAGCTTCTAGAGCTGGCGTGGAAGACGCGTAACACAGCAATGGAGGAGAACAACTAGTTAGTACTCCTAAACAACTGACTACTGACTTTTGCTAAGGTAGTGTTAACAATTTGCAATTTATTAGTGCGATTAATCGTCTAAAATAACAACTCCTAAATAGTTGGGAGTCGCATCTTGGCAGTCAACCCACACAATATACAGCAGGCAGTTATGGCGGTCAATATTGCTCAAGCCTCTGCTTCGACCCCTGTGGCAGCACAGAATTCGCCAGCACTCAGGCAGGTCTGGGAGACGATACAGGCAGATAGCTGTCCCCACTCCTACAACTTCCACATGCACACGACTTGTTCCGATGGTCAGCTCAAGCCAGAAGCATTGATCGAGCAAGCTGTTGGCATTGGACTTAAGGGACTTGCCATTACCGATCACCATAGCGTCAGGGGTTACCAGGCGGCTCATTGCTGGTTAGAACAGCAAGACCAACAATCCTCCTCCCGTCCCCTACCTCACCTGTGGACAGGCGTAGAAATTACATCTAATCTGCTAGAAACGGAAGTTCATATCCTGGGGTACGCCTTCAACCCAGAACACCCAAGTTTAAAAATGTATTTGCAAGGGCACGCCGTTAAAGGTAAAGATGCCAAGGCAGCCAGAGTAATTGCTGTCCTTCATGAAGCCGGGGGTTTAGTTGTGCTGGCTCACCCGGCTCGCTATCGCCGCTCGGCAGAGGTACTCATTCCGGCGGCAGCTCAATTAGGCGTTGACGGTGTCGAAACTTACTACGCCTATAAAAATACTGACCCCTGGGAACCTAGTGCCACTCAAACCAAACTCATAAAAAAATTAAGCGCTACTTACGGTTTACTCAATACCTGTGGTACGGATACTCACGGTTTAAATTTGCGGCGGCGGATGTGAGTATCTGTGAGTTTCTTATGAAAAAGCCGCTCAGGGTTTGAGCGGCTTCTGTATATAAATTGATGAAAAAGGCTTTAGAAACTACTGTTTACAATCATTACTGCGAAAACACCAATGCTCATGATTACTAAAACAGATCCAAAAGCAAGGGATTCGCCGAGGTGTTTTTTAGTCGAAACTTTCATAAATTTATCTCGAATGTTATGTAATGAAGATATCAGATTTCTAGAGAGCAACCTGATAAAAAGACATACTTCTTTAAGAAAAGCAACTCAGGTTAACAAAGTTGGGCGATCGCCTGCTCACTAAAACCGTATTTTCACCCATAAAAAAGTGATGAAAATTCTAGCTCCCTCCCCGTTTTCAGGAGGTTTGGGGAGGGGCTTCAAGTATTTTTGTAAACGAGAAATTAAATCTCTTTCGCCCAAGAGATCCAGGTATCAACAGGTTGAAATCCCACTGCGTGATAAAGTTGCTTGGCTCCCGTGAGGCTTTCCCCTCTACTGATTCACTAGACTCGCAGATGAGTAATTGTCCAAAGCCGATTAACTTACCGCTACTATCTCGTCAACCAAATCAATTAGCTTCAGCCATGCTAGCGTCAAGCATTTGCCACATCATCTCCTGACCTGCCCGTAAGGGCACAAGTCCGGATTCAGTAAATGGCACTTCATCGGGAACGCGCCAGGTCGTTCTGGTCAAGGTAATCTGTTCGGTATTGCGCGGAAGTTGATAAAAATCTGGCCCATAGAAACTGGCGAAAGCTTCAAGTTTATCGAGTGCATCAACGCTTTCAAAAGCTTCTGCATATAACTCCATAGCGTGTAGAGCCGAATAGCAACCCGCGCAGCCACAGGAACTTTCTTTGCCATTGCGGGGATGGGGAGCGCTATCAGTGCCAAGAAAAAACTTAGGATTGCCAGAGGTTGCTGCTTGCAAAAGAGTCAGGCGATGCTCCTCACGTTTCAAAATTGGCAGGCAATAAAAATGGGGACGAATGCCACCTTGAAATAGGATATTGCGATTAAACAGTAAATGTTGTGGCGTAATCGTTGCAGCAACGTTGTTCGCAGACAGGACATACTGCACAGCATCTGAGGTGGTAACGTGTTCAAGCACCACGCGCAGATTGGGAAATCGCTGCTTGAGGGGGATCAAATGTCGCTCGATAAACGCTTTCTCGCGGTCGAACATATCAACATCTTGATCGGTCACTTCCCCGTGCAGTAGTAAAGGCATATCTACCTGCTGCATCGCTTCAAAGACGCGATCGCACTGACGAATGTCCGTCACGCCGGAGTCTGAATTGGTCGTTGCACCCGCTGGGTAGTACTTCACCGCTTTGACAAACTGGGATTCTTTAGCCCGGATAATTTCTTCGGGGCTGGTGTTGTCGGTGAGGTAGAGCGTCATCAGGGGTTCAAACCGTTTGCCATCTGGAATCGCTGCAAGGATGCGATCGCGATAGGCCGCAGCATCAGCGACCGTGCGTACTGGGGGCTTCAAGTTCGGCATGACGATAGCGCGGGCAAACTGCCGCACCGTATGGGGCAGAAC
This sequence comes from Kastovskya adunca, assembly GCF_059505785.1. Taxonomy (NCBI): domain Bacteria; kingdom Bacillati; phylum Cyanobacteriota; class Cyanophyceae; order Coleofasciculales; family Coleofasciculaceae; genus Kastovskya; species Kastovskya adunca. The sequence goes on along the minus strand of NZ_JCACLG010000032.1, from coordinate 224,493 downwards.
CGCTTTCAGTGCCGCACCGTCGCGTAGATGTAGATGCCAGTCGTCAGGTTGGGCGATCGTAAGCTTTTGCATCTTTCCATCATAAAACACATAGAACTGATGAACTTCATGGGCAGGGCGTGGTGATCGAGCAGGAGCCGATGTCCTAAAGCGTGCAGCCGCCGAAGGGCTTCTGCGATCGCTCTATGAAGGGCGGGCGCGATCGCCCCCAAGGGTCGGTCTTTAGAAGTCAGTACAGTAGGTAGCTTCCGGGTTTCTTCTGTGCGATACGAATAGTGTTTCACGCGAATAGCATCGCGAACTTGATCCAGCAATTTCTTAGGAGGTGGCTGACTAGACTCCATAGGTAGACGCATACTGATTGGATAGTAAATAAAACCTAAACAATCCAGCCCAGCAGAAAGAGGGGTAGTTATACTGAATTTTTCTACCTAATCTCCACTATAGGTGTATTAGGCTGACGTATTTCTAACTAATCTTCCCTATAGGTGTATTAGGTGGAAAATTTCCCTTTAAATAATTGTTATCCTGCCTCAGCTTCTACCAGACAGCAAAATTTTTCAACAAAACCCAATAGAAACCATAGTTTTATTGCTGAAGCTTAACTATTGGTAGCTATTAGTGATGTTTTCCAATAGCTTGTCAGCATCTTTTCAAAAGCCAACTTTTAGACAACATTCAGTAAAATAGAGGATAAATCTCTTTGTGGAAATTTTACTCTTCACTTGAAAAACTGTTGTTCTTTGATGCGCTACACAAAAACTAAAGTCGCGGTAGCTACTTTACTTGCTTCTTGCCTAGCTGGAATCTTTTTTACCGCATTTTCTATGCACAGTACATTGTCAAATAAATTAACGATTTTTGATATCACTCCAAAAGGTGTTATCAGTTTTCAAGAAATTGAGATTTCACATGCAGAAGCACCACCTGAACAGTTGTCTTCTGCAATAAAAATCGCCCTTAGAAATTCTTCACTGCAAGATATTGATGTTGACGTAGAATCTTACAGCGCTAATGTCTCTAGAATTAGTGAGCACCAAGCCAAGCAGCTCACTCAAAGAATGCAAAAAGCTTTTACTATTAGCCATGAACAAGCTTGGGAATTAGAATTAAACGGAACTTCTTATGCAGTAAAAGTTTACTACTTCCAAGACACTCAGTGGGACATAGCCATTGTATCAATTGGATTTCAGCATTATATAGATGCCTTATGTTATTCTTTAAAGCTTCCCGGATATGAATCTTTGAATTCCAATAATGCTTTGAAGCTTTTGGCACAACTATCAGATTTAGAAAAGATTAACAGCATGCATTCTCTCAATATGAGTTCGGGTGCGCCATGAGATCGAGTAAAGTGAAGTACAGTGCTCAACTCTTGCTGAAGCAATATGGGACAGGACGCAGAGATTTCAGAGAAATTGATTTAATAAATGTGAACCTAAGTAATGCAGATCTTTCAGGCGTGAACTTGAGTAGTTCTGATATTAGAGGTACAAATTTATCAAGAGCCATTTTAAAAGAGGCAAAATTATGTAAAGTTGAAGCTGGAATACCTCTAAGAGTCGGTTTTTTTTTAGCAGCCTTATCCTGCCTAATTGCTTTTGTGGCCTGTGCAGCAGCTTCAATTTCTGGCTTTTTATTACTTAGTCTTTTAGAGCCTGAGCTTATCTTTATTCACTCTATATCTAAACCAGCTAAATTTGTTTCTATATGGCTGATTATCACTTTATCACTGATGACAATCACAGGGATTAGCCAAAGATTCTCTGAAAGTGAAATTTTTGAGTTCAAAGCAACATGGGCAAATTTTTTCGCCATTCTGACAGCAACCCTAGGGCTTGCTCTTGGCGTTTTTGGTTTCATGATATTCTTGGTTTCAGAAAATCTTAAATACCATATGCCATATGTTAGCAATATTTTTTATCAATCTTTTAATTTTGATCAAAATTTTAAATATGTTTTGAGCATTTTTGTCTTGATTGCTATAGGACAAGCTATAGCGACGGGTCTTTCTATTATTGGAGTTTTTTCCTATCTTGCATCTAAAACCATACCTTATCAGATGTCGATCATATTTGGATTTATAGGTGCAGGAACTGGGCTTTTAATTATTTCAGGAAAGCACATTCTGATACCAGGGTTAATACTCGTAGCTCCATCTGTCTTGATTGGTTTGCTTTCCTGTAAAGGAGCTGTAGGATATAAATCAACTTGGGCATCTACAAGGGGTGCTGGTACTCTTATTGCCTGTTTATTTGGGACAGATTTTCGGGGGGCAGACTTAACCAAAGTGGATTTTTATGAATCTATTCTTGAAAGTACGAACTTTGATAAAAGCGGAAATAAAAATACTAGGCTTACAGGAATTTACTGCAAAAACGTTAGAGGTTTAGGATTCACCAAGACTAGAAACTCCATTTTTGCAGATCCTAAGGTTCAGAATTTGGTTGTGAGTTGTGATGGGCAGGGAAAGAATTTTGATGGCTTGGATTTGGCTGGAGTCAATTTACAGGATGCACGTTTGCAAGGTGCTAGTTTTGTCGGAGCAAGTTTGAACCAGTCAAATTTACGAGGAGCAGATTTATCGAGAGCGATTCTGAAACAGACGCAATTGGACGAAGCCGATTTGACTGGGGCTGTTCTCACGGGGGCCTACATCGAAGATTGGGGCATTACTAGTGCGACTATACTGGAAAACGTTCAGTGTGATTACGTCTATATGCGAGTGCCAACGGAGGAAAATCCGCATCCATTGCGAAAGCCGGATTATTTGGAAGAAACGTTTGCAGAAGGGGGGTTTGCGGATTTTATTCAACCTTACTTTGATACGTTGGATTTGTATCACAGTCAGAAGGTTGACCCTCGTGCTATTTCGATAGCCTTCAAAGAACTGTCTCAGAATCATCCAGAAGCCAATCTAGAGATTGTAGCAATGGAGAAACGAGGACAAAACAGCCTTAATCTAAAAGTGCGGACAGCAGCAGCCGCCGATAAATCAGAACTCAGTTCAGAATACTTTGCGGATTATAATCAACTCAAGGCGTTATCTGAGGCACAAGTTTTGCGGCTGGCGGAAAAGGACGATCACATTCACAGATTGGAGCAGATGATTCAAACTGCCCTTCATCAGCCAACTTTCAATGTTGAAACTGTTCAAGGAGATTTTATGCCGGAAAATAGAGGAATTAATGTCAGTGCAGGTGATAACGCCAATATCAGTGGAGTGAGTAGTGGCGACGGTATTCTTAACTTGGGCATAATCAGCGGTCATGTGACTAATGCCATCAACCAATTGCCTGATTCCTCTGAAACAGGGCAAGCAAGTCTTAAAGTTCTGCTAACCCAACTACAAGCGGCAATTGAAACCGATACTAATCTATCCGATCCAGATAAATCCGACCTGCTTGAACAGGTACAATCCCTTGCTGAAGCTAAACAGACTGAGGAACCGACAAAGCGGGAAGGGATTGTGCGGAAAGCAATGAAAATGTTTGATGCAACGCTGAAAAGCCTGCCCGATACCGCCAAGATTGTAGAAGCCTGTAGTAAGCTCTTGCCGCTGATTCTTAAAGCATTAGGTATTCCTACCTGAGATACAACTGCGACGGCAGGATAACAAATCGTTGCAGCGGCGGAATGGAGATAATCTGCATAAATCCAAGATTATTCGCCGCCGCTCTCATTGTTGCCTCTGGTTCTACATACGTTCAAGATTGCCGCAGGTTAGCGTAACCTCGCTCGCTGATGATCAGTTGAAGTTACGCTTAGAAACTCCTTGCAGAGCTTGTCGCTAAGACTGAGCGAAGGTCATAGCGATCAAGGTTCATCACCTTGTCCCACGCCGCCACAAAATCATTCACAAACTTCTGTTGCGAGTCCACACATCCGTAGACTTCCGCGAGGGCTTGGAGCTGAGAGTTTGAGCCGAAGATGAGGTCAACACGGGTAGCAGTCCACTTGGGTTCACCCGTTTTGCGATCGCACCATAAAGAGCGGGCGCGATGACCTCAAGGATCAGTCTTTGACCATCGCACCCGTCATCACCCCTAACTTTCAGCCCTTCCGACCTTGCGGCTCATGACGCTGATGTACTCGCCGTTTCGGTCTGTTGCAATGGGTTCTATCTACAGGGCGCGATCGCACCCTAACAAGTCGATGAAGCGGGCTGACGAGAGGTTTTTGTGGGGTTGCCGAAGTTGTTTTCTGCCGCTTATCTTGGTCGTTCGAGTGCTTCAGTTAGTTGGTTGTAAGCATTAGGAGAGTGCCAATTCTGCTGCACTAGCTAAACTTTTCGTCAGTACTTTCCAATCGCTGAGCCGCTCAATGAAAGGATCAGGTTTGAGTGTGGCAAGATCGAAAGCAACGTAGGCATCAGGACGCACCAAAAGAATACGACCTGTTGCTGCGCCAAGTTTGGTTTCAAATTCACCCCGGTAGTCCACTAAAGTATTTACACCGAAACGATGCCGTTCTGGTAGACCACTGTTGAGAACAATACATGGTTGCAACATTTCATCGCTTTGGCACAGAATTCGATCGATCTGTTGGTGTACAGATATTGCTTCGTCAGGATTAATAAACAGCAACAGGGTGTATCCCGGAAACCGCAACAGATCGTATAGCCGAACAGGATTGTGATCTGCATCCCGCAGTTCAAGATCGGGTAAACGCATTCCCCGAGTTTGACCGTCTCCGGTGTTGTAGCGAATACCAATTCCTGAAAGATTACCCGCTAGCTGTTTCTGCACAGGCGCGATCGGGATCAGGAATCGAAACAGCGCTTCGCGGATCTGACGCAATTGACGTTGCCGAAGCAATAGGCTGCGAAGCAACAAATCACTCACCCGCAGGACACGCTGACCGACCGTATGACGCTCGGCGTGGTAAGTCTCTAGCAGTGGCTCCGGTGCAATTCCCTTGATTACAAACGCTAGCTTCCAGCCCAGATTAAAGGCATCTTGAATGCCTGTGTTCATTCCCTGTCCTCCCGCTGGACTATGGGTATGGGCAGCATCTCCAGCGAGAAAGGCACGACCTACACAATACTGAGACACGAGCCGCAGGTCTGCTCCCCAGCGCGTCAGCCATCTTGGATTGCTAAGCTGGATCGGTTTTTCCAGGATGGCACTAATCGACTCCTGAAGCTGCTCTAGTGTCAAATCTTGCCGTTTCGGTTCCCTCTGATAGTGGCGATCGATCGTAACAATCCGGTGCGAGCCGTCGGCAAACGGCACAATAAAAGCAAGTCCACGATCGTTAGAATGCTGCTCAGTGCCACCTTCGGCATGGTGTCCTTGCATGAACACATCGCCGAGAAATGCAGTCCACTCATAGGGCGATCCTGCAAACGGCAAACCCAAAGTTTTCCGCACGGTGCTATGCGCCCCATCAGCGCCCACAATGTACCGTGCTTCAATTTCAATCGTCTTGCCATCCTCTGCTTCAATCGTGCCACGTATTCCAGTTTCAGTTTCGACGAAGTGAGAGAGCGATCGCTGCCGTTCTACCGTCACTCCAAATTGATTCAGACGAGCTTCTAGCGCTGCCTCTGTTTCGGCTTGCGGCAGAATCAAAATAAATGGAAATCGCGTATCGAGGCGGTGCATATTGGCTCGCAGGGGCGATCGAGCCTTGGCACTAAAATCAATGCCAGGAGAGGTGTAGCCGCGCCTGACGAGCTCATCCGCAACACCCAATAAATCTAAGAGTTCAAGCGTACGAGCATGGACGACGAGCGCTTTACTTTGGGTTGAAGGCGTGCTGCGGCGATCAATAATCCGGACGTTAATATTGCGGCGTGCAAGTTCGATCGCGGTGGTTAAACCCGTTGGACCTGCTCCGACAATCAGTACATCAGTTTGGCTCATGACAGACCTCCTAAAATCTAAAACGATGAGGTGTTAATCTAAAAAAAATCTGACTGAACGGTTCGGTCAGATGCCTTTATCCTAGAAGTCGGCTAGAATTTTGTCAATAATGACCAAACCGTTTAGTGCAAAATTCGTCTAAAGATGGAAAGTCTACAGCCATTCGCAACTCAAACCCCCAAGGTGCATCAGATTCTCAACGGCGCGAAGCAGGTATTTCTAGAGCTTGGGTATGAAGGAACCAGCGTAGAAGCGATTGCCCGTCGAGCCAAAGTCTCGAAAGGGACACTCTACAACTACTTCCCTGATAAGCGGGCGTTATTTACGGCAGTGGTTGAGGGGGAATGTCACGAGCAGGCACAACGCATTTTTCAGATCGAGCGCAATGGAGAAGCGATTGCAACTGTGTTGTATCAGATTGCACTGAACTATGTGACTTTTCTGGTGTCGCCCTTTGCTCAGAGTATGTTTCGGATTGCGATCGCAGAAGCCCAACGGTTTCCTGCTCTCGGTCACACCTTCTATCGGTCGGGTCCAGAATTGGGGACGCATCGATTGATACAATTTTTCAATGAAGCCGTGGCGCGGGGCGAACTGGTGATAGACAACCCAGAACTGGCTGCCCATCAGTTTATCGAACTATGCAAAGCGGATCTCTTCTATAAATGCTTACTTAGTGTCAAAAGTCAGGTCAGCCCCTCTGAAATTGAACGGATCGCGAGCGGTGCAGTCGAGACTTTCCTGAAAGCTTTTGGTCGATGAGGTGAGATGGAAAGCTTTGGACGTGGAGCGATTGCCAATTTCTCGGTCGTTTGAGCGATGTCAACAACGCGTTTTAATGTCCTGTATAGCGAGTTGATGGGTGTTTGGAATTAGTAGTGCGATCGGATCGTAAAATAGTAACTCAAAGGTTAAGTCTAAATTTGCGCTTGGCGGTGAGCAAATCGCTAAATCAAGCGATCCAGAAGCTACGCGCTGACTAATCAATTGAGTAACACCAACTTCTAACGTCAGCCTCACTTTAGGATGATCATGACAAAACTGCACCAATATGGCAGGCAAATGGCTTAATCAAAAGCTTATAATAGTACAAATAGACTATGAGGTAGGGGGATCTCCCATAGCTTTTACTGCAAGAACTGTATAAGCTGTGTATGTATGTATACAGATCTTCCTAAGACGTTGTAAGTAAGGGGGTGAGCTTAGTGCTGTCCTGCTTTGACATAGCAAACTATTTTATTTGGATAGCGAATGAAACTGGCTCCTTCATTAGTAACTTGAAGCTTCAAAAGCTTGTTTACTACGCTCAGGCTTGGCATATTGCACTCCACAACAATCCTCTCTTTGAAGAAGATTTTGAGGCATGGGTGCATGGACCAGTAATTCCATCTCTGTATCAGAAATATAAATCTTTTGGATGGCAGCCAATCTCTGAAGATGTTGCTCCTGAGCTTCCTAACGACGTTTTTCAATTTCTTGATGAAGTTGCGGAAGAATATTTTGCTTGCGATGCCTATGAGCTAGAGCAGATGACTCATGCTGAAGATCCTTGGAACTGCGCTAGAGGAGATCTAGCCCCGGACGAACCCTCTAATGAAGTTATCAAGAAAAAGTGGATGAAGGAGTTTTACGGAGCACGTGTCGAAGAAGATTAAAAAGACTAAAGTCCCAAAGACTAGTACATCTGGGATTAAATCAACAAAGCTGAAGCCACAAGGCATCAGCTTTTCGTTTAAGTACTATCAGGATGGTCATAATAAGTTCTCTTGTAATGAGAAGGCAGCTACATATTGGTTAACCCTAATTGACCGTCTAAAGGCTCTGTCAGGTTTATCTAATCAAGAACTACTAGTGAACCGCAGTAGCACTCTTAGATGTCATCCAATTAGATGGGAGGACACAAGTGAAAATGGCTTTGGATTGCCGAATGAGGAGCAGTTAGTAGACACCCCCTACCAGTTTTCTCTCTCTTCAAATGAGCATGGCAGAGTTCATGGATTTCTTATTGATGAAGTCTTCTACATTGTTTGGTTAGATCCCAACCATTTGCTTTATTCCGCAAAAGGTTAGTAGAGAGCGCCGCATAACAACCCCAATGCACACCGACCGTCGAGAGGTTATTGGTTGGAGTTTGAGGTTACTGGCGGCGGGTGATTGGGAACGTTGTGCCGTCGCGCCGCAGCTTGGCAGAAGGTGTTAGTAAACTATAGGTATGAAACCAGTTGTGTATCTGATGTGTGGCCTGCCGGGGTCTGGCAAAACGACACTCTCAGGAAAACTCGAATATGAAAATAATGCTGTGCGATTTTCTATAGATGAATGGATGCTGAATTTTTACGGTGAAACGATGTCACGCGAAGAGTTTGACGAGCGTTTTGAGCGGTGCGAACATATGATATGGAAAACTGCTAACCGTCTGACTCAGTTAGGGGGTTCTGTCATCTTAGATTTCGGCTTTTGGAAGAGGGAAAGAAGAAGGAATTATAAAACTCGCATCACAGAAACAGGAGCACATCCGGTCTTGTATTACATTCAAGTTTCTGACGAGGTTCTACAGCGTCGGCTTGAGGCGAGGAATGAACTTTTGCCTGATGATGATGATGTATTTCATATCACCGAAGAGATGCTCTATTCTTTCATAGCTCAGTTCGAGCCTCCAACCGAAGAAGAGGGGTTCGAGATTGTAGAAGTGAAGTCCTGATGCACTAACAACGGCACAACAAGGCGCTGCACCCGACCACCTACAGCCCTGCGCTCGTGCCTCGCTTTGGGCTTCCAGCAGCGGGTGAATCGGAACGTTAGGATCTGGAGCGAATAGCGGCGTACCTCAAAAGGTTAGACCTACTCTACATTGCAACTCCACGCAACGCTGTGGGCAGTTGTTGTATGTTTGATTTTCTGGGTGCTCTGGTGGGTGTTTTAGGTTATGCCAAAGCTCGCACAATTGGGCACTAACAAGAACCCAATTGCAGCTTATAGCGCTACGCGCTATACCCGCGTTCAAGATTGCCGCAGGTTAGCGTAGCTGACGTTACGCCTAGAAACCCCTCACAGAGCTGGTCGCTTGGACTGAGCGAAGGTCATAGCGATCGCAGTTCATCACCTTGTCCTACGCCGCCACAAAGTCATTGACAAACTTCTGCTCGGAGTCCACACATCCGTAAACTTCTGCGAGGGCACGGAGCTGAGAGTTTGAGCCGAAAATGAGGTCAACACGGGTAGTAGTCCACTTGGGTTCACCCGTTTTGCGATCGCTCCCCTCAAACTCATATTCATCTTCAGAGGTCGCCTTCCACGTTGTCCCCAAGTCGAGCAGGTTCACGAAGAAGTTATTGGTCAACGTCTCTGGGCAATGGGTGAAGACACCGTGCTTAGACCCGCCAAAGTTTGCACCCAGGACGCGCAAGCCGCCCACAAGAGCCGTCATCTGAGGGGCTGACAGGGACAGCAACTGCGACCGATCGACCAGCAGCTCTTTATCATCAACAGCACGCATCGCACTGGGTAAGCCGTGCCCACCCTACATCTACTCAGAACTTTCAAAGTAGTCGGCGGCTTACTTTGCCAAACCGTGTTCTAGGGCATAGCGAACTAACTCGGTGCGGCTATTGGTTCCGGTTTTACTAAATAAACGGCTGACGTACTTCTCAACATTGCGGACGCTGGTTTCTAAGCGGCGGGCAATTTCTTTATTCATCAGCCCTTGGGCAACCAAATCTAAGACACTTTGTTCGCGGGGAGTCAGATCAATGCGAATGGGTGGCGGCGTCTGCGCGATCGCTCCCCGTTGGTCTAACATGCCTCTGATTTCTGCAATCTGCTGGGCAATTTTTTCGAGTTCAACATTGCCATTCGACGTTTCAGGAGTAGTGGCGCGACGTTGTAGCAAGTTTTCGATCATTGCTACCAACTCATCGGGGTCAAAGGGCTTTGGCAAGTAGGCATCGACTCCTGCTTGATAACCCCGGATGCGATCGGAGGTCATTCCCCTAGCGGTGAGAAACACAACAGGTAGGGCTTTAAAGCGGGGGTCGTTGCGTAGCTGCTCAAGGAACTGATAGCCACTTACCTGTGGCATCATGATGTCGGAAATAATTAAGTCAGGGTGGTTTTGCTGCAACAAACTCCAGGCATCCACAGCATTACTAGCAACCTGGACGCTAAAACCACTTTCTTCTAAATAGTCCTTAACGGCTTCACGTACTCCTGGTTCGTCGTCTACTAGTAATAGTTGTGCTGACATCGATCTTCCTTTGCGGCTGTTTCATTTAACGATAGGGACAAAAAACGCCCCTATTTTTCAGGATACCCGTCTGAGCTGATGCTGGAGGAATTTTCTAGCCATTCAATTGCCTTCGCCTTCTCCGGTAGTCTCGCTTCCCGTTGCCCATTTGTCCGCGCCCAGGCACCAAATAAGCCAATCGGTGTACTGACAATCTCGATGGGAGAAGTTCGCCGCGCGATCGCTCTTACACTATGAATCGGTACTTCCTTCACCAACCACCGCGTCAAGCGACGCATATATTCTGGTGGTTTCATCTCCCGCATCAACTCAACACCGTGCAGTTCGTGCAAGTAGCGATTTGAACGACCGTAACGCTGCCACTGACTTTTATAATCTTCCAGGGTTGAGCGGTGGCGATGACGGACGATCGCATCTGGGGAAAACTGTAACTGGCAGTTACTCTGCTGCTGAATGCGCCAACACATATCCGCATCGCCTCCCGTTGTCAGATAGGGGCGAAATAGCCCCACCGTTGCGAAGATTTGCCGCCGAATTGCCAGGTTTGCCGTCTGACCGTAAGGATAAAAGGGATGGCTCAGGGTATGTCGCTGAGACAAGACATCATTTTTGTCGGCGTGTCGTTCTAGTAAGGTTTTACCGGGAAAGGCAGCAATTTCACCAACAACTATGCCAATGGTGGCGTTAGCAAACGGCTGCATGAGCTTTTCTAACCATTGAGGCTGAGGACGACAATCGGCATCTGTAAAGGCGATAAACTCGCTTTTTGCTGCCCGAATGCCTGTATTACGGGCAGCATAGGAGCTTTGGATTTCCGTTTCTGCCAGGTAACGGATTGTAATTCCCTCAAAAGACGCTTCCTTAGCAGCGGTTTGGATAATTGATGCGGTGCGATCGCGACTGGCATTATCCACCAATAAATACTCCACCTTCTCTACCGGATAGGTTTGCGTCCGCAAGCAGCTAATCAAATCCGGTAAATCAGCCTCGCCGTTATAAATCGGAATGACTACAGAAACGTTAGGCAAAAAAGCTTGGGAAGCGCTGCTATCAGTAGGAGGAATGACCATAGCGTTCTTTTTTTCACAATTAGGATTGACGCGCTGAAGGCGTCGCCTACGAGTTGGCATTGCCAATCCCCTACAGAAAACGAGGGCATTCGAGCGTCAACTGCGTAACTCATGACAATCTTAATCGGTGAACCTAACCGATGACAGGATGAAAACTCTTAATTAGGCTACTTCTTTGCTGCTACGCAATTTTCTCTTGAGTATCTCTTCCCTGTTTAACTTGTGAGGGGTTCGGGGAGCTATAAGTCCCGCGCTGTATCTGAAAGGTCAGCGTTGGGATAAATGGAAGCGTCGGGAGGATGTCACAAGGTTTAGACGTGACAAAACTCTCACGTCTAAACCAAAATCAGTAACGCTACTGAATTATATTCGCGAACCTACCGTTGACTTTTTCATCCCACTACAGAAGATGTCTTCCGCAATCTTCAAACCGAGCGGAACGCCTCCGATGTGTTGAGAAAAGTCGGGTTCGTCATTGTTTTTGACTTTAAAGGCATCAAAAACCCAATGGACACCAAGGTAAACTCGGCTTAGTCCATTCTCTATAATCATCTGCCATAAACCCCCAGCAAACTTACGGCGATGAGTTGGTCGCACGGTACCTTCATTATCCTGAGTGCCGCATTCAAGCTCTGCGTTGCCGCTGTTGAGTTCATCGGAAATCAGATCGAGTCCGTCAAATAAGTTGTCAGGTTTTCTGTTTCCAACCTTTACGCCATAGAAAAGCCGCGTGATATGCAGAGCCGCAGCCCCAAAAGTAGCGTGTCCTGATGGATATGCCGGGAAATTGGGCGTGAAATTCTTGTTCAAGGTTAGACATTCTGCACATCTTCGCCTTGGATCTTTATCCATTGCCAATATTGATTCCTCATCAGTCTGAGACAACGACCGATTCGTCGGTGGATTTATCGGGGCGTTTGAGAAAAACTTTCTATTGAGAATGTTTGATTTTGGCGCGCCTAACGGCAACCAAAACGGATCGCCATCATCTGAAATATCGTTGTTAGCTTTGGTTGCTGCTGGGCCAAAGGATTCATCGTGTTCGCGAATCCCAACTACGGGACGCCACAGATCGTGGATGTATTTCTGATCCCAAGCCAAAATTCCGGCATCCCCCATCGCTACGTTCACCAAGGCAAATAGACGGGCGTTTTGGTCTTCCGTATTGCCTTTAGCGATCGCCACACGCCGAACAATCTGGTTGTACAAGCGTGGCGGTGTTCCTAACCGGATGGCTCCGTCATAACCCCAGAAAATACCAATCAACGTTTCTTCTGGGAGTCGTTGTTCCTTCTCGAACTTTTTGGGCAGTGAGCCGATCAATTCGGGCATAATTCCTTTCGCGCGTACCTGCCTCAATGCCTTCAAATATTCACCATCACCGCGCGGGGGGGCATCAAGTTCATGGCGCGCTGTAATCGCAAATCCCTTTGACTTTGCTCCGTAGAACGGTGCGTCAAAACATTGATCGGGGTTATTGGGGTCGGGACGATGGCGGAAACGCTCAGGCGAAGGCTTGTAGCCATCGGAGTTTGCTTTGGGATCGCTGGCTCGATCGGCAAGAATTGCTTGAGCTACTTGCACTCCAAAGCCATGTCCTGAGTTAGAGGGGTCGCCAAGTTCTGCCAGCTTGGAATCAAAAAAAGCCTTTTGGCAGGAAAATAAACTTTTCAACGTTTCGTAGGCTGCCGCCGCAACTGCCGCTTGTGGCGACGCACCCTTTGGGGCAGTCGGTAGTCCGGGCAAGTAAGGTGGCAATTCTGGTGGATTACCTCGCACACCAGCGTAAGCGTCATACATTGCCAAATGAACAATGGCTAGCGCTCGCGAACTTAACGTCGGCCCGTTTTGTTCCCTCTTATCTACTTTAGTGTGGCTTTCGCGGTTAGCTTCGAGTGCTACTTCGTTCCAAGCGAGAATTGAATCTGCCATAGGGGTAAGTATTCTCCCAAAATTTAATGAGGCAAACCAAAATCAGGTCGCGAGCAATATACTGACGCGTCCAACAGGGTAGAAGTCTCTTTGGCGTGAATGCCCGACGACCAAGGTTAGCGGCAGCAGATGACAATGACTTTACTCTGGCTGTTACGTTCATTTTGGAAAAACTCATTCAGTCCCCGCAGTACCCCTAAGGGTACTTTCGGAGTTTTTGCGATCGCCGGAAAGGATTAAAGATTACGTGTTGCGATCGCCTTGTTGGTCGTTCAGTCCAGAAGCGCTGCATCAGGTGACAATTCTGTTTAGTGATCGCGGCAACTGAGTTAGACCGCTATGGAGTGCGATCGCACTTAAAAAAAAGCCCAAGCATAAGTTTGTTCATGGCAATGGTGTACCTTGCCATTGATGTGCTCTCTTTTTGGCAGCTTCAACGCCCTTCTGAGGCAACGGTTGACCCGGTTGAGGTATTAGACCTTGTTTTTCAACTACTTCCCAACCCTTCCCATCTGCTTTCTTGATAACTCTTTGAGCTTCAAGCTCTGCAAGCTGTGCGTCTAGATAATTTTGTCCCATCTCCGTTAATGCCAACCCCCGGCTAATTCCTTTTCTGCCTATGGGAGACCATATTGAGAAACAACGTTTTACCATTAATCCTACTGTATAGCTGTTTAAAAATTTTTCCTCATAGTCTTTTTCAGGTAAAACCTGGATGCCTAGCTCGAATTTTTTAACAGAATCTTGCCAGCGATAGCAGTAATGTGAAATAAGCTGATTGAGGTCATTATTTTCAAATTCGCTCTGCTCAATTAGGTGATATGAATGTTGCAATTTATTGTTGTAATTATATGAGCAACGAAAGGCATATCTAGATTCAATTCTTGCATTAGGTTCTTGCCTACGTTGCTTCCATTCTTTATCGTTTTTCACTTCTGTGAGTAGAAGTCTCATTTCATTCTTATACTTATAGTCAACTCGCTCGCCTTCTTTAAAGTGACAATCTTTTCCACAAAACCTGATGTTATCCTGTTGATGCCAGCGCCAATCAATATCGTCTATGAGCCGAAATGCTATCCAATCTATCTGCTCGACCTCACTAGGTTTTAAAAAGGGTTGATAAGTGTTTGAGACTGAGTTCGGATTAGAGGCGATCAGTTTTAAAGTAGGTTGATAATGCTTTGAAATCAATGGTATTGCACTCACCGAAGGTACTGAGACACCACTGACGGTTGGTATCTGTATCAGCGTTTTTGCCAAGCCACCAGACCACATCAATTCCTGCATTTAGGTAATCCTCCGTTCGTTTCTGAAGTTCTTCAACTGTGATTGAAGAGAGTTGACACTCATGCACTACTACCCAACCATTAGGGAACAGTATGGCAACATCGGCAACTCGTTTGGTTTCTTCGCAACGCCACTCATACTCAATTCCGGCTGTGCTATATCCTGCTAATTCTTTTATAAGAGTTTTAGCAATAAGTTCTTTACCAGCTCTGTGTTCATCACTCTCAGGATGATATCCATAATTAGTTGTGCATGGGATGCTGGGTTGATGGGCAAAGTGAGGACGCCTAACCACACCTGACTTAATAATCATGGGAACACCACAGAGCTGGCAGATAAGGTCTCCTTTTACTAATTCTTCTCGTGGACTTTTTAATTTTGTAATGTCTACCCTTTCGCCTGTACTCTTTTTAAGTGCGATGAATGGCATTTTGGCTCTATAGTTGCTACTGCCTAGTCTTCTGAATTGCTTTACTTAATTCTATAGACAAAAATAGCAACAACTTCCAGACGTTAACTGTTCTAACAATTAGAAAATTTACCGTTTTGCGATCGCGTTTGTTGGTGTGCGGAGTGCGATCGCACTCACTCTTCCTCACCTTTGTTGCGGTGTCGTCTAAGGTAAGGGTGACGTGAAAAGCAAACTGATGACTGTGGTACGGGATTTTATTTATGAACCGAGATCCGGAGAGAGACGATGAAGCAACCAAGCTTCGTCCCCAAGAAGAACTGGATTTGAGCGATCGCGAAAAAAGGGAGATCAAGCGACTAGGTCGCCCTAAAGCTGTCATCATTCACGAAGCAATTCGGATAGAAGGTGAGAGTCAATTACGCAGTTCGCTTTCCGAGCTAGCTTGGTCTGGGTTAGCTGCTGGACTCTCGATGGGCTTTTCACTCGTTGCAGAGGGCTTAATTCATGCAAGCCTACCGGATCAACCCTGGCGTCCATTGATCTCAAATCTTGGATATAGTATCGGTTTTTTGATTGTGGTGATGGGTCGCCAGCAGTTGTTCACAGAAAAGACACTTACAGCAGTTTTGCCTTTACTGAATCGCTTTAATCTGAGGAACCTAAAACGAGTCTTGCGGCTATGGATTGTAGTACTCTTGAGCAATCTGGTTGGGACGTACCTGTTCGTCTGGCTTTTAGGACATACCGAAACCTTTACACCTGGAGTCCGGCACGCGTTCACCCAGATAGGTCATGCAGCGATGGCTGGTGGCTTCTGGACAATCCTAGAGCGAGGGATTTTTGCTGGGTGGTTGATTGCCTTGATGGTATGGCTGCTCCCCGCAGCGGAATCTTCCCGGCTATGGATTATCATCATCCTCACCTATCTAGTGGGGCTGGGTGGGTTAGCGCATAGCATTGCTGGCTCGGTTGAAGTCCTCTATCTCGTCACAACCGGAACGACCTCTTGGGGAGCGTATTTCGGCGGGTTCATGGTGCCTGCACTACTGGGCAATATCTTTGGTGGAGTCACACTGGTTGCTGTGCTTAACTATGGACAAGTTGCCCCACAGACAAAATGAAACGCTGGATTGTTCAGCAGCGCCGTCGCCAGATGGATAATACCCAGAGAGCTTTTTTTGAATTTGAGCATTAGCAATATCGTTACCCTACTACAAAGCTTGGAAAGCTGAGAGCTAGAGAATGTTGTTAGAACTGAGGCAATTGAGTGTTCCACCAGGGCAACGGGTATTGTTGCACAATGTTACCTGGCAAGAATTGGAAGTCATTCTAGAGGAATTGGGGGAACATCGTGCTGCAAGAATTGCCTACGATAATGGAACGCTAGAGATTATGACGCCACTGCCAGAACATGAGGGCAACAAGGAAATTGTTGGGGACTTGGTGAAGGCGTTGCTGGAAGAACTCGACATAGAATTTAGAAGCCTTGGCTCGACAACATTCCAAAATCAAGCGATGGCAAAGGGGATTGAGCCTGATCAGTGCTTTTACATCCAGAATGAGGTGGCAATTCGGGGGAAGAAGCGAATTGACTTGAGAGTCGATCCTCCCCCCGACTTAGTGCTGGAAATTGATATCACCTCTCGCACCCACCCCAGCATTTACGAGGCATTAAACGTTCCCGAACTTTGGCGATTCGAGCGGGGCAAACTACAAATTAACGTCCTGCGAGAGGGAAAATATGTTGAATCTGAACAAAGTCCAACCTTTCCGGGAATGCCGCTAGCTGAGGTCATTCCTCAATATTTGGAGCGAAGTCAAACCGCAGGGAGAAACGCAACCTTGAAAGCATTTCGGCAATGGATGAGGACGCTCTCATAGCGATCGCGGTAAGCGAACCGTACCAAAATGCGATCTGCGCTAACGCTCGAAGACTCGCTAACGCCCATAAAGCCTTCCTCGCCTTTTTAGCCCTATCGTGTAAATTTGGGCAAGTTGAACAGCTAGTGCGATCGCCCTTCAAAAAAAGACGATATAAAGCAGCAATAAAAAAGGTGGACAATACCTTGCCCACCCTACTGAATTGATTTAGTAATTAGCCCCAAATTACGCACAACACAGCCAGAATTCCATTCACCAAATAAAACACGCCGACAATTTGGGTTTCCGACCATCCGCTGAGTTCTAAGTGATTGTGGAATGGGGACATCTTAAAGAGACGCTTACCCACACCATTTTCATCTTTGGTTGCTTTGTAATAGGCAACCTGCGCGATTACTGACAGGGACTCAACAAAAAACAGGAGGCTGAGAATAAACAGTACCCACAAGTTTTGAGTGAGAAGCCCGACGGCGGCTAGTGCGCCTCCTAATGCTAAAGAACCTGTATCCCCCATGAATACCTTGGCGGGGTTGCGGTTATGAACGACAAAGCCCAAACAGCTACCGCTCATACAGGCACAAAAGATTGTTAAACCTAAGGATACAGGTGCAGCGATCGCGCCCAATCCTAATAAAGCGATCGCACAAGTCCCCGCCGCCAGTCCATCCACTCCATCGGTGAGATTGGTGGCATTACTCTCCGCCGCTAGCACAAAGACGGCGATCGGCCAAAACAGTAACCCCAAAGGCAAAACGATACCCAAAGGCAGGTTAATCGTCGTCATACTAGCAGGCTGAGTCCATACTAGCCACAGGCAAAACAGCACCCCCACAGCAAGTTGCAGTCCCAACTTCACTCGTGGGGAGATGCCTTTATTCGAGCGATAGCGGATGATTTGCCAGTCATCTAACAAGCCGATTCCCCCATAGGCAAGGGTCACAGTTGCTACCGCCACAACATCAGCCGCAAAGCCTGATGCCACCAATGCAACTATTACTGCCACAGGGATGAAAAATACCCCGCCCATCGTCGGAGTACCCGCTTTGCGTAAATGGGTTTGAGGCCCATCTTCGCGGACAATTTGCCCCATTTTCAAAGCTTGCAAAGCAGGGACTGCCCAAAAACCTAACGCGGCTGTCACTAAGGCACTAACTACCAAAGGCAAGGTAAGTGAGGCAATCTGTACCGGAAAGCGATCGCCTCTCCAGTCAAGAATTACAGCAAACAGGCTCAACCCAACGGCTAAAAGAGCCAGGAGAGTTATTCCTGAAACGTTCAACGACCGTTCAGAAAATGATGATTTTGTGTCCACAACAAACGCTCCTCAACCACAAAGTCCCGCATTGGTCACGGTACTTGAGGGAATCGTAACATTCCTGATCAAGCATTACCTCTAATTCCTAAAAAAGCATCAGCACCGATTTGGCTGATGCTCGTTTGGGGGTAATGGGGGATGAGGATTTTTAATAAACCACACTCCTGCACACCAAGACGCGGAGGTTAGAAAGAAGAGGAGATGAGGTGATGGAGAAAACCGATAACCCCTTACCTCTAACCCCTCATACTTCATACTTCATACTTCATACTTCACACTCTCTCCCCTACTCACCGACTCAGCACTCAGGACTCACCGACTCCCTTCATTAGTAGCGGAAAATAGCGGCAACAGGAGCATTACCGGGCACTTGGTCAGGTTCGGTGGCAAACACGGTACCGCCATTCAAGAGGGTATGAACCGCCGCGAAATCTAACAAATCTTCGTCGCTATTTTGTTCTTCTTCGTGCAACTGCACTGTATCACTCTCAGGGTCATACTTACCCCACTGCTGATAACCCGTTGCCACAAACAAGGAATCAACGCGATGATAGTAAGCTGCTTTGACTACTTCTTTCAAATCCTGAGAAGCTTGCTCTTGGTTGTTGCCAGAAAACTCTCGGTAACGTTCCGCCGCTTCTGCTTGGGCTTTATGGAAGTAAGGCTCCAGAATTCCCCAAGCCTTTTCCTGTAACTCTTCTGGCTTCATATGCTCCGGATTGCCAGAAATACCTTCTTCCATCAGATGGGGGTAAGAATTGGCTCTTTGGTAAATGGGGTGCAAGTACTTTACGCCTGCCAGCACCATCGGCACGTTCTCATCGTGCAGCAAGTCTTGTAAGCCCCGATTAACCTGGCTGAAGAATCGCAGAATCTGGTTTTCTTCGTCTTCATCGACACCTCGCCCATGGATAGTACCAGGGTCTGAGCCAGGAGCGCCTGCTGATGCTCCGCTATGAGTTGTAGTGAACTGAGTTTGGTTTTCTGTGTCGTCGTACCGGAGGGCTTCTTTCAGGCTCTCAGGAATGTCTTCAAGCTTGTGGAGATCGATTTCATCAATTTGGTGCTGTGTACCTTGAAGCAGTCTGAGCTGATTTTGGCTAAGGGCGAGAATGTAGAATCTGCCGTTGTTATTTAATAACGGCATCAGTGGTTTGAGATGGAAGCGATCGCCAACAACTACTAATTCCTCAAAATCAAGCGGTAGGCGATAGTAGTGAAAGAAATTATCAGCAATAAAGATGGCTAGCCCGTGATCCTGGTGACGCCAGAAGTTGTCCCGATCAAGCTCTTGAGCGGGTTTGAGCAATTCTACTGCATCGGCTTGGCGCAAACCACTTTCGACTAGGTGTTCCTCAGCTTGCCGCATCAAATTCTTAAAGCGGATGGGATCTTGTTGAATCTCTGGCCCGGCTGTGTGGGTGGGCATATAAATAGAAACGCAATGCTTTTGTGATTTCTCAACTAAGGTTTTGAGTTCTTCTCTAGACAGTAATGGCATGAGTTAAAAATCCTATATCAACAAAAATTTCGAGAACGAAATAGCCAGGCTGCACTAATAATGCTGAGGCTGACCTGACTAAGTATTTGTTCTGAAATGAAGGCAGTCGTTATTTAAAAAATACGGTCTACCTTTGTCCATTGCAGCGAAGATAGGTGCCAGATTCCTCCTTCTAACGATAGGAACTGGCATAACTCGACAAAATATTGAGAGATGGATGTAGCGGTGTTGTTATATCAGGTGGCGTAATTGTTGGTCAGGTGCCATTACTGTCTTCTTTTGGTGAACCAGGCTTGGCATCAATAGGTTTAAAGCCGTGCTGAGGTATCTTCGCTTCTTTGGTCGTAGAGGGGACGGTCACTAAACTTCTGGCGCATTCTCAGCAAAAATCCTAAGCTTAGTTGTTTCATTAACCAATACAAGGCGGCAACAATCACAAAGGTAATAGCAATGATTAATACGGGGCCTTTACTCGCTAAGTCGTCAATGATGCTATCTGCCAAAGCATCGGGCTGAGTGATCAAGTCCCAGCTATTGAATCGTTGGAAGCGTCCTAGGTAGATCCCAATGGCACTAAGGGCATGGGTAATTAGCTCAACGGCAAGGATGTAGTGGCTTTTGCCTTGTTTGTGCAGGTAGTAACCTAGGTTGATGAGGGACATCACGTAGGCTTGAAATCCCCCTAGGATGAAGAACAGATATAGGGGAACAAGAACGAGGGTAATAATCCAGATGGAGTAACCTTCACGAATGTCATACACCAGATGCAAGATATCAGTTAGGACGTAGGGTGCATTGGGTAAAAAGGCGAAGAAAACGAGAAGTCCTAACCACCAAAGGATGGAGCGTTGGCGGGACAGTCGGAATAGCCAAATGCTTAAGGCTACGGGAATGAAAGCTAGGAAAAGATTCCAGGTCATCCAACGGCGATTTATGGCCAAGGCAGATAAAGCAACGGAAATCCATGTCAGCAGTTGGGCTTTCATCGGCGCGTTGTTAAGGTGGACATTTTTGGCTTAGACACTAGTATAACTACGGTGACTTGGTTGGTTGAAGAGGGGAACTATGGCTAGGTTTTAGTGGGGCGGTGCTGGCAGTTTTTTTGATTGAAGAAGAAAGTTAAGAGGAAAACCTGAGCTTGGGGGGCTTCCCCCAAGCCCCCCACTGGGGGCGCAGCACCGCCCCTAGTCCCCCCGTGCAAGGGGTTATGGGTTTATGGACATAAAGGTAAATGAAGGTAAAGGTATTTAGGGGAATTAGAAATTAGGGCGAGGTATGTATCTCTTTTTTTAGAGGGTTTTGGGGGAGTTAAGGGGGTGGAACAATAGACTGGAAGGGAGGATATTACAGCCGGGTAAGGGGGGAAGTGTGGAAGGTTCTTTGCAGGAGCAGTTACAGGGGGCGATCGCTGTTTATGGCGATCGCGTGGATTATTTGGAGGTTCGCTTTGAGCAAACTGAGTCTACTGCTATTTCGTTTCGAGGCTCTCGGTTAGATGCGGTAGACCGCAGTTTTGGGGCTTCTGGAGGCATTCGTGCCTGTCACAAGGGGGGCTGGAGTTTTGTGACGTTTAATGGCTTGACGGAGTTACATGACCGCCTGGAGGAGGCAATTTCTCAAGCCAAGTTGGTGGGGAAGGATAAAACAGTTTTAGCGTCTGTCGAACCTGTTCAAGATTATGTGGCGGTGCAGTTGGGGCGCGATCCGCGTGGGGTTTCAATGGCGGATAAGCGTCAGTTGATGCAGGAGTACAACCAACTGTTGTTGGATTATGACTCCCGGATTCAGACGACGATGGTGGGCTGGCGCGATCGCTTCGGGATTACCTATTTTGTCAACTCTACTGGCACTTGCCTTGCCCAAGAACGGCTGGATGTGTCAGCCCGGTTTGGTGCAATTGCTCGTGGGGAGGAGGGTGTCGTCCGTCAAGGTTTTGAGTCAGTTCACTCCCGTGCGGATTTTGACGCGTTTGTTGGTATTGAAGACCGGGTTTTGGGAGCAGCAAAACGCGCGGTTGGGCAATTAGAGGCAAAACCGGTTAAAGGGGGTCAACATACTGTAGTTTTAGATCCCTATCTGGCGGGTGTGTTTATTCACGAAGCTTTTGGGCATCTTTCAGAAGCGGACTTTGTTTATGAAAATCCGAGAATGCAAGAGTTGCTTACCCTAGGGAAACCTTTGGCAATTGAGCAATTAAATGTTGTTGATGATGCTACTCTCAGCGGTTTGCCTGGTTCTCTCACCTATGACGATGAAGGTGTTCCTGCTCAACGCAAGTATTTAATTAAAGACGGGATTTTGAATCAACGTCTACATTCTCGCGAAACGGCGGGGAAAATGCAGGAAGCGCCCACGGGGAATGCTAGGGCAATTGGTGCTACATATCCGCCAATTGTGCGGATGACAAATACGGGAATTGAGCCGGGAGATTGCCCGTTTGAGACGATGATTGCAGATATTGATCAGGGGGTCTATGCCGTACGAATGCTGGGGGGGCAAACTAACGGCGAGATGTTTACTTTCGCGGCGGCGGAAGGTTATATGATTCGCAATGGCAAGGTTGCAGAACCTGTTAGTGATATCACGCTGACTGGCAATGTCTTTCAAACTCTCAAAGATATTGAGGCAATTGGTGATGATGCCGTTTATGTCAATGGTGGCTGCGGTAAGGGGGGACAAATGCCGTTAGCGGTGAGTGTTGGTGGCCCTCATGTGCGGATTAAGGATGTCGTCGTCGGGGGGCGATAAGTCACTGTGGGTACTCAATAGCGTTTTGCCACTTCGGCGGAGGAAAAGCAGAAATCGATATGCTCTTGAGCGGCGGGACTAGCTCTAGGGAATTGATTCATCCCTAGTTGTTTGAGGCGTAAGCTTAGATAAGGTTATGCAGCCAGAAGCTTGTCCTATCAATTTGGGGAGAAGGGCGATCGCTCTACTCCCAAACCCTCCCGTCTGGCATCGTTGCTCCTGCCAAATTCACATCACTCAAATCAACCTTCTCAAGATTTGCCTGGGTTAAATCAGCACCACTCAAGTCAGCCGCACTGAGATTCGCTCCTACCAATTTCGCCCCAACTAATTGAGCATTCCTCAAATCGGCATTACTCAGCTTGGCGCGACTCAAATCGGCACCATTTAGTCGCGCCTCTTGCAAATTTGCTCCTACTAGTTGGGCTTTACGTAAACTGGCGTTTGTTAAATTGGCATGGCTTAAATCGGCAATTACCAGCTTTGCGCCATCTAATTGGGCATGGCTTAAATCAGCACCTTTGAGAATCGCACCGATGAGATTAGCATGGCGTAAGTCAGCCCCGGATAGTTGGGCATTGGCTAAATCTGCGCCTTGAAAGTTTCTGCCGCCTGCGGCGTAGCGCGATCGCATTTCACTGGCATCCGTAACGCTAATCTCTCGTTGCGGAGGATGGCGGAAGGTAAAGGTGAAAGTGTCGCCACTCTGCATCACCCGCCACATCTCCTCATAAAGGGAATAAGAACCGACACCACTCAACTTCACCCAACCTCGTGCCCTAGTTAAAGCGACAAAGAGCTGGTTCCGCAGGTAAAGATTGCTCTCATCCTTGGCAACATTGTCCAATCCCACCACATACACCATATCCGCCTCATTCCCTTTAGCGCGGTGGATGCGCGATACAGTGACGCCACCCTCACACCAAAACTTATTGGGATCGCGTTTAGTTTTGTCGGTGTAAAGGATGTTGCAGTCAGCCGCACTGGGAATGTAGATATCAATGCCTTGGGACATCAAGAACTCCGCCGCATCCGCTTCCAGTCGCATCGCCTCGAAGTTTTTACCTAGAACGATGACGAGAATCTCGCGGCTGGGCTTAAGTCCGTCGTAAAGGAGATTGTAGAGGATGTTTTCAACTAACGCTGTCAATTCCTCTTGGCGAGAACGATAAGCAACGAACTCCAAAACGGGTTTTTCCCACAGTTGCGGGACGAGGTTAGGAGAATTTTCCGGAGGGCGTCGGAGAGTAATTTGCTGTCCGGGGGTGAAATGTCCCTTGACTTCATAACCAATTGCCTGCCAATCTGCCGCACGGGTAATGCCAGTCAGCATTCCACCCTGACGCAGCAACCCCATCCCGATACCGTGGGCGGCAGTGAGAATGGGATGGGGAGTGCGGTAGCAGCGATGCATGATTTCGCTTTTTTTGATGCCCCCCGCGTACTGTCCTGTAACGAGATGCCCCAACTCTTCCCCAAACAGTTCGCTGGCATTAGGAATACTTAAGCTTTCCAGGCTTTGGGCTTCGTCGTAACCCCAGATTAAACGCCGCAGTTCTGGCTGGGTGGGAGCGATAGGGCGCAGGGCTTGATATGCCAGCCAGTAGAAGGGCTGTTTGCCTTCAAACTTAAACGAGTCATCCACAATTAAGTCTTGCCCTTCATCAATCAAGATGGCATCATATAGCGTAGGGATGACCGTATTGTGCAATAACTGTGTGCATACTTGGGCCAGCGCTTCATTCGGTCGCTTACTTTGAGTGTCGTTGACGGTAAGGCGCTGCACTCTAGCTGCTTTGCAAATGGTGCTGTAGAGTCCGAGTTGATTTTTGGCTCCCCAGGCATGAAGCGCTTGGAGTTTAAGATTTTTTGAGTCATAACGCACTTCGCCGCTACTGAAGCGACGCAGCCACTTGTCCAACTGCTCAAGGATGTGGTGGTACAGGCTGCGGCTGAAAAAGACGAAGGCAATATCCCAATCGGGATGCTTCAGGTGCATGTGAGCCGCTTTCTGGCACAGCAGGACGGTTTTGCCCGATCCGGCGATGCCGCGAATCCGCTGCGGGCCAGGGGGGATGGCTTTGCCGATATGTTCTTGCTGTAGGTCAAATTCAAAGAGGCGATCGCGGACTTCTGCCAGGACGCTGGCGCGGGTTTTTTGTTCGTTGTGTGGGGGCACGACATGCCGTACCCCTACCCGTTTGCGGAAGACGGGGGTACCGCTAATGACAGCTTGCAGCAACCGCCACTGCTCATCGGTGAGGGGGAAACCTTTGATGATCGGGGTGGTTTGTTGAATAAGTTGCAGGAGGTTGTTGTTTGACTCTCCCAACCCTGCCTTTCTAAGAGGCGTTGAAGCTGGATTAGGGATAGGATTGCTCTTCAAGCTCCCCTGCTCCCCCGCTCCCTGGAGCTGATCTTGAAAAATAATTGGAGGACAGCTAGGTAATTGATAAAAGCCGCTGTTGTACCAGTCTTCTTCGGTAATCGAAGGCAGGCAAACTAAGGCACGACCGCTGACTTTTCGGCGCAAGAGAGGTTCGCGATCGCCATACCCCAACAAAGCAAATAACTGATTTTCCGCTTGCTCGTAAGGGTTGCTGCTGGTGGTGTAGAAGTTCTGAAATTCCCAACGATGCCCGCGAATTGTTAGTATTTGCTCAATTTTGACGGATTTAATCTCAATAACGACTAAACCGAGTTGGGCATCGGCAATGAGGATATCTGGCTCTTTGCGAGACTTTCCCACTTTGGAAAAAATGGGGTAGCGCCAGTAGCCTAGACAATCCCGCTTGGCAAAGGCATCCCGCACTGCATCCCAGGCTTTTTGTTCTCCTGCTTCTCCCCCTTTAGCTAAGGGTTCGGTGGTAATGAAATTATGGCTTTGATTGTCTCGACGCGCCATTTCATCTGTGGTGAGATTTTTCAGAGCGTCCCTAAAGCGATCGCAACCATTCTTTGAGAAAGTCGAGCAAGCTAGCACCGCCCCAAAACACGGCAATCAGAATTGATGTCGATAGAATTGCTGCCATCAAGCAAACAACTAATCCTGCCAAACTAATTGCGCCATCATCTTCGATTAAGCCGAAGCCTGTAATGAAAATTCCCATGGCTGGGAGGGTATTAGTGCCGGGAATCGGAATCATCATGGAGATTGCCATCAGCGCGATCGCGCAACCCATAATTACCCTACCCGGTAGTGATGTACAGATATAGGTCATACGGGGATGGGCGATCGCTTCAATCCGTCGTAACCAGGGAAGCCCTGCTTTCAGGATGCCCTGCACTTTTTTTAGTTCAATGGGATACCTCATGGTACGCTCTGGTAGCCAAGGGCGTTTGGCACCCGCAATCAACTGAACGGCTAAGAGAAAAATGACAATTCCAAAGGGAATTGAGTAACCCGGTGCTGGTACTGGTAAGGCAGATGGCAAAGACAACAACACTAATAAAAATCCGAAAATTCGTTCTTCTGCCAAGAGCAAAATTTCTGCCAACTTAACCTGAGACGGTCGTTCTTCCTCAAAAAAATAGCGTTGTAGTTCCACAGAAAGTCTAGCCATCACACCTCAAGCTAATTTTTAAACTAATAACCTAACATTTGAACGCCGAACATTTAAAATTATCCTTTTTTGTTTTTTTTGCGCCGTTTCCGCAGCACTATCCACAGAATAAATCCGACTAACAACGCCGCTATCACAATTTTTGCTATGGGCCCGATGTACTTTTCAACCAGATAGTATTGCTTGCCCAGAGTATATCCAGCAAATGTCAGTATCCCCACCCATAGAGTAGTGCCGAGGGTTGAATAGAGGATGAAGGGGACTAGAGGCATTCCATTGATGCCTGCGGGTAGGGAAATCAGGGTACGTACTCCCGGAATCAGGCGACCTAAAAACACCGCCTTCCCGCCTTGCTTATCGAACCAGTTATCGGCGCGATCGATATCCCGAACCGAAAGGGAAACCCATTTACCGTACTTGTTAGCAAAAGCCTTTAAGCCCTCCTCGCCCCAGAACTTCCCCAAGTAGTACCAGGGTAGTGCCCCCAAGATTGTACCCACCACTCCTGCTGCGATCGCTGGAATTAAAGCCAGCTTCCCTTGCGAGGCGGTAAATCCTGCTAGCGGCATAATCAACTCCGAAGGAATCGGGGGAAATAAGTTTTCCAAAAACATCAATAGCCCGATTCCCAGATAGCCTAGAGAATCAACGATGTTAGTAATCCATTCGCCCATCAGGTTAATTCCTTTTGCAGGTAGTAAAAAGGTTAATGATTATGCGCCATTGTGCAACTGAACTTGTGTATATTATGCAGAGATTATAGGCAAATGGAGATTTCTTCCCCTCAGCAAGTTAACTTCAAAAAAGGGATAAGCTTTGTGGACTTATCCCTTCAAAAGAGGCGTATTTTCAGGAAAAGAACGACTGTTGTAATACTTTTGAAAATTGAGCCATTAACTTTAGAAAACCTTATCTCTACAAGGTTTAGGTTCCAGAAGTCCAAGAGTTGATGTACTCGACTTGCTCAGGAGTTAGAGTGTCAAGCTCAATCCCCATGGCGTGCAACTTCAATCGGGCAATTTCCTTATCCACTTCCTCCGGGATAGAATGTAAACCGGGTTCAAGCTTTCCTTTATTTTTCACCAGATACTCGCAAGCCAAAGCTTGGTTGGCAAAGCTCATATCCATCACAGCGCTGGGATGTCCTTCAGCGGCGGCTAGGTTTACCAAACGTCCTTCACCCAAGACGATGACCGATTTGCCGCTAGGGAGTTTGTACTGCTGAGTAAATTGTCGCGCTTCTTTGACTTCTGTGGCTTGGGCACCCAAGGACTGGAGGTCAATTTCAATGTCAAAGTGACCAGAGTTGGCAACCATTGCGCCATCTTTCATCACCTCGAAATGCTCTGTACGGATAACGTGCTTGTTACCAGTAACGGTGATAAACAAGTCGCCTTGGGGAGCGGCTTTGGCCATTGGCATGACTCGGAAGCCATCCATTACGGCTTCAATCGCTTTGGTGGGGTCAATTTCGGTGACGATGACGTTGGCACCCATACCTCGGGCGCGGAGGGCAACGCCTTTGCCGCACCAACCATAACCTGCAATGACGATGGTTTTTCCAGCCAGCAAGACGTTGGTGGCGCGAATAATGCCATCCAGGGTTGATTGACCTGTACCGTAACGGTTATCGAAGAAGTGTTTGGTGTCGGCGTCGTTGACGTTCATGGCTGGGAAGCTCAGAACGCCATCGTTGAACATGGCGCGAAGACGGGTGATTCCGGTGGTGGTTTCTTCTGTGGTGCCGATCACCTCGCTGAGTTGGTGCTGGCGTTCTTGTACCAGGGTAGCGGTGACATCGCTGCCGTCATCGATGATGATGTTGGGTTTGTGGTCGAGGGCAATGCGGACGTGGCGGCTGTAGGTAGCGTTGTCTTCGCCTTTGATGGCAAAAACGGGAATCCCATAATCAGCAACTAGACTGGCGGCAACATCATCTTGTGTAGAGAGGGGATTGCTGGCAATCAGCAGGGCGTCAGCACCTGCGGCTTTGAGGGCGATCGCTAAATGTGCCGTTTCTGTAGTGACGTGGCAGCAAGCGATTAAGCGAATCCCAGCTAGAGGCTTTTCTTGGGCAAAGCGCTCCTGAATTAGCCGTAACACTGGCATTTCTCTCCCAGCCCATTCGATCCGTTGTTTACCAAGGGGGGCGAGGGAAAGGTCTTTGACTTCGTGCTTGAGCTGAGTAGGAGTTGCAGTCATGAATTTATCTATTGAACCAAGATTTCACTAAATTAACCTTTATAACTTTAACTTTATCCCTGCGCCAGAAACCTGAGCAGAAACTATCTTTCTATCAAGGGCGATCGCGCTGCCATCCCTTGAAGAATAAAGGACGTAGCGGCGGCAAGTTCTGTTAGTAAGCCCTGAGGAAGAAAATTTTCTCTAACTAAAGGCATAAGTATTCCTACGATGAAGCCGATACTTTGGCATTGAGCAAGGTTTATCCCGTTGCTCAGTGGTCACAGATCGCTATTTTGAGTTATGGCAGTGCCACAGTGTCATTCAGCCAATATTGGCTAATTTCCATCAACAAGGGGTGTTGAGCGTACTCTTAGCTGATCTTTCTTACTGTTTAGCAGGAAACTGCTGTTTTGGAGGTGTTGAATAAAACATGCGCTTGAAATTTTGGGTAACTCGCTTGAGTGCGATCGCTTCTCTACAAACTGTGGCGATCGGTGCTGGGGTTGTATCCCCCGCCTTAGCGCAGTTCCCGATCCCAAATTTATTCCCATCAGCCCCCAACTTACCGACGGCTAGCAGCATAGCAGAGAGGACAACTTCGACCTGTATCCGGTTGGATGGGTATTGTCTGTTTCGCATTGCTGCTCCCCAATCCGAGTTGTCTGCCCGTCAGAAAGACATTCAGCAGAGATTAGACCAGATAAGCCGTCAGTATCTGCAAGCTGACAACCCCAAACCTGACGTTAATGTTAGCGAAGAAAATGACTTGCCAATCATCGAAATCAATGGCGAGTACTTCTCAACCGTTACGGATCTGGATGCAAGATTGCAAGGGGTAGATCCACAAATCCAAGCCAAAAGAATTCAGCAAGAGCTACAACAAGGACTGGAGCGGGCAAAACTGGAACGCACGCCGCGATTTCTTACCCGTCAAGGTGCCATTGCCGGGGGGACTGGCATCATAATTATCTTTATTGGCTGGGGGATTTACCAGCGACAGCGCCAGTCCATATTTCTCAAGCAACAACTGCAGCCCAAAGATACTCCCGCAGGACAACCGATCAGTACCCAACTATCTCGCCGCCAGCAGTGGAATATGAAAGAAGCCCAGCATCGGCTTCTACAGTTGGTACAAGGGCTTGTGTTGGGAGGCGGTGGACTCTTCATCTTGGGCTTGTTTCCCTATACGCGCATCCTGCAAGCTGGGATTATCTACGGACTGCGGATTCCTTTACAGCTAACGCTGGTCGGATTGGGAACTTATGTTGTAATTCGTCTCAGCTATGCCTTGATTGACCGCTCTGCCTCTGCTTTAGCTAGCAATTATCTACAGACACCAGAATCTGACCGACGGCTGCAACTGCGGGTATCTACGGTTTCAGGGGTCACTAAGAGTATTGTCACAGCTACCTGGGTAGGAGTTGGTATCTTAGTCGCCGTCTCCACAATTGGCATTAATATTGCTCCGTTGCTAGCGGGTGCTGGTTTAGTGGGTGTTGCATTATCACTGGCGTCTCAAAACCTGATCAAAGATGGGATCAATGGCTTTTTAATCATCCTAGAAGACCAATATGCGGTCGGAGATGTGATCAGTGTGGGAGATGTTGGGGGTTTGGTAGAAAAGATCAATCTGCGGATTACCCAAGTGCGAGACGCAGAAGGGCGATTAATCACGATTCCCAATAGTGAAATTAGGATAGTTGCAAATCTTTCTAGTAACTGGTCGCGGGCAGATTTAACTATCCCGGTTGCCTATCACACCGATGTCGATCAGGTGCTGCAGTTGATTAAGTCGATCGCCGAAGCAATGAATCAAGATTTGATTTGGCGCGAACAAATTCTTGAGCCGCCGCAGGTTTTGGGGGTGGATAATTTTGGCGATCGCGGCATCGTTGTGCGGGTGTGGATTAAGACGCAACCTTTGAAGCAATGGCAGGTGGCGCGGGAGTTTCGCCGCCGCTTGAAGGTAGCCTTTGATAACGCTGGATTGCCTTTATCTTTACCCCATCAGGAAGTATGGTTAAACCGCTCTCTGGCAATGAGTTCAGACTCAGATGGCAAGCACTTTTCCTCCTCAAAACAGTACAAGTGAACTATAATAGAAGAGAAGGTTCGGCAAGCTAACTAACGTCTGAACACCTGAACTATCAAGGTTTGACCCCATGACGAAGCACTACATTCTCAGCCTCAATCCGCACGCACAGTACGCCTGGGATCAGTGTTCCTTACGTGACCCGATCGCGGCTGAACATCCAGATTTTGCCAAGCTGATTGCCGAAGCTGTGGAAGAAGAAGCAGGTTCTTTTTTAGTTGCCGTCACGATTGAAGTCAAAGTTTTGGAAAAAGCCGCAACCTCTCAGCCGGAAAGGATGGCTGTGAAAAAGCAACGACAGGAATTAGTCGCTTAAGTTCAGATCTTACCGCCAGTATTTGTACCTCCCTGAACTTGCTAGAGAGGGAGCTAACTTCGTCAGAGGATAATAAAGCATGGAAATGAGTCAGTATCCTGCCGCGATCGCTGCGTCGGCACAAGTTGTCAATCAATTAGACTTGCAAATCACCGCTGTTGAGCAGCACATTGCCCGTTTAGAAGGCAACGCCGACCGTGTCGCCGCCTTTGAGCAAGGATTGAAAAATGAAAACCAGCGTCGAGGGCGTCGTTTTGAGTTACTCTGCGTTGACCAAGAATACCAAACCGCACAGAATACTCTGATTCGTCTGAATGCTGAAAAAGCCAACACCCTTACACAGTTGGAATATCTGCGAAACCAGTTTAGCGTCGCCAAGTTAGAAGCAAGAATGGCGATCGCCCAACAACTTACAGGAAATGAATCTCGCGAACTAGTTGGCGTGTAGCGATTGTTGAGAAATTACTTTAATTGTCGGGTGGGCACATTGCTCACCTTTTTTTATTTGTCCGCAGTCAGTTATTCTTGCTAATGGCTAGTTGCTAATTCCTAGGGCACTAATCGCTAGAATATTTCCATGACTCAAGTTACACCACAAGAAATTGCTCAGTTTCGCACTCAACTAACAGACAACGCCACAGCGATGAAGGCACTCGATGCCATCGAAGACTGTGACGGGGACTTAGAAGATGCAGCAATTTCCCTGGCAATTCGCGCCGGACAGCAACCCCAGCGAGAAAATTCTGAATGGTTAGATTCACTAGCCCGTAAATGTCGTGCAGTCATCTGTCAAGCAGAATTTCGGGAAGACTTGCAAGCCGATTCCATTGCTAGAGCAGTGGAGTATTTGGCACAGACACCGTTACTACCCGAAATTTTAGCAACGCCAGTCTTGATGTATGTCCTGAGACAAGGCATTGACAGCTTTTGTGAACCCCTTGATTCACAATTGTTATAGCTTTATGAGCGCTTCAATTATTGATAGCTAAAATAAATAACCCCGCTAAATAGCGAGGTTATTCTGTGAAAGTGGGGACTGTTAAATAACTACGGCATTAAAGCAAAAATTGCCAAGATTTAATTGAATTCAACAGTCCAGACGAAAAAAGTTTAAAGTCTTTCAGGGTTTTCACAAACCGGATTGGGATTATTTAAACAGATGTAAGTTCCAGGTTCGCGCTCGACATCATCCATATACTGAGTCGTTTCTATCAGGGGGTCTACCGTATCTTCTAGTACGGGGTCAGGTGTAGTCTCGAAGGTATCTTCTGGTGCGGGGTCGGGTGTAGTCTCAAAGGTATCTTCTGGTGCGG
>NZ_JCACLG010000032.1:172959-192669 GCF_059505785.1 Kastovskya adunca | reverse complement strand
AAGGTATCTTCTGGTGCGGGGTCGGGTGTAGTCTCAAAGGTATCTTCTGGTGCGGTGCCGGGTGCATCCTGAGCCAAGATTTGGATTTCTTGGTTATTGCGAGTATTGAGAGATTGAGGAGAAATACTGTTGTTAGCGTTAACTAAGGCAAGTGATGGTAAGGCGAAAAAAACACTAGCGCTGCTGATTCCGATTAGGCTGGCAAATCTTTTGAGGGAATTGTTATTCAAATGCTCGCTCATAATCAATAGCCTTTTGTCTCAAAATGTGACATTAAAGCTTTGCATAGCTGCAAAAACTTCTTAATCTATCGGAAGAGCTATCTTCCGTGAGCAGAATGAAGCAATTAAAGAATTAGGGGATTTTTGAAAGGGTCACTAATTTTAATCTTTGGTGGGAAACTGCCGTGACTTGACTTCGTTGCTATAGGTCTGCACGGCTTCTGCAATTACCTGTCGTAAGTTGACATAGGACTTGGCAAAAGGCGGCTGGTGCTCGGAAAGACCGAGGACATCGGCAGTGACTAAGACTTGCCCATCACAATCGGCTCCAGCACCGATACCAATCGTAGGAATCGTCAGCTTTTGTGTAATTCGTGCTGCCAAATCTGCGGGGATATGTTCTAAAACGATCGCAAACGCTCCGGCTTGCTCAAGAGCGATCGCTTCTTGTAAAATCCGCTCTCCCGCCTCCTCAGTTTTTCCTTGTTGCCGGAAACCTAACAATCGCACTGACTGCGGTGTTAAGCCCACATGCCCCATCACCGGAATTCCCACAGCAGTAAGCTGGGCAACGGTTTGCGCCATTGCCGGATGACCGCCTTCCAACTTCACCGCCTGCACCCCGGCTTCTTTCAACGCCCGCCCTGCTGAGTGCATCGCTTGCTGCGGGCTTTCCTGATAGGTCAAAAACGGCAGATCGCACACCACCAACGCCCGTTTAACTCCCCGACACACAGCTCTTGCATGGTGCAGCATCTCATCTAAAGTGAGCGGTAGGGTTGTTTCATACCCCAATGTCACCATCGCCAGGGAATCCCCCACTAGAATGACATCCACTCCCGCCGCATCCACTAGCTGGGCGATCGCATAATCCCACGCCGTCAGCACCACAATCTGCCGCTTTTTTTGTTTCCACTGCTGTAGCTGCTGGATGTTGACTGCCATTTTAGTCCTGAGTGCTGAGTGCTGAGTCCTGAGTGGAGATTAGGGGATGGGGAGATGGGGAGCAGAGGAGCAGGGGGGCAGAGGAGCGGCGGAGAATCAATAACCAACCCTATTCATACTTCATCCTTCATACTTCATCCTTTCTCCCCTACTCAGGACTCAGCACTCAGGACTCAGCACTCTCCTCATCCTTCCTTAGAAATCACCAGGTGCTTCTTCGATAAAGGCTAAATGCGGTCTAACTTGTCCCGTTGACTGACTTACCCAGGCAAGTCCTTGGCTAGTTCCCACCCACAATTTATTACCCGTGTCGGGAGACAGGGAGAGAACCTGGCTTGAGGGAAGGTTAGGAACTTCGCCCAATACAGCACCGCTATCAGGTTTTAGTTGCAATAGACCACTATTTGTACCTACCCACACATTACCGTCTTGAGAAAAGCGGATGGAGGTAACGCTGCGTCCTCGTAGGGGCGTGACCGATCGCGTAATGATTCGCGTTTCCGGGTCAATGACGAGCAAGCTATTGGGAGTACCTGCCCAAATTGTGCCATCAGGACTGACGGCAAGGGCTTGCACTGTACCGCCAGGAACTGCGCTGATGCGGTTTATGGGGAGGGCGCTGGCGGTATCTATTCGCACCAGTCCTTCTAAGGTGCCAACCCAGAGCTGACCTTCATCATCCAGCGCCAAGGTATTGGCGCTGACACCGGGAAGTTTTTGCACTGTGGTCATCAACAGCCCTTGATCCGGGCTAATCATCGCCAGACCGCGATCGGTTCCTACCCAGAGATAACCCCGGCGGTCAAGTTGTAGGGACAATACTCGATTAGAAGGCAAGGTAAAGTTTTGGGCGGTCACTTCATTACTGCGGGGGTCTACCCGCAACAATCCTCCGTAGGTTCCTACCCAAATTCGCCCGACGCGGTCTTGTTCCAAAGCCCCGATGATGTAGTTGGGCAGACTAATCCGTGCGCCAATACGTCCCGTGTTCGGGTCAAGTCGGGTTAATCCCTGCCAGGAACCCACCCAGAGGGCACCTGTATAACCTTGTTGCAAAGCACTGACGCGAAAATCAGGTGCGATCGCGTCCCTTTCTTGTCGCCAACGCTCAGGGGGCAGGGGGGCTGTCACTGGCGGCGGCGCAGTGGCGGGATACTCAGGGGTATACTCTCCCTGATCGACATATTGCGCTAAGGTGCGTTCTCCGGTTTTTACTCCCGGTAGACTCAGCCACAACAGCGTGGCACCAATGAAAAGACCGATTTTGGTATTCAAAAACGCCATCCCCATTACTCCTCTCGTTCCTACGATATCTGCGCGATCGCGATCGCTCCAACCTGCCTCTTGTGCTGATTGTAAGATTTTTCTTCCTGATTCCATTAAATCGCGTTTAGGCAACTGACAAAGCCGCCCTTGTTCCAGCTCCTTAGTAACGCACCGTATCTCGCCGAGAGTGCAACTGCTGTCGTATCCAGAAGGCAAGCACACCAAGAAAGAGTAGCCCCATTACCCCAGCGATGGGATTGCCATCAACTCCCGTAATCCAGGGGGACACTTGCTCAGAATACTGCACTAGTTGCCCGACATTGATGATGTAGTAACCCCAGACTAACCCAGCGTGCAGACCAATCGGCAAACCGAGACGACCAAAACGCGATCGCTTCGCCCAAATCAGTATTAACCCCAACAACACCAACCCCGGAAACCCTGGCAGAGTACGAATAATTTCTCCCAAGGGCTTGAGAAAGTGCAGCACGGCAAAAGTAATCGCCCCTGCCCATAGGACAGTTCTGCGGCTGTAATCGCGCTGCAACTCATCCAGCAGCCAACCGCGAAACACCAACTCCTCTGCCAAGCCGATACCTAGGGCGCTGAGTAAGCCTTCTAGGACAATTCGCACAAACTGATCTGTGGGAGGCCCAAACGTTATCCAGCCGAATATCCCCTCGACGACAAACAGACTAAAGGTGAATAACAACCCTACCCCTAGCCCTGTCAGCAGATCCCATCCATTCTGCCGCGTGCCCACTAAACCATAGCTTTTAATCAGATGGGGAGTTTTGTAGACTTTTCTGCCCCAAACCTGGAGCAAAATCAGAAATTCCCCAAATAACAGCCCCATTGTCAAGATTGTGACCAAATTTTCGTCACGAATCAGCAAGGTGATGGGGGCAGCTAACGGTAGCCAGATCACCAGTAGCGTCAAGACGAAAAAGCCCATTCGCGCAGGGGCGCGGTACTGGGCTACACGATGAAAGTTAATTTTCAAAAATTCAAGCGCGTCGGTGGCTATTCGTCAGGTTCAATTGTGCTAGTCAGCCCATGATTTTTCAGAGTTTCGCAATAAAACTCAGCATGTTCTTGAGCGCAGGTAATCACTAGCGCCATTCCTGAAACATGGGCTTCCATCATAATGTTGACGGCTTGCGGCTGAGTAATGCTCGCCACCGTCTGCATCAAGGTCTGCACCACATGCTCCATTGAATTGAAGTCATCGTTGTGCAGCAATACACGATAACGAGGGGCGTGTTTACGGACGGTTGAACGCTTCTCAATGGTCTCGACAGACACAGATCTACTCTCTTCTTTATAGTTCAGTTACTAATCAGTGATATCGGTAACTATCTTATCCTTTTCTTTATATTACTCAACAGATTTAAAATCATTATCAAAGCGCAGTAATTTATTTTACCTGCCTTCAATCTGTGGGAGTATCAAGAGCGAGTGTTTGAGAATGAGCGATGACATCTTCTGAGCAAAATCCAGCAGTGCCTGCAATTGGTGTAGCTGTCGTGGGAACGGGATTTGGGCAAAAAATCCACATTCCAGGATTCCAGAACCATCCCCGCACCCAACTGCAAGCTGTGTATCACCGGGACTTGGAAAAAGCCAACGCGATCGCTTCTGAACAAAACATTCCCCACGCTTGCAGCACCCTAGAAGAAATTATTGCCCGCAAAGACGTGCAAGCGGTCAGTCTCTCCACCCCTCCATTTCTCCACTACGAGATGGCAAAAACTATACTGCAAGCAGGCAAGCACCTGTTGATGGAAAAACCTACCACCCTCTCAGCCGATGAAGCACGGCAGTTGTACCATATCGCTGAGGCTGAAGGCGTCGTGGCAATGATGGACTTTGAATTTCGTTTTGTCCCAGCTTGGCAACGACTGGCAGAACTGTTAGCAGAAGACTATGTGGGACAGAAGCGCCTGATCAAAATTGATTGGTTAGTAGCGAGTCGGGCGGATGCGTCTCGTTCCTGGAACTGGTACGCCCAGAAATCAAAAGGGGGTGGAGCTTTAGGGGCAATCGGTTCTCATGCTTTCGATTATATTCAGTGGCTATTTGCCCCCGTCAAGCGCTTGTGCGCCCACCTCAGTACCGCTATTCCCGAACGTCCCGATCCCACATCGGGAGGGAAGTTAAAGCCTGTGGATGCCGATGATACCTGCTTGCTAATGCTGGAATTAGCAGATGGTACCCCTTGCCAAGTGTGCCTCAGTTCCGTGACGTATCAGGGAAGAGGGCATTGGTTGGAAATTTATGGCGATCGCGGCACTCTAGTATTAGGTAGCGATAATCTCAAAGATTACGTCCACGGCTTCCACCTCCAAGCCGCCCCTGCGGGTAAACCCCTCGCTACCGTCGAAATTCCCAAGCGGTTAGCCTTCCCTCAAACCTACACTGATGGGCGTCTCGCCCCCTTTATCCGCGTCGTGGATCAATGGGTAAACGCCATCGACGCCAGCCAAACCCTATCCCCTTCCCTCCGTGATGGCGTCTACTCTCAGTTATTGATGGATTTAACCCACGAGTCCAATGAAACCGGGAGATGGGTAAATGTCCCCGATTTAGACAGCTTTCTCAGTGTCCGGTAGTAGTTTTGCACTTCTACAAATTAGATTTGTGGAAGAAAAATCAACCCGACTAGGCACGGAGAACGCGGCGGAAAGAGAAGAAATTTACAGCTGAGGACGAACCACTATCCATATAAGTCGTCAGCCAGCTTACGATGCTTGCCTAAAACAAGAATGGCATCGCCATGAATACCAAAACGGTAACCTTTTTGCACTGCCTGCTTGCACGCTTCTATGACTAATTCCGTGCCTCCAAACGCACAAGTCATAATCACATGGGTAGACATAGAAACATGCAAATTAGTTAACATTGCATCGCAATATTTAAATTCCACGCCGGGAGAAATAAAGATGTCTGTTTTTCCCTGAATGGGTACGGGAGGAACAGGCAGACTTTCCAGCACGCGCACTCCACTCGTTCCAATACTAATAATTCGCTTTTTATTTTTTAGTGCCGACTTGAGAGTATTAACATCCTGTTCGCTAACCTCGAAGGCTTCTGAATTCATGTGATAGTCGCTCAACAACATCTCTGGTTGTGATGGTTGCCAACTAAATGACATTTCCAGAGATACATCAATAAACTCTGTCCCTTTCTGCTGCAACTGAGCGAGAATATTTTTGGTAAACCGTCTCGACGGTTCAGCAATCAGAACTGATCCACCTCTTTTAGCAATAACTGGATTTAAGTCAGATTCTGGTAGTTCATTGAGGTTGGTATACCAGGGATGCATGTACTTTCCCGTTTGGTTAATCAGTTGACGTAACTGATCATCTGATTGGTCAATTTGTACTAACCCTCGATACCCGCAATAACGGTTTTTCTCTATCCAGTAAGCCCCATCAAAGTCAAGGGTTTTTCCCATAAAATTGCCGCTGATTTTTCCTTCTGCTAGCTCAAAGCTCCCCGTCTCAGGATATCCCTCCTCACAGAGGACGACGACTTCCCATGTTTGGGATTCTTCCTGTTTAAACAGAAAACAGACATCTATACTCTCACCCGATCCGGCTTTACCTAATAAACGAGAAGGAGAAATGCCGACATTATTCCATGCCAAAACATCTTGACTATCAAAATAATTAGTAATATTAGAGAATTTGTCGAAGGCAATTGTTTCTTGTTTGGCATCGACAACAATCAAACGCACTTCTTCGACTTGCTTATGGTTGCTGTCAAATTGTTCTGGTAAGACATCAAAGGCAAAATCTTTAAATCTGAGTTGAGCAGTCATTTGTTAAATCTCCTTAAAAACTAAGGCAAGAGCGGAATCGGATTTAGTAAGTTACTGACAAATTGCCGCTACTGGATTAAATCGAAACAGACTCTAGTAAATCAGATTCTTTGGAGGATTGACAACAGTAGATTCAGTAATAATACGCTTACGGCAATAAAAATTATCAAATGTCCGCAAAAACACGGTTGCTAATCGATGAGCTTTATTAGAAGAAATTATATATGGTTGCTTATACAAAATTTGTTGCTTCGAGTTTTATATTTTTTTAATAAAGTCACGGAGTCTACTGCAAAAATTGTTTTAAGGTGTTTAGGATACAAGTAATTTAACTGATAATACTTCTAAACTTCTTAGGATATATTAAATACACTAGACATTAGCCCAGTAATCTGCGTCTTAAAAGTATATTTTCTAAATTCAGTCTAGCTCGTACGAGTCTCTAAGGAGAAGTGATAGTTAATGGAAGCTGAAAAAGCCACTTTTGCCAGTAAAGCGAAGGACTTACAAAAACAATTTCAGGAAAGTGCCAGTTATCCGCATAGCCATCAAGTTTCGCCACCACGATTAGAGAACTTTGAGCTAGCTATTGTGGCCTGTCTTGATGGCTTATGGGAAATGAGTATCAGTGATGATCAACCCTTGAATCCCCACAACAGGGTTTATTATTCACCCCGCTTCAAAGAACTGCTGGGCTACGCAGATGAGGAATTTGAAAATGTCGTAGAAAGCTGGAGTTCAAGACTGCACCCAGACGACAAGGAAAGGGTGATGACAGCGCTTAATAATCACTGCAAGTACCGCATTCCTTATCGAAATGTAGAATATCGCCTCCGCCACAAGAGTGGAGTCTATTGTTGGTTTAGTGCGGTCGGACAAGCTTGTTGGAATGAGGCAGGTAAACCGCTCCGGATGGCGGGTTCGATTTGTGACATTAGCGATCGCAAACGAGCAGAAGAAAGTTTACAAGAGCGTGAGGCGCGCTATCGCTCTTTAGTGGTGGCGACGACTCAGATTGTCTGGGTTACAAGTCCTCAAGGACAGGTGATTGAGGATTTACCCTCTTGGAGGGCATTTACTGGGCAAGGCGTTGCAGAAATTATGGGAATGGGGTGGACTGATGCCATCCATCCAGATGACTGCGAACAAGTGGCACAAGTTTGGTCACAAGCCGTAGAAGCGAGAAGTCTCTACGATACGGAGTATCGGTTAAAGGGCAAGGATGGGAACTACTACTATTTCGCGGTGCGTGGTGTTCCTGTGCTAGAAGCAGATGGTTGTATTCGAGAGTGGGTTGGTACCTGCACTGACATCACCCATCGTCAACAAGCTCTTGACGCCCTGCGTCAGTCGGAAGCCCAGCTAAGACAGCAAACCCAGCAGCTTCAAACCACGTTATTGCAACTCCAGCAGACTCAGTCGCAACTGGTACAAAACGAAAAGATGTCTAGTCTGGGTCAGCTTGTCGCGGGCGTTGCTCACGAAATCAATAACCCTGTCAACTTCATTGCTGGCAATCTCGTCCACGCCGAGGAGTACATTAAGGATTTGCTGGGGTTGTTGGCAGAATATCAACAGCACTATCCTCAGCCTGTCCCGGAGATTGCCGAAGAAATCGAGGCGATAGAACTGGACTTTTTGGCTGAAGATTTACCGAAAGTGCTGGCGTCTATGAAAATCGGTGCTAACCGGATTCGGGAGATTGTCACGTCCCTACGCAACTTTTCCCGGCTGGATGAGGCGGAGAAAAAAGCGGTGGATATCCATGACGGAATCGACAGCACCTTGATGATTTTGCAAAGTCGTCTGAAGGCACAACCAGACCACGCTCAAATTCAGGTGATCAAATCCTACGGGACGTTGCCGCTGGTTGAGTGCTACGCCGGACAACTCAATCAAGTTTTTATGAATCTGCTCTCTAATGCCATTGATGTCTTTGATGAGTACAACCAACAGCACTCTGAAGAAGGAAATCAGGCGCATCCTAGTACAATTACGATCGCCACAAAGTTGAAAAACCCCGATTGGGCGAGCATCACAATTGCCGACAATGGGCCAGGTATGAGTGCAGAGGTTCTACGGCGGATCTTTACTCCCTTCTTCACCACAAAGCCGATTGGCAAGGGTACGGGACTAGGTCTATCCATTAGCTACCAGATTGTGACGGAAAAGCACAACGGTCAACTGCGGTGTACGTCTAGCGGGGGAGAGGGGACAGAGTTTACTATCGAGATTCCGATCCGGCAGTAGTCTGAAATCCTAGGGAGCGATCGCTTAATTTTTAAGCGGTACCTCTACATCGATAGCAGGATGCTGTATTCTGTGATCTAGCGTACCTTTAACACTTAATGTGAGGCGCGATCGACGGCGATCGGCAAGTGCTGGATACTCAGCACGCCCAGCATTTATCGGCACCCGATAAGTTTTTGTAGTACACTTTTCAAGGTTTGTTTGCGATCGCCTATGTTCAGTCTTCACCTGCCCTCGTCTTGGGAAATACGGCTAAAGACGGAAATCTATTGCTTGAGCTAGCTACAGATAGAAGGGCATGCTACCTTTATCAATAGTGTATACATTCTGTAATAATTAAAAGAAAATTCTTTGCTCTAATTCTGCCGCTTGCCAGCCTAAATTGAAAAGGTGGAATGCAATCGTTCTAGGTATTTGAGTAGAGAAGAAGTTTGATTTCACTGCATGGGTTTGCGCTCTTGAGGTTTGGTAAACGGAGTTGAAGATATTGACTGAGCCGGAAAACATTCGTCAACTTGGGTGGAATTACCATAGGGCGCTTTGCAGTGCCAGTAAATTTTTTGAAATCTCAGTTTGGAGGTACCTTCAATGTCCATTCGTCTTTATGTAGGCAATTTGCCCAAAGAAGATGTAGACCGTCAAGAGCTGCACGCACTTTTTGCAGAAGCCGATGACTCTGTTTCTACAAAAGTAATTAAAGACCGCAAAACTGGTAAGTGTCGAGGCTTTGCCTTCGTCACCGTACCAACTGATGAAAAAGCTGATGAACTCGTTGAAAAATTCAACGGTTTCATGTTCCAAGACAGCCCTCTAAAAGTCGAAAAGGCTTTACCCCGCTCTAAGAGCGATGAAGAGCAAGAATCCGCCCCCCGTGCGGCTACCAATAGCGTTCCCAATCGCCGTAGTGGTGGTGGTGCTAGTGGTGGTGGTGGTAAGAAGCCCCGCCGTGGTGCTACAGCCACGACTTCTTCTAATGACACGGGTTCCATTCAACCCGATCCTCGCTGGGCTG
Organism: Kastovskya adunca; assembly: GCF_059505785.1. Taxonomy (NCBI): domain Bacteria; kingdom Bacillati; phylum Cyanobacteriota; class Cyanophyceae; order Coleofasciculales; family Coleofasciculaceae; genus Kastovskya; species Kastovskya adunca. The sequence goes on along the minus strand of NZ_JCACLG010000032.1, from coordinate 183,152 downwards.
ATGAATTGGCAAAGCTCAAGGAAATTTTAGCGACTCAAGCCTCCAACCCCTAGTTTGCTCTGAATGTAGTAGTTACACCAATCAGATTGGGTTGGGGCGATCGGGAAATAAAATAGTTCAAAAAACTCTGGTACTGAAAGTTACCTATCCACTCAACCTCAGGCTCAAGAATTCTTGACTAATAGAGTGTTGTCTTTCTAGAGACAAGTGAAACATGGGCTTTCTTGCTTAGGAGTATCATTGGCTAGCTGTTTGTATGCCTAGTGATGCTGCTTCAAGGGGGATGTAAGGTTTGTTGAGTAGCTGAACTTCCTCGTCATTGACAATTTGTCCTAAATGTGCAGGTAATATTTAGGATAAGTTGTCAATGCCTGTTTGAGTTAAGGGAAGAATCCCTCCCCATCAACAGGGAGGGAGCTAGAGAATCTTTAAACACCACTTTGAGTTCAGCTTTGGGCAACACCATCCTGTCGTGCTGCTTGTTGGACGGCACCCGCAACAGCGGTGACAACCCGTTTGTCAAAGACAGAGGGAATAATGTGTTCTCGGTCTAGGTCAGTGGAACTGACTAAGGAAGCGATCGCGCTTGCCGCTTCCAAGTACATATGGGTGGTAATTGCCGCCGCACGACAGTCTAAAGCACCGCGAAAGATGCCAGGGAAGGCGAGAACGTTGTTGATTTGGTTGGGGTAGTCACTGCGCCCCGTTGCCATGACTGCTACATCTTCTGACACCAATTCTGGTTGAATTTCAGGAATGGGATTTGCCATTGCCATCACAATTGGGTCTTTTGCCATTGAGCGCACCATGTCTGGACTGACAACGCCAGGGGCACTCACTCCCAAGAACACGTCGGCACCTTCAAGGGCATTAACAAGGGAACCCTCTTTAGTGGAGGCAAATTCTTGCTTTGTGGGCGTCAAGTCAGGGCGAGAAGTGCAGATAATACCTTTGGAATCGCATAAAAGAATTGACTTGGCTCCAGCTTTGCGGAGGAGACGGGCAATTGCCACACCAGCGGCTCCAGCTCCATTAATCACAATCCGCACATCTTCCAAAGATTTTTTGACGAGCTTCAGGGAATTAATCAACGCGGCGAGGCTGACAATTGCCGTACCATGTTGGTCGTCGTGAAACACGGGAATATCTAACTCCTGTCGCAATCGTGCTTCAATTTCAAAACACCGGGGGGCGCTGATGTCTTCCAAGTTTACGCCACCAAAAACTGGGGCAATATTCTTGACTGTCTCAATGATCGTGTCGGTGTCTTGGGTAGCTAAACAAATGGGAAACGCATCAATCCCGGCAAATTCTTTAAAAAGCATCGCTTTCCCTTCCATTACAGGTAGAGAAGCTGCCGCCCCCAGATTTCCCAATCCCAGTACAGCACTGCCATCGGTGACGATTGCTACCGTATTGTGTTTGATGGTGAGGGCATAGGCTTGTTCAGGGTTTTCAGCGATCGCATTACAAATACGACCTACCCCTGGCGTGTAAGCCATGGCTAAATCTGCCTGACTTTTGATAGAGATTTTACTCTCCATGCTGATTTTGCCACCCCGATGCAGATTAAAGGTGCGATCATAGACATCGAGTACTTTTACGTCTGGCAAAGATTTGACAGCTTGCACAATCCGTTCAGCATGTTCGATACTCGCGGCATCAACTGTAATCTCACGCAGCGAAATCTGGCGCGTCCGCTCAAGCAGCGAAATTTGATCGAAATTGCCACCCACTGACGCGATCGCTTGGGTAACATTAGCTAACATTCCCGCGCGATTGGGAAGCTGTAGGCGAATCGTTAAACTAAAACTAGAGTTAGGTGTCAGGTCTACCATGCTGAGTAATGCTGTCTTCCTTGCTTGAGAGAGTCTGGCTAGAAAATATCTCAGCAAGACTAACATAATTGCCCTATGCTATCGGAGCTTAGTCGATGGCAATTGTACCCAGTTACACAAACTGAATGAACCGTCGCAGGTTATGACGACTTTGTATGCTGAAATTGAGATTAGTGCTCCCAAACAGCAAGTTTGGCAAGCATTGTTCCAGAAAGAGCGGTGGAAGCAATGGAACACATTCCTTTACGACTGTGACTCCACTCAACCCTTTCAACAAGGACAAAGCGTCTTACTGTCTCTGCGTCGGCTACCGAACGAAGAAGAGACAGAATTTGAACCCATTGTCACGCGGGTACAACCCGGAGTGTGTCTCAGTTGGGTGTCTTCGATTCCTGGCTTCCGTAATGAATATGTTTTTGAGCTACAAGAAATTGGGGTCAATCGCACCAAGTACATCCACAAGGACAATTATTCGGGAATATTAACAGGTGTATTTATGCCCTTTGTCCGCGCTGATGAGCAGCAAGGCATTCGGCGAATGGCACGGGATTTGAAGCGATACCTGGAGAGGTATTAAATCAGGGTCAAAGGCACGTTCAAGTCAGGGATTGGCGATTCTTCACTCAGCCAGGAACCATTAGCCACAGCGCCATTAGCCGATGGCAACTCACCGCTTCACCAGTTCCTGTTACCAAAACCGTTACCAGCACTATTGTCTTTGTTTTCTCTCCTTACTATGAATTTAGTTAAGATTCCTCATGCGACAAAACCGTGGATTTTCCGTTCCACGGTTTTTTATTGACCAATATTTCGGATGGCCAGTGAGACAAATAGCGATCGCCTTTGAACTCCCTCTGACGAATTTGGCTCTAAAAATCATCCAGTAGAGGACTCAGACGATTGAGCAAAGGGTCATCAATGGGTGGAGGTGGAGGCAGTGCAGGTTCCGCTGCGGGTGCAGGTTGAGGGAAACTTTGGGAACCTGGTGGGTGATGAAGTGCTACTGACAATTGAGCTAACTGGAGCGAAAGTTGGTTAACCTGCCGTTCCATCGCTTCAATGCGACTGGATTCTTTGGCAAAAAAACGTTGCTCCAAATCCGCAAGTTGCTGTTGCATTTCTGCAACTTGCTGCTCCAAGCTTCCTGTGCTGACATCAGTCCCAACGCTTTCAGACGCTCCCAAAACTTGGCTTAGAGCGTCCTTACAAAGGTCACTAAATGTCTTGTGCGGCTGCTGCACTAACTGCGATTCAACAGCCGCTAACAAGTCTTGGTCAGCTAGATCTTGACTAAATGTGACTGATCTATTGATCTTATTTGACCATGGGAACATTCGCTTTAAGTCCTGGCGGTGCGATTCACCGACGCGGCTAACTGCGCCTCACCATAAATATACTGCCCTAGGGCATTTGCCTGCCGAGATGGTGCGGCTAAGTGGGCACTAATTTTTGCTTCCTTGAGCAAGCGCTGGATATCTTCCCAGAAAAACTCACCCCCACCACCAGTGATAATCACATCAGTAACGCGCTCTGGTAGCCAAGCCAGTACGCGGTTGCACATGTCGCGGGAGAAACTTTCTTTGAGGTTGGGCAAAATATCGTCTAGGTTCGTCGGCTTGGTTGATCCTCTAGGACGGTAAAAGCGATCGCCTTTAGGACGGTTCACCGCAGCGATGAGGGAAGAAGACTGGCTATCAGCACCTTCAATTTGGGTAGCCACCTGTTCATAAAACTGGCTCATCCCAAAGGCTTCACTCTTAGAAGCTCCCCGTGCAAACCGGAAGCTATCAACCATCAGAAAGTCGCTCGTTTGATGACCAATGTCAACAATTGCCACGGAAAGTTTCGTAAAATCAGGGCTGCTCGGCCCCTTCTTGGTTTGTGCTTCACTCCACATCAGGCTGCCATAACCTTCCGGCATTACCCAAACCTTAGTGATATTGACGGAGAATTCCTCACCTCGGTAGTTCATGATGTGAGGGCCGCTCAGCAGACTGACAATCTGCTCTTTTTCGCGCTCAAACTGCTCTTGGGAAAGGTAAGGCAGACCTAAGATAACAGAGATCTCATCTTTGAGAGTGAAGTACCCGATACAAGCCAAAACTTTTGCCAGAGCATCCTCGACTTTCGATTGACCGACGCCGAGATTTGCGCCAAAATCTTCCGCTAGTTGACCGACAGCGTAACCACTGCCCTGGTACTCCAACCACATATCCAGCAAAGGGTCTGTCGTGCGAGCCTCAAAGGTGCCCCCACGAACCTGTTCCATTGACAATCGCTTGACATTGGAGGGGATAAACACCACACTGTTTGGGTCGCGGCTAACACAGGTTTTTGTAGAGGTACGACCGAGGTCAACGCTAAGGATTGACTTGTTTAGGGGATTCATTTGCCGAGTATTCGCTACGGCGCTCGTTGGCTTCTGGCTCGTCATAGAATTATTTGTAGACTGTTGGGTGGTCATTGAAACTCATCATCTCGTTCAGCTTCAACAAGTTATCATGCTCAGGCATCGGATGGTCTACGGCAAGTCAGTTGACGCCAATAACAGAGTCTTCTTAAAGACTGGCTTGTAGATCTAACTTTTCCCCGAATGATTTTCCTCGTCGGGAAAATAAATTACCTAGCTCAAAAATAAACTTTTGAGCTAAGCAGAGACATGGCATCATCATTAACCTTTACTGCAAAAATGTTAATGCCACCCGTGCCTCTACCGCGTCTGAATAAGCTCAAACCGACGGCAATCTTATTCTAGAACTGACCCTACAACGCTTCTACAGGTGCAGGTTCCCAGGCTTCTCCGTATTTTTCCCGCAGGGCTTGCCACGCGTCTACTTGTCCGGGTTCATACTCCCCTGGTTTTCCCCATTGCAAAAAGGCACTCAGAGCGGGTTCTTCCTTTTCATCAAGAAAGCGAATAGCGTAAGTGGTGAAGTTACCGCGTTTGGCTTCCCCAGTTTCAAATTTCACCCGTTTAATGGCATCCATATTCAAGTGAAATTCAAAAAGGTCTTTGTGCATGTTGGCGTACTTCCCTTTGGGCAGTTCTGCATAAAACAGCTTTTCAATGGTTCCTTTTGTTTCTAAAACAGCCGCACTGCTCGTTACAATCAGCCTCAGGGTGCCCAGAGTGGTGCAAGCTTCTAAAAATTCTTTCAAATTAGCAGTCATAACAGATAAGTAAAGGTTTGCGATCGCCAGACAGACTCTATCTTCATCCCAGACGCGGTGTGGTGCAAGTACGTAGAAGCCAGAAAATATTTTCCTGCTTCTCCAGAGAAACACTTAGCCTCTGTTTTCCGTCCCTAGTCCTTATTCCCTGTTTTCACGGTCGATGTCAGTGGAAACCCTTAGAAATATGCCACGATTGACGAATTAGTTAACCTCGTTGGGATCAAATCCTACGAATACTCTGATGAGAAGAAATTACCTAATCGCCGCACTGCCTCTACTGAGCGCATTGAGCCTCTCATCAACCGCTGCTCAGACAATTGTCCCAGCCGCTGACGGAACGGATACCGATGTTAAGTCTGTGGGGAACCGCGTGGATATTCGTGGGGGGAAGACCTCAGTCGATGGCGCAAACCTGTTTCATAGCTTTACTGAGTTTGGGCTAGACTCTGGTCAAATTGCGAATTTTATTTCTAATGACGCGATCGCTAATATTTTAGGACGGGTGACAGGGGGCAATCCTTCGCTGATTAATGGCTTGATTCAAGTCACTAGCGGCAATTCCAACTTATTTCTCCTCAACCCCGCCGGGATTGTTTTTGGTTCCACCGCCCAGCTCAACCTCCCTGGGGACTTCACGGCTACCACCGCCACCGGAATGGGATTTGGCGATCGCTTGTGGTTCAATGCCATCGGCAGCAATGACTACACCAACTTAGTCGGAACCCCCAGCACATTTGCCTTTGACTCCCAGCAAGTGGGTAGCCTCCTCAACTCGGCTAACCTAAGTGTCTCAACCGGACAAGACCTCACCTTATTAGGAGGGACTGTCGTTAGTACAGGCACCCTCGCCGCTCCCCAAGGCAATATTACAGTGGCGGCTGTCCCTGGAAAAAACCTGGTACGTATTAGCCAGCCAGGACAGTTACTTAGTCTAGACGTAACTCCGATTCCGGCTAACACGGCTGACGCCGTTAATGCTACACCTCCCTCCTTAGCTCAACTGATTGCTGGGGGTAATGCCACTAACGCTACGGGTCTTAGTGTTAACGCTAACGGTGAAGTCGAACTAACGGGTTCTAATATCCCCATCAAAAATCAAGACGTGGTGGTGCAGCGGTTGCGAGGTGGCGCGATCGCGCTTTTGGCGGATGGTAACCTCACTACAGGGAACCTGAGCACTCGTTCTAACAGTCAAGATGGCGGCACAATTAGTCTCACCTCCCGCAATGGGGCGATCACTACGGGAAATCTTGACTCTTCTTCTATCTTTGGTAACGGCGGTGAAATTACAGTCATCGCCCTGAACAGTATTACCACATCTGGCATCAACTCCAGTTCCCTCTTTGGCAACGGCGGTAATGTTACCCTCGATCCGATTGGTGACGTTCAGGTGGGCTTTATCAATGCCCAAGGTGGCATTACGGGATTTGGCGGAAACGTTAATGTTACGGCTGGGCAATTTTTCCGCGCCACTAGCACCTTCAATGGCTTTGATAGTATTTCAACCATCGGGGGCTTAGGAGGTGGCTCAGTTACCTTCCAACACGGAGGGGGGCCTAGGCAAGTTCCCTTTACTGTTGGAGCCGATTACAACGGTCTCAATGGCACAACCGGAGCGATCGCCACGGGCATTAGTAACATCCTTAGTTCTGGTGTTTTTCCTGACGCGATCGCTCAAGGCACTCCCCCCAACAACATCCAAATCATTACACCTCCTAGCGATCCCCAAATCCCCGAAGAAACTCCCCCGCCGCAATTACCGATCAATGATGACCAGTCTCTTGAGCTAGATACCGAGGTAGAGGAATTAGAGGAAACATTCACTACAGAGTTTGAAGCCTACCTGGGTGAGCAGAATACTAGCATTACCACCCTTGCAGAGGCACGGGAAATTTTGCGGCAAATTGAGCGCGAAACTGGGGTAAAACCCGCTTTGGTTTATGGCGTGTTTGCACCAGCATCTGTTCCCCCCGACGACCCTGAGAACCCCATCCTTACCAAGCAGATCCGGCAAATAGAGCCGCCTGATGAGAGCGAGGAGCAGCTAGAGATTGTGGTGGTGACGGCGGAAGGGAAACCGATTCGTAAACGGATACAAGGGGCAACGCGATCGCAAATTTTCAAAACGGCAACAGAATTTCGTAGCGCTGTCACCAACGTCAGAAACACCACCGGCTATCTACGACCTGCCCAGCAGTTGTACCAATGGCTAGTAGCGCCCTTGGAGGCAGAGCTACAAACTAGAAAGATTGACAACCTCGCCTTCCTTTTAGAACCAGGTTTACGCTCTATCCCTTTAGCCGCTCTCCACGATGGTGAACAATTTCTCGTCGAAAAATACAGTATAGGTTTGATGCCTAGTCTCAGCCTGACTGACACCCGTTACCGGAACATCCAAAATTCCCAAGTTCTGGCAATGGGAGCCGAAGAATTTTCTGATCAGCAATCACTTCCCGCCGTACCCATTGAGTTGTCCGTCATCACCGAGCAGCTTTGGCCCGGTCAGTCTTTCCTCAACGAGGCTTTCACCATTGAGAACCTAAAGCAAGCCCGGCAGAGACAACCCTTTGGTATTGTCCATTTTGCCACCCATGCACAATTTCAATCCGGCGCTCCCGGCAATTCCTACATCCAACTGTGGGACAGGAAGGTGCGGCTTGACCAAGTGCGCTCATTGGGTTTGAATGACCCCCCTGTAGAATTGCTCACCCTCAGTGCTTGTCGCACAGCCTTAGGAGACGAAGAGGTAGAGTTGGGTTTTGCAGGATTTGCTGTACAGGCTGGGGTGAAGTCAGTTTTAGCTAGTTTATGGAATATCAGTGATGAGGCTACCTTAGGACTGATGGCTGAGTTCTACGAGCAGCTCAAGACTACCCCCGCCAAGGGTGAGGCATTGAGACGGGCACAGCGAGCAGTACTCAATGGAGAGGTGCGTCTGGAAAATGGTCAGATGCTGGCAGGGAATCGGCGAATTCCCTTACCGCCAGAATTGTCTGGACTTAGCGATCGCACCCTGACTCACCCCTATTACTGGTCAGCTTTTACAGTGGTGGGTAATCCCTGGTAGAAGTTGGCAAAGCTAATACAGTGTACTTTCCGTAAAATTTCTGACCACAGACAGAAGAAACTCTTTACGGAATCTTTATAGTGCTGACATTTCCGAAATTAAAGCTTAATATTGATTCAGTTAGGGGAAACTAATCTACGTAGTTTCACGGTTATAACGACTCCTTTCAGATTGAATAGCTATTTAACGGGTAGTTTCCCCCTACAGAGAGAAGAGAGTCTTTGATAAATCTTTGTAAGATTATAGATATTTCAAGACAAAGTTAAGCTTACTTGACAATCGTTAAAAATTTTATATCAAGTGCTTCTACTGAGGGATTCTGATAGCTTTTACGGAGCAGCTTTATCAGACGGTGTATAAAAAAGAGTTCCGTTCTTTCGATTTTTTACCCACTACTAGCTTGCCGCATCCCCACATGCTAATAGCGAGTGTATTTAAGACCTGCAGGAAGTTTTAGGCATCCATGAGCCAGATAAAAGCAACAATCAGCGGGTTTAGCCTATTACTGGCGACGACATCTCTTTTGGGGATCGTTGACAGCCGACCAGTGACAGCACAATCATCAGTGGTTCCAGCCACTAATGTTACGGGTGTTGCTCCGCAGGGAAACCAAATAAATATCAGTGGGGGTGAACGTTCCAGTGATGGCACAAACCTTTTCCATACCTTTACAGAATTTGGTCTGAATTCTGGGCAAGTTGCCAATTTTTTGTCTAGCCCAGAAACACTGAACATTTTCTCTCGTGTTACGGGTGGTAACCCGTCCATCATCAATGGACAACTTCAAGTCACAGGCGGCAACACAAACCTATTTTTGATGAATCCAGCCGGAGTGGTTTTTGGCTCCGGTGCTACTTTGAACATCCCTGGCGACTTCACCGCTACAACTGCGACAGGGATCGGCTTTGGTGAGAATCGTTGGTTAAACGCCACAGGTACCAATGATTACTCGAATCTGAGCGGTACACCCAATACATTCGCTTTTGGCTCTACCCAGCCAGGAGCGATTATCAACGAAGCTGCCCTAAGCGTGTCAGCCGGACAAGACCTGACCTTATTAGGCGGTACAGTTGTCAGCACCAAGATATTGGAGGCTCCAGGCGGCAACATCACAATCGCGGCAGTTCCTGGCGAAAACTTGGTACGCATCACCCCAGAGGGACAAGCACTCAGCTTAGAAGTAACGCCAATTCCGGCTAACTCCGGCATTACCCCCCCTCCAGGTGGCTTTACGCCTTCCCCAACTATCGCGCAACTGATTACCGGAGGAAATGTTAGTAATGCAACTAGCCTCAGTACAAATGCTCAAGGTCAGGTAGAACTCAAGGGTTCTGGCGTTACCGTAACAGATGGAGATATCGCGGTTCAAAACATTAGGACTAATGAAAACCTAGGTCTTGGCAGCAGCGGCTCCGTTACTATGTCTGCTCCTGGCAAGATCTCCACAGGTAATATCAACACCAGTAATGAAGCGGGTAGTGGAGGAGCAGTCAGTTTAAGCGCCCGAGGGGGTATCTCGACAGGCAATATCAACACCAGCTCATCGGGAGATGCCGGTGATGTGACCTTATCTACCCAAGGCGCAGTGAGGATTCGCAACAACATAAATGCGATGTCTAGTACGGGTAACGGTGGCGATGTCGAACTCACGGCAGCTAGCGCTGATTACAACAATATCAAGACCAATGGAAGTATTTCTCGTAATGGAAATACGCCTTGCCTAATAGGGCTATGTAATAATCCTGGAACAGATCCAGTAGACAATCCTCCTGTAGAAGAGCCAAACCCGACTCAGGGCGGCTCAGAGCCGGATGAGGAAGTACCAATATCAACACCAGTTGAAGAGCCGCAGCCGCAACCAACGCCAGTTGAAGAGCCAAACCCGGCTCAGGGCGCTCCAGTAGACAATCCCACAACGGAAGAACCAGACACCAATGAGGGCGGTTCAGTAGACAATCCCCCCACAACGGAAGAACCAGACTCCAATGAGGGCGCTCCAGTAGACAATCCCCCCACAACGGAAGAACCAGACACCGATCAGGGCGGTTCAGTAGACAATCCCACAACGGAAGAACCAGACACCGATCAGGGCGGTTCAGTAGACAATCCCACAA
>NZ_JCACLG010000032.1:137250-172859 GCF_059505785.1 Kastovskya adunca | reverse complement strand
CGGAAGAACCAGACACCGATCAGGGCGGTTCAGTAGACAATCCCCCCACGACGCAAGAGCCAGACACCGATGAGGATGGCTCAAACCCGGATAAGGAGGAGGATGAGGAAGAGGAGGAACCAATACCAACCCCAGTTGAAGAGCCGCTACCGCCAGATGACGGTTCACCTCCGGATGTGGAGGTACCAGTACCAACGCCAGTTAAAGAGCCGCTACCGCCAGACGACGGTTCACCTCCGGATGTGGAGGTACCAGTACTAACGCCAGTTAAAGAGCCGCTACCGCCAGACGACGGTTCACCTCCGGATGTGGAGGTACCAGTACTAACGCCAGTTAAAGAGCCGCTACCGCCAGACGACGGTTCACCTCCGAATGTGGAGGTACCAGTACCAACGCCAGTTAAAGAGCCGCTACCGCCAGATGACGGTAATCGTGGTGAGCAGCCAAGAAGCGATCGCAATAACGAACCCTCAAGGGGTACGAACCAACCGCTAACTAGGGATGCTGAAACTCCGAACCTGGAAGAGCCTATTTCCTCCGACAAAATGAGAGAAATGGCTTCCACTTCTTTGCAGTTGTCAAATTCTATTTCGACAGCCTCATCATCAACGTCAACTCAAACTAATTTAGAGAGGGAGTCGTCAACCGGGTCTGCCACTTCATTCGATCCAGTTTTTGTCCTTGAAGAAGCATTCACCCAAGAATATGAGGAGTACTTTGGTCGTCCCTTTAAGGGGCGGGTGAAAACGACGGAAGATGCTCGTGAAATGACTCACGACTTGGAACAGGCGATTGGTGTCAATAGTGCAATTGTTTATGTAAGTTTCACACCAGCACTGATTACACCGGAGGGAAGTCAGTGCCAGAGCGCTTCAGTGTCTTCGCCACAACTTACCAGAAGTGATCGCCGCTTTGGTTTTCGGAGATCAGAGGTTTATCAACAGCTACAGAGTAGCCAAGGGCAGACAGGCGATTGTTCAAACCCTGGCAGTGACCAGCTAGAAGTTCTGGTGATTACCGCAGACGGTCAACCGATTCGGCAGCGAGTAGCGTCAGCAACGCGTGCTCAAGTTTTAGCGGCGGCGGAAGAATTTCGCCGGGAGCTGACTAATCCTACAAAGACGAACACCACTAGTTATCTATCTTCAGCACAACAACTTTACCAATGGCTGATTAAACCTTTGGAAAAAGAGTTAGAAGCCCAAGAGATAGAAAACCTAGTATTTGTAATGGATTCGGGTTTGCGATCGCTACCAATTGCTGCTCTGCACGACGGGAAGCAATTCCTGGTGGAGCGCTATAGCACAGGTATGATTCCTAGCTTAAGCTTGACGGAGGGTAAGCACCAGAACATCGAAAATGCCCAGGCTTTGGCAATGGGAGCCTCTAGGTTTCCCAATGACGCGCCTTTGCCCGCCGTACCCGTGGAATTAAATGTAATTACAGAGAAAGTATGGCAGGGCAAGTCTTACCTCAACGAAAACTTCACCCTAGAGAATCTCCGTAAAGCCCGGAGCCAAGAACGGTTCCGCATTCTTCACCTGGCAACCCATGCTGAGTTTTCTCCGGGTTCACCAGAAAACTCCTACATTCAAATGTGGGATCGTAAGCTGCGCTTAGGTGAACTACGGCAGTTGGGCTTAGCCGACTCAGTACTCGATTTGCTAGTCCTTAGCGCTTGTCGTACTGCCCTAGGAGACGAAGAAGCTGAACTAGGTTTTGCTGGTTCGGCATTGGCAGCCGGGGTGAAATCGACCCTAGCCACCCTGTGGTATGTCAAAGATGAAGGCACCTTAGGGCTGATGACTGAGTTTTATCGGCAACTTGGTGAAACACCAATGAAATCTGAAGCCTTGCGACAAGCGCAAGTCGCTATGCTGCGGGGAGAAGTCAAAATTGAAAATGGTAAGTTGCTTGGTTCTAAGGGCAATATTTCTTTACCCCCAGAGTTGGTAGCACTCGGAAACAAAGACCTTTCCCATCCCTTCTTCTGGGCAGCATTCACGCTGGTAGGTGAGCCATGGTAGAGATATGAGGAGCACCTAGAGCAGGGGAGCAGGGGAGCAGGGGAGCAGGGGAGCGGGGGAGAGAAAAATTGACAACAATTAGCCATTACTCCAATCGCCTATTTCATACTTCACCCTTCATACTTCATACTTCATACTTTCTCCCCTACTCACCGACTCAGGACTCTCTTATCCTTATGTGCCCGGCTTCTCATGGTGTTCGTAAGCGGTAACGATTCGCTGTACTAAGGGATTGCGTACCACATCGCCTTGAGTGAGACTACAGAAGGCAATGCCTTCAACAGATTGCAGAATTTTTTGAGCGACAGCTAGACCAGAGGATTGGTGAAGTGGTAAGTCTGTTTGGGTAATGTCGCCCGTGACAACCATACGGGAATGGAACCCTAGGCGCGTCAGCACCATTTTCATCTGAGCTGGGGTGGTGTTTTGTGCCTCATCGACAATCACAAAAGCATTGGTTAGGGTACGTCCCCGCATGTAAGCCAGAGGCGCAACTTCGATGATCCCGCGTTCCATTAAGCTAGGAATTTTCTCAGCATCAATCACCTCGTACAGGGCGTCGTAAAGAGGACGCAAAAACGGGTCGATTTTTTGCTGTAAGTCTCCGGGGAGGAAGCCGAGTTTTTCTCCGGCTTCAACGGCAGGTCGTGTCAAGATTAGTCGCTCGTACTGATTGGCGAGGAGAGCTTGAGCGGCGAGAATGACGGCTAGGAATGTTTTGCCTGTACCGGCAGGCCCGATGCAAAAGGTCAAGTCGTGGCTTAGTACTGCCTTGATATACTGCCGTTGTCGGAATGTTTTGGCACGGATGACTTCGCCCCGGCGAGTGCGAGCGAGAATGTCTTGCTGTAAGTCTTGTAATTCGCCTTGTTGTTGGGTATCGAGGGCATGGCTAGCCGTGAGGATATCCACCCCTGTGATGCTTTTGCCCTCTTTCCAGTAAGGTCGTAGCGATCGCACTAAAGATACCGCACGCTCAACTTGTTTTTCAGTTCCAGAAATTACTAATTCTTGCCCCCGCAGGACTAAGATAGCTCCAGTTTGGCGGGCTAGAGTTTTGATGTTTTCTTCCCGCTCTCCGGCTAGAGCGATCGCACTTTCAGTTGTTGGCAGCTCGATTGTCTGCAATGCCTCACTCATGTGTCTTGCTGTCTCATTTGCAGATCAAAGAACACAAAAAAACGCCCGAGCAAATTGCAAGCGACATTACCGCTCAGGCGTTGCAGTTGACTATTTATCCTACAGATTCTGCCTGGATTCAAGGCTGGTTTCACACCCGTTTAATCACGACTTAGCTTCATGGTATAGAAAAAGGGATTGAAACGGCTAAGGACGAGGCTTGGGGGTTGGTTTAGGCAAAGAGGAAGGTCGTACCACCTGCTTTTCACCTGTATGCCCTCCAGAGCCGCTATCTCGATAGGACGAGGATGAGCTTCCCTGAGCGTCGTAAATATCCAGGTTTACTGACTCACCCACCGCTTGAGCAGCCGCTTGAATCACCGTGCGAATGGCTTGAATATTGCGTCCACCTCGACCAAAAACCCGGCCTTTATCTGCACCTTCAAACGCCAACCGAATCCAGGCTCTTGCCCTCGCTGGCGATCGCTCACAGTCGATACTCAGCGACTCTGGCGACTCCAAAAATGGCTCAATGAGAAATTTCACTAAACCAATATAGTCAGGCGTTGAATTTTGCAGTGGCGTTGCCGGATTTTCAGGCACGGACTTGCTCAAAGACATTAGCTTTGCGAAGAATACTACGCACGGTTTCTGTCGGTTGGGCACCCTCTTTAAGGCGCTGCACGATCCTGGGAACATCTAGACGAGTTTCATCGGTTCTAGGGTTGTAGAAACCTAGTTCCTCCAGAGGACGCCCATCACGACGAGCCTCGCTCTTAATCGCCACAATCCGGTAACTTACCTGACGTTTTTTGCCGTATCTCTTTAATCTTAGTTTGACCATCTTAAAGTAATAATTCTCCTGTTTGATTCTACGCTATTGTTTTGGTTCGTTGTTAGTTGCTAGCGAATGGCGCGTTAGCTAAGGGCGAATAGCAAGGAGTGACGCCAGCCCTTAACCAGCCACCAATCCCTACAATTGACCAAAACCTTTCTTCTTCTTCTCCTTTTTCTTTTTCTTTCCACCCGCACCGGAGTAACCGCGCCAGCCTTGTTGTGACGGACGGTTGCCACCCCCACCCATGCCGCCAAACATATCACCCATACCACCGCCCATTCCCGGCATTCCTGGCATCCGACCTTGACCCATTTGCTGCATCAGAGTCCGCATTTTGGTAAAGTCACTCACCAAACCGCTAACATCCGTCTCCGAGAAACCCGAACCACGGGCAATGCGGCGACGACGGCTAGGAGAACTCGCCAGTAAATCTGGATTGCGGCGCTCCTCCACTGTCATTGAGTTGATCATTGCTTCCGACTGCTTCAGCTTGCTTTCACCTTGTTGCAGTTGGTCGCTCGTCAGCTTGTTCATCCCCGGAATCATCTTCATCAAACCGCCGAGGGAACCCATGTTTTTCAGCAGCCGCATCTGCTTCAAGAAATCGCTGAAGTCAAACTGTGCCTTCAGCATTTTCTCTTGCATCTTCTCGGCATCTGTAATGTCAATCTCTTCCTGGGCTTTTTCTACCAGGGTGAGGACATCTCCCATACCGAGAATCCGCGATGCCATCCGCTCAGGGTAAAAGGGCTGCAACGCTTCTACCTTTTCACCCACACCGACAAACTTAATTGGCTGACCGGAAACCCGCCGCACCGATAGCGCTGCACCACCACGACTATCGCCATCTAACTTGGTGAGAATCGCGCCCGTGATGCCAATTTGCTCTTGGAAGGTGCGAGTCAGGTTGGCTGCCTCTTGACCCGTCATGGCATCCACCACCAACAGCGTTTCGTGGGGGTGAACCGTTTCCTTGATCCGGGCAAGCTCTGCCATCATACTGGTGTCAATCTGCAAGCGTCCGGCGGTGTCAATGATCACCGTACTGACGCCCATTTCCTTCGCCCGTTCTACACCCTGACGGGCAATTTCTACAGGGTCGGCATCCTTTCCCAGCTCAAACACAGGTACGTCAATTTGTTGACCTAGGGTAATTAACTGGTCAATCGCCGCAGGACGATAAACGTCTGTTGCTACCAACAAACTACTGCGGTTTTGCTTACGCAGATGTAACGCCAGTTTGGCTGACGCTGTCGTTTTACCCGTTCCTTGCAAACCCGCCATCAAAACAATCGTTGGGGCAGTGTCTGCCTGGGCTAGGGGAACATTCGTTTCCCCCATCACAGCCACTAACTCGTCGTAGACAATTTTGATGAACTGCTGATCGGGTCGCACGCCAGAAATGACCTCAGCGCCCTGGGCTTTAGCTTCCACATCAGCAATAAAGTCTTTGACGACTTGCAAATTCACATCTGCCGCTAACAGAGCACGACGCACCTCGCGCAGGGCTTCTTGAATATTAGACGCGGAAATTTTATTTTGACCCCGCAACTGCTTCCAGGCGTCTTCTAAGCGTTCCGCTAAGGCATCAAACATATGTCAATTCTTCTCTATCATCTCTATGTATTAAGCCTAGTCTGTCGCATCAACTTTTGACAGTTGCCTTGACTGGGTATCAACAAGTCTCTTTTTGTCTTCCTCTATCTCTGTCGGGTTGAGGCTTGTTGATCAACCTGTCGTTGCCAAGCGCGATCGCATTTATTGCTCCGAGGTACAACTGAGAATCGGCAACCTACCTACAAAATCTTGTGTCCGTATAAATACCGTCACTTTTTCCTGGGTTGATAGTCTGACCTCTAAATTGACGCTCCCCTGCTCCCCAAAAAATTGTAAAGATTTGTATTCCAGGGGGCTTTCTGTAGCGAATGTTACAGAAATGCATGATAGTATTAATCAAGTAAGAGAAATTATAAAAACAACAAGGAAAATTCAACTATGTCTTCCACCCAAGAACAAGCTCGTGCTTTGATGATGCGCCACCACCACCTCGTCAAGAATCGTCAGCAATCTATGCTCGGTCGCTCTGCCGTAGAAGCTGGTATGGAGGTTGATGGCACCGAATACTGGAACGACATCCAAGGCAAGCTCAATCCTAGCTTTCAAGCAAGTTATGACCGTAGCGGTGCCTCACTGAGTTAATCCATTTCCCAATAGGCTAGAGTTCTCTGTAAAAATTGGGTATTTTGGCATTCAGGCAAGCTCCTTGTTTTTTAAGCTTGAATCAGAAATTTTTCTATAAGATACGAAACAGGGTGTTCTTCTTTCGAGAAGGACACCCTGAATCTTTTTAACCGTGTGGTAGGCATTTGCCAATTGAGACTGGCTGTAAGAGTACTCCGAAAATTGCTGTAATACCGCTCAGGAGCAAAGGCTCATCGTCCCGAAATTAGTACTGAAAGCGACATTTAAATTTTCCAAAGATTCCACTAACCACCCCACCTCTTCTTTGCTATGAGTTTCGTAGTGGCTAAAGAGAATTGAAAATCGCTTTTCTAAGTGACACTTCACTTGGCGACAGAGTAGGACAATTTTTAGCAAAAGCCCAATTGTGGGAGTAACGCCTAGATTACTCGTGAGGTCAGAAAAGATGTAGTGGTTAGGTCGTTGGGAACTTTCTACTACCAAAAAATCTACCAATTTCCTACAAGTTCTCAGCAGTAGTGCGTCGTTAAGTTCTTGTTCGTTGTGCTGAGGGAGGCTATTTTGCAGTTGCTGATAGAGTTGCCGATTGAACTGATATTTGCCGTAGCTGGGGTCAACAGAAGCAGTCAGATGTTCGTAAAGTTCGTCTTTGAAGGTGCGGTAGCAGGAAGTCCAACGACTGTAGGTGAGAAACTGTTGGGCTGAGTCGTGATAGGTGTTAGAGCCTTCGACTTTTCCGGTAAAGTGCTTAAGAGCGGAGTCGAGTTGGCAATCGCTCAACAATGTGGGGTTAACCGGTTGCACCTCTTTCTGGCTCAGGCTGCTGTTATTGAAATTCGCTTTATCCCCGCAGAGAGTACGAGAGTGCTGTAGCTGTTGATAAGTCAGGTATTTGGACAAGTCGATTTCCAGCTGTCGCTGTCGTCGGTCTCGAATTAAACGCACCTTGTGTCGCTGTTCATCGGTGCTGTCACTGGTCAATATGCAGTGTTCGTAGATGCAGGGATAGCGACGAATTAAACTCCCCAACGGTTTAGCGCTGGCGTTACTACTGCATTCACCCGTCTCTTTCATCACTTGCGCTAGACGGTACAGCACTATATATTGCTGCGTTTGGGTGAAACACTGCACCAGTTGGCGCAGACGCCATGTTGTCTTCGATACTGCCAATCCCTCCGGTTTTGCCTCAAACAACGCCATGAGTTCTGCAACGGCACTTTGTAGTTGGGGGTGACTCAGCCAGCGGTTGATGAGAATGTAGCAGCTACGGTTAAGAATAAATTTGAATCCCTGTTCGGCAGAATCAGATGCGACAATTCGCTCTAACGCTCTGCGGACGTAGGGGTCGGGATAATCAACGCCATTAATAAATAGATGGTAAAAGCGATTAATCAGCCGACTGGGTGGTTCTACCTCGACGCACTTTAGCAAATGAGTGTATAACACCTGCTCTTCTTGTATCGTCGGGCGATTGGAAAAGTTTAACCGGGAATCCATAACCACTAGTACCCCCAGCGGTAAGAAGCTGTCTTCGAGCAATGGCAACACCTGCTATCAGGGGTGGTATTGATCAAGTCTTCTGCAAGGCTGGGATTGAGCATCATACGAGTATCAAGAAAAGTACAGAGGAATGGCTCCAAACGACGAACTGATGCAGGGAAAGGCTGTTAACTGCTATCAAATTCAGTGTTTGATGACGTTTATGAAGGGTGGTTCTTGATTTATTGTCTATTGCCGTTACACCTGAAAATTTGCATAGATACGAGAAAGATGACGTTTTTGTGACTATATCAAGCGATCGCGCCGCATTTGAGCGGGTAAGACCTAAAATACATCCAAAGTTAAAAGGAAGTTTAGCACTCCTATTGCCATTGTGCTTCCGTAGGGGGCTTTAACTTGAATCTAATCCAGAGTCCGGAGTCGGCAATCGATCAGCTTTTTCTCACCTGCAACATTTGGTTGCCACCTTTTTGAAACTCGTAAGGCACCTGCTGAATCGCCAAGTGGTAACCTTGTGTCTCTAAGCGATTTACTATCGGTGAGAGGAGTGGCGATCGCTCTCCAGAAAGATTCAACAACGGAAAAATCCGCACCTCACTGGCAATGCGGCAAAGTTCCAGGATGGCAGCGAGGTGAAAGTCTTCTGAGAGCAAATCGGAATAGGTAAACAGCAAGTGAGAGCAAAGCGCTAAATCGAATTGATTGGTGCCAAAGGGTAGCACGGGCAATTCTGCTGTAATGTAACGCCCTTGCTGCTTTCCCCTGGGCAAATCTTCCAGAAATTGCTGCATCGCCTCAAGGCGAATTTGTCCGAGTTGTTCCGGTGAGGGGATCGCCTGCCAAACATAGTTTTCCCGGTTGGCGCTAGTGCCTTCTATAACGGTCTGATAAACTTCCTGGATGCGCTGTCGTATTTGTGTCGTCCTAAACTGATAAATCGGGTCACAAGAAACCACTGAATAACCCTGACGAGTCATTTCTGCATTAAAGCTCGCCGGGCCACCGCCACAATCGAGTATTGTTCGTTTAAAATCATCAGGTTGCAGGTCAAACATCCTGATATATTCGTCAAGCGATCGCCCCCAGGGAATGACCTCCTCTAGTTTGAAGCCCATCAGAAAACCTCCAATCAGTTGTCAGGGTACAACAGGCACATTAACACCACAATGAAACTTTGGCGCGAGACTCTGGCTGTAGCACAACGGATCTTGATTGAATTGTTACGGCGGCGACGCAGCCTGTTTTTCTGGAGTATTTTTCCGATTTCTGTCTTGTTGCTCAACGGCTATATTTTGGCAGAACGTGCCAATTTATCTATGGCGATCGCCTTTGAAAACGCCGCCCCCTCAACTTTGGTAGGTGCGGCGCTGTTCTTTAGTTGCTTAGGGGGTAGTGTCGCCACGGTTGTTGCAGAGCGAGAACAGCAAACCCTCAAACGATTATTTATCTCACCGTTGAGCGGTACAGCTTATTTTTTAGGAATTTTTCTGGCTCATAGTTGTATTGGAATCGGTCAAACATTTTTGGTTTATGCGATCGCTAGCTTCTGGGGCGCTCAGTTCAATGGCTCTATTTTGCTAGGGGGGCTGATCGTTTTGCTGAGTATCGCGTCTTATGTGGGAGTTGGCTTTGTGCTAGGAACTCAGTTAGCTCGTCGTACCGAGGATGTCAACGCCTTAGTCGCCACGTTTGGTGTCCCCCTCTTGATTTTGGGGGGAGCATTTCTGCCGACGGCTTTATTTCCGCAGAATTTGCTGAGAATTGCCCAATTTAACCCGATATACCACATGAATGAGGCATTACTAGGAGTTTCGGCTGTGGGAGATGGATTAGCAGATATTGCATCACACTTTTGGTTTCTGTGTGTCTTCGCTGCCTTAATGGTTGCAGCCGGATGGCTGTCTTATCGGCGAATGCTCAGCGTTGAAAGGAGCCTATAAGTTGTGTTGAAAATCAAGAAGCTAAACAAGTCTTACGGTAAGCGCCAGGTTCTTGAAGATTTAACGCTACATATCCCAACTGGAGAAATTTATGGCTTACTAGGGCCCAATGGTGCGGGTAAAACGACCACAATTAACATTATTTGTAACTTGCTCAAAGCCGATAGTGGGGCGATCGCTATTAACAATCAATCGGTTTCGGAGGCAACAAAGCGGCTGATTGGCATCGCTCCCCAAGAAAATTTGCTGTATAAAACCCTGACTTGTGAAGAGAATTTAAACTTCTTTGCTCGGCTCTATGGTTTACGGGGTCAGCGGTTGCGACAACAGGTGCAGATTTGTTTGGAGGCGGTTAACTTGACTAGTCGCGCCAAAAGTCCGGTGGAGACGCTGAGTGGAGGAATGCAGCGGCGGATGAATATGGCGATCGCTCTGGTTCACCAACCTAAGCTGGTGATTTTAGATGAGCCGACGACAGGATTAGATATCGAAACGCGATATGAAATTTGGGAATTGATTCGGCAGTTGCAGCGTCAGGGCGTGACGATTTTGCTGACTACCCATCTTTTAGATGAAGCCGAACGGCTCTCCTCCCGCATTGGCATTCTCAAAAATGGTCGTATCCTGGCAGAAGGGAGCATGGAACAACTACGGCAGCGCATCCCAGCCAAAGAGATGGCGATCGTGCGGACGGCGGAGGAGGAAAAGGCGATCGCTCGTGCCTATGAGCATGGCTTTATCCCTCGACGCTATGGCAACGACCTCGCTTTTTGGCTGCCAGAGCAACTAGAACTCAAAGATCTCATTGCCCGTTTCGATCAAATCCCCCTCGATTCTATTGCCCGTCAACCTGTAGGTTTAGAACATATCTATTTAGAGGTTACACAGGGCACTGTAGATGAATGTCACTGACTTGAGGGAAAGAGAGATTTTCTTGAGAAAAGCCCAGTTTGGGGAGCTTTCCCCCAATCCCCCCACTGGGGGATGAGTGCCTCCCCCAGACCCCCTGCACAAGGTTTGATCGGTTTTCTTAAGTCAGTAGATAAATAAAGATAGGAAAAGCATTACTCTTCCATAGGACTATCTTCGCGCTCAGTTAACTTGACAATCTCTGTGCAAGTTCTACCATCACCTAACAGGTAGGTAAACACTCACAAGTTTGTATCCACAACTCAGGAAGAGGCAACGTTCATTGAATTTCCCTAGCCAACACCCGATTTCCCGCCGAACCATGCTCAAGCTTTTTGGTGCAGGAGCAGTCGTGGGGACGCTCGGCTATTCTCGTTTTGCAAAGCCACAGCCGACTGTATTTCAGAAAGACGCCCTCATCTTACCGACTCAAACTAGCCAACCTCGCAGCGTTGTAGTGGTCGGTGGCGGACTGGCGGGACTAGCCTGTGCCTACCAACTGAGCCAACGGGGCTTCAGCGTTACTCTACTGGAGCAGGCAGCCCAACTAGGTGGCAAGATTGCCAGTTGGAAAATAGAGGTGAATGGGGAGCCGTTGATGATGGAACATGGGTTTCATGGCTTCTTTCCCCAGTATTACAATCTCAACGGTCTGATTGCGGAGCTGGAGTTGGCTGAAAATTTTCGATCTCTGAACTCCTATGCTGTTGTTTATCGAGATCAAAAGTACCAGCCAGAAGTGTTCCGCCCCAGTCATTCGGCGTTCCCGTGGAATATCGTGGACTTGGCAATTGCTTCTCATAACCGTCTGCGCTGGAAGCTAAACCTGACCAAGATTGAACACTGGCAGGCTTTGCGGGAAATTGCCGGATTTAGCGTAGAAAGCAGTTTCCGACGGTTGGATGAGCTATCTATGACTGAATGGGTACAGAAAGGATTGCCTGAGGGACTCTACGACCTTTACTTCTTACCCTTTGCCAAGTCCAGTCTCAACTCCCCCGATGTTTTGAGTGCTGGGGAACTGATGCAGTTTTTCCATTTCTACTTTTTTGGCAATCCCGAAGGATTGGCATTTAATGGGACGCGGCAGGACATGGGTACAAGCTTGGTGCAACCGATTGCCCGCTCCATTATCAATAATGGGGGCAAAGTTATCACCCAGGCTAGTGTGACTAATATTCACTGGGAACAGGAAGGAATTGCCTCCCTCAGTTATCAAACGGGGAGTGGTGAAAATGGTGCTCCTCTATGGGTTGATGCTAATCCAGCCCTAAACCAGCAGTACGCTCAGGAGAAGCTGCGCTTTTACGGAGCGGGAGACCGGGTGTACGCCCTACCTACAAATAGTCAACAAGTTCTGTCTCTCTCTTGCACCCATCAAGGTTGCACTGTACAACCGACGGAGGATGGGGAGTTTCGTTGTCCTTGTCACGGTTCAGTTTTTGACCACGAGGGGCAGGTTGTTCGAGGCCCTGCCAAGCGGAATTTAGCGCGATTTAGCATTTTACAGCAACAGGGTGAGTCTCCTGAATCTGTCTTTGAACGTCTCCAATTGATTGCTGTTCAGTCGGAAAAATCTCCCACGCCAAGAACTGAAATCAGTGCAGATTACTACGTGTTTGCTACTGATGTGCCAGGAGTACAGCAGTTGTTTTCTAGGGCGACAGGTGATGTCCATCCCCAAGTGCGGCAACAGGTAGAAAAATTAGCGATCGCTGATCCTTTTGCCGTTTGTCGCTTCTGGTTCGATCGAGATTTCCCTTGGGAGCACAGCGACTTCACTTCCCTCTCTGGTTACCGCCTCACGGACAGCATTACCCTCTACCACCATATTCAAGATGAGTATATTGCTTGGGCAGCTAAGACGGGAGGTAGTGTCGTGGAGTTACATGCCTATTGCTACAAAGAGAAGGAGTTTCCCACTCAGGAGACCTTGCTAACGACCTTTGAGCAAGAGTTATACGAAATTGTCCCGGAACTGCAAACGGCAACTCTACTGCATCGGGAAGTCGTCAACCAAAAGAACTTCTCCGGCTACCCACCGGGTAGCTATGCCGATCGTCCCGAAACTTGCACGCCTGTTCCCAATCTTTTATTTGCAGGAGATTGGGTGAAGATGCCCTTCCCCTGCGGGTTGATGGAACGTGCCACCAGTAGTGGCTTATTGGCAAGTAATGCCATCTGCCAAGCCGAAGGCGTCCAGCGCCGGACTCTGCGCTCGGTCACTCCTAAGGGGGTTCTGTCATGAATTCTCCTGGACGTGCCGATATCCGCCAATTGGAGATTAACCTCAACCACTGGTATGTGGTTGCTTGTAGTCAGGAGGTGGGGGAGCAACCAGTCAGTGTGATGTTTTGGGAAGAAGCGATCGCGCTTTACCGAGATAGCAAGGGTCAAGTCCAGGCGTTGGAAGATCGTTGTCCCCACCGCTTTGTCAAACTGAGTCAAGGTCGTGTTGTAGAGGATGCCCTAGAGTGTGCTTACCACGGCTGGCAGATTAATCCCCAAGGGCAATGTAGCGCCGTTCCCTATCTAGCGGCTAATCAAAAGCTCCCCAGTTGTCGGATTCGCAGTTATCCCGTGCGAGAACAGGATGGTTTTATTTGGCTGTTTCCAGGGGAGCCAGCCTTGGCAGAGCATACCTCACCCCTGGCGATTCCGGAGTGGGAACACCTCAACTACATCGGTACAGTTTCGGTGATTGATGCCCAAGCCCACTTTTCCTTTCTGGTTGAGAATCTGATGGATATGTACCACGGGCATTTACATCAGAACTATCAGGCTTGGACGGGAGCAGTTTTAGAAGAAGTGGAAGAGACAAGCGATCGCGTTGATGCCCTCTACCACGTACAGAACTACTACCGCATTGACAAAATCTGGTCGGTTTCCCAGTTATTCTTCCCCCAACTGCGTCGTCTTCACCCGGATTTCCTCAAAGTCAGCTACATCTATCCCCACTGGACATCGGAATTAGGCAAGGATTTCAAGATTTACTGTCTGTTGTGTCCCATTAGTCCCCTACATACTCGCGCCTACCTAGTACATTTCACGTCCTTGAATGCCTTCACTAATCTCCACAAACTGCCTGATGATTTTCGTCGCTTTGTTAAAAATCGGCTGTTTGGCTCTGCTCAAAGTTTGTTGGATGGGTTGGTGCGCGAGGATGTGCAGATGATTGAGCAGGAACAGCAGGCTTATCTAAACCACCCGGAGCGATTTCCCTACGAACTCAATCGTGCTGTCGCTAGTGTGCAGCGCTTGATTCGGACACAAGCCGAGCGTTCTACAGCCTCTGTTGATCCGAAGTCCGAAATCCGGAGTCGCTAATAAATAGGTGCGCTTAAATAAACCCAATCCCTTTGTAAGGTAGGCATTGCTCAAAAAGAAGTTTTTGTCTGGATTCCCAGCTCTATCGCAGGCAATCCCACCCTACGCTTAATTAGATCCGGCTTGCCTTACAGGAATTTCAATAATAAACTCGGCTCCTTGTCCTAGGGAAGAATTGCAGGTGAGTTTTCCTTTATGTTTATCAACAACAATCTGATAGCTAATTGCTAATCCTAAACCCGTACCTTGACCTACTTCTTTAGTAGTAAAGAAAGGATTGAAAAGTTGTTTTTTGGTGGCTTCTACCATTCCGATTCCATTATCGGCAATGTTAATAATAACTGCGGATTGGTCGGCAGAAAGACTAGTGCGGATGTGAATGAATGGAGGGATGATAGCTGTAGTGGGAGTATTTTTTCTCTCTACTGACGCCTCTAATGCTTCAATGGCATTGCTGAGGAGATTCATAAAGACTTGATTGAGTTGTCCTGGATAGCAATGGACAAGGGGTAAATCGCCATACTCTTTAATAATGGAAATACCGGGATGATTTGATTTACCTTTAAGGCGGTTTTGGAGAATCATTAAAGTACTTTCAAGTCCCGAATGGATATCAACTTCCTTGCTATCAGATTCATCTAGGCGGGAAAAGGTACGTAGCGATTGTACAATTTCCCGAATCCGTTCTGCCCCCACTTTCATTGATTCCTGTAGCCGGGGAAGATCGGCAATTAAAAACTTCCAGTCAATGGCTTCCATCTTTTCTTTAATGGCGGCGGGAGGCTGGGGAAAGTGTTCTTGATACAGCTTCACTAGCGATAAAAGATCGTTAGCATAGCCTTCAGCATAGGTGAGGTTGCCGTAGATGAAGTTAACTGGGTTGTTGATTTCGTGGGCTACCCCAGCAACTAACTGACCTAAACTCGACATTTTTTCACTTTGGATCAGTTGTGTCTGGGTGCGTTGCAATTCGTGCAGGGTTTGTTCAATCTGTGTGGCTTGGGCTTGGGCTTGTTGGGCCGCCGCACGACTGGCATCATAGAGAGCAGCTTGATTGAGCGCGATCGCTAATTGGTCTGTTACTGCTTGCAGCAGTTCTACTTCACTATCTTGCCAGACATGTTCGCGATCGCAGTGAACGCAGCAAAGCACGCCAATTGCCCCGGAATGGGTCTGCATCGAGAGCATTAAAACGGCAGTATAGCCCAGCGCATTCAAAAACTTCTGAAACACCGGGTCACTCACTGCCTCGACGTTATCGATTCGCAGCGTTTCTCGATTCAAAAGCTTGCCTGCCAAAGGGCCGAGGATTTCTGCTGGATAGCGCCCCGCTAGGTCAGGAAGCAAAGAGTTTCGTGCTTCTTTCACGACTTCCCAGTAAGGGTTGACTGGGCGCGGATAGTACCAAGCAAACTGGCTACGGTCAACTTGCAGCAGTTGGTGAATTGACTCTACGGTGGTTTCAAGGATGGTGTTGAGTTCTAGGGAGTTGCGGATCTGGTTCGCCAGTTGATTCAGGAGGGCGTCTCGCTGCGCCTGTTCTCGCAGTTGCGCTTCTGACTGCCGCAAGGCTTTTTCCTGCGCCTTGAGAGCAGTAATATCTTGTAACATGGTGATGCCTGCGATGATGTCTCCTTGCTCATTTCTCACAGGCAGCACATAGGCTTGATAGATCTGTTCCCCCACGGGCAACTCAAACGTGCTTTCTCCCCCCGCTAGCGCCCCTCGATAAATGGGTTCTAACCATTCACACACTTCTGGCGACCACACATCCCAGAGGGTTTTGCCTTCCCACACCTGGGCAATACTCGTCATCACCGACTTGGAACCTTCTGCTAGGGTGTAGCACAAATCGGAGTCGAACAGCAGCACAAAACCATTAGGGATATTCCGGGCTAGGGTGCGGTAGAGTTGTTCGCTGTGTTGTAGGGCTTCTTCGGCGGCGCGGCGATCGCTAATATCTTGAACAACACTGAGAAAGTACTTTGGCTTCTTGGTGGAAGTACGAACTAAGGACACTGTAATTTGCACCCAAATCGCCGATTGATTTTTGCGGATGTAGCGCTTTTCTAAAGAGTAGGTGTGAGTTTTTCCGGTTAAGAGCGATCGCACATGCTCTAAGTCAGTGCCTAAGTCGTCAGGATGGGTGATGTCTGGGAAGGTTTTTGTCAGCATTTCCTCACGGCTATAGCCGACAATGTCACAAAACTTTTGGTTGACGCGGGTAAATCTACCTTCGAGATCCGCATAATTAATGCCCACCGCTGCTTGCTCAAAAGTCCTACGGAAGCGTTCTTCACTCTCCTGCACCTCTGCTTGTATCTTAGGGCGATCGCTCTTGCAGCAGGTATAGATGACGATCCCTCCCACTTCCCCCGTACTGGTGCGCCAGGGCTGCATCTCCCATTTCACCCAAACCTGAGTACCATCAGGTTTGATAAAATAATCCTCATCTCCTTGCTGCACTTCCCCCGCTAAACAAGCGGCGTGAATATCTTGCCATCGGTCTAAATAAGATTGAGTCGAGGCAGTTTCTTGGGGAGTATTTGGCTGTGGTGAATTGCTAGCTGATGCGGCTGATAAATTCCCCAATTTTCCAGTTTGAAAAAGAGGAAAGAGATCGTAGTGAGAGCAACCAATAATTTCTTGCTCTTCTAGTCCGTAATCTGCAAGCCAGCGATCAGAAGCCAGTAGGTAGCGCAGATTACAGTCAAGCATCGCGACAGCGGTAGGGGTATACCTCACAAATGCCGACAACAGCTCGCGAGTTGTTGATTCAGGGTCGGGGTTAGGCGATCGCATTAACTGAACGCTCGCTTTTATTTCAAAATTTTATTAAATGAACCAGCAGATTTTAAGTTTCTATTTTCTACTGATAGTATGATATTTTTGAAGCACTTATTCTCAGTAGATCTGCTGAAACTATAATAAACTAATGTTTCATGCTAATGATGGAAATAATTTTTGAGATTTAATAGCGTAGCTTTTTGATAAAAACAAAGTTAAACTTTCAGTCAATGTTATTAACAATTATCTAAAAGTTTAAATGCAAACGGTTGTTTTGTCCTAAATCTCCTAGTGAATTCTACTGTTTATGCAATCCTGACAAAAATAGTTTCCTAATAACAACTAACAACTGACAAAATATTGAAAGCCAAAACATTTATCTTCACTCATCTTTACTCATGATCCAAGATTCCACGACTGCTGTTGTTGAAACTGTTGATTGGTCGGGCTTGTTACAACAGGTGCTCGATAGGCGATCGCTATCTGGCAAACAAGCCGCTGACTTGATGCAAGGATGGCTAAAAGAGGAAATTCCCCCAGTGCTTTCGGGGGCGCTACTAGCGGCGATTCAGGCAAAAGGGGTTTCCGCTGAAGAATTAGCCGGGATGGCACAGGTATTGCAGTCCTTGTCTCTCTTAGCCACAGAAATTGCTCATCAGACGCCCGTTATTGATACCTGTGGCACCGGGGGAGATGGGGCATCAACGTTTAATATTTCCACAGCCGTTGCCTTTGTCGCCGCTGCTGCTGGGGTAGCGGTTGCCAAGCATGGCAATCGTTCCGCATCTAGTAAAGTGGGTTCTGCGGATGTATTAGAAGCCTTGGGCATAAAATTATCCGCCCCACCAGAAAAGGTACAATCCGCCCTTTCAGAAGTAGGAATCACCTTCCTTTTTGCTCCCGGTTGGCACCCAGCGATGAAAGCCGTTGCCCCCCTGCGGCGCACATTGAAGATCCGCACAGTTTTTAATTTCCTTGGCCCTTTAGTCAATCCCCTCCGCCCTACCGCTCAAATCATCGGCGTTTGCGATCCCAACATCTTGGCAACAATTGCCCACGCCTTGCAGCAGTTGGGAATGTCTCAGGCGATCGTTTTGCATGGACGGGAGAAACTAGACGAAGCCGGACTCGCCGATGCGACTGATTTAGCCTTATTAGCGGATGGAGAAGTACGCCTGACTAGCTTGCACCCTGAGGAGTTGGGTTTAACGCCAGCCCCTACTGGAGCATTGCGCGGTGGAGAGATTGAGGAAAATACCGCAATTCTCCGCGAGGTCTTACAAGGGAGAGGTACTCAAGCCCAGCAGGATGTTGTGGCATTAAATGCAGCTTTAGCTCTGGAAATAGGCGGCGTTGTTCCCTTAGAAGACCATGCTAGGGGGATTCAACTGGCAAAAGATATCTTGCAAAGTGGCGCGGCTTGGTCAAAGCTAGAGCAGCTCGTGCAGTTTCTCAGTTGAGGATGGCTTTGTCATCAACAAGTGCGATCGCTCCTCTTTTGTAGGTTGGGTTGATGGACGAAACCCAACACTCATCAACGCTTAGTTTCGCTTTGAGGTTATAGCGATCGCCCTACTAAAAGAAAGAGCGATCGCCATTGGTGGACAATAAACTTGATTTAAAAGTTTGTTCGTCAGTAAAGCTCAAGACAATCCCAAGTAGCACTATCAATCAGTTCTTGGATTGCCTCTGCCCCAGCTCGAAGTATTGCTTCCACTTTGCTTGTGGGTGTATTGCCACACCGTAGCCAAATTATCTTTGGTGGTGAACCATAAAGACGGCTTCTTTCTGCAAAGTCAGCATCCTGAGTAACAATACAAAACCCCTGAGTTTTGGCAAACTCCCAAATTTCGATATCATCTGCATCTGTAAGCCCGTGAAACTGAACGTGGCTAGCATCCGGGAAAATCTCAACCAACCGATTCACTAACTTTCGACTCAAGTTTTGGTCGAACAGCAGTTTCAAGTTTCACCTACTACAGCAGTTAAACGACGTTCTCGATCAGCGGCAAATTCAAGACAAGCTCTAATATCTTCCTCTGTTAACTCCGGAAAGTCATCTAAAATTTCTGCATGAGACATACCGACTGCTAACCAACCCAAAACATCGTACACGGTTATCCGCATTCGTCTGATACAGGGCTTACCGCCACGTTTCCCTGGCTCGATTGTAATGATGTTTCGATAGCTCATGGCAAAGTCAAGCTTAGTATTTCTATCGCCACTTTAGCCTAACTCCCGATTCTTTTGCTGCTATGAGTAAGGGCGATCGATCGCTCCTCTTTTGTAGGTTGGGTTAAGAGACAAAACTCAACATCCATCAACGCTTAGTTTCGCTTTGGGAAAGAGCGATCGCCTCACGAAAAAAAACAGCGATCGCATGGAATTTTTTTACTAAAAAACAGCGATCGCACTACTAACTATAAAAAGCGATCGCACCACAAAAAAAAGAGCGATCATTTGACTTTTAAGACAGTCGCTATGAACCTCGTAAGGTAAGCAATGTCCACCCAGTTTAGCCGTAAGATATCATAAAAGAGTTTCTGGAAGTCAGAGTAGCGAACGGGAAAAGAGAATATGCAAACAATCCTTTTAAGTCGCGAAGAGGTGGCAAGGCGTGCAAGACAATTGTACGAGAACAGCATCCGTCAACAAGTAGAGGTGGATGAGAACATCGGCAAGATGGTGATTATCGATTTTGAATCAGGAGACTACGAAGTAGATGAAACTGGGTTAAAAGCAGCCCGCCTCCTCAGCGAAAAACATCCAAACGCTCGTCTCTTCGGCATCCGCATTGGATACAATGTAGCTGTGTCATTCGGTGGAGTCATAGAGCGTGTCTACAAGTGATTTCTGGCATCGTGACTGATAGACACGCAACCGTCACGTTGACATTTCTCCTCACAATGCGATGATTGCACGGATAGGGCGATCGCTTAAGTCGAAAGTGCGATCGCTCCTCTTTTGTAGGTTGGGTTAAGAGATAAAACTCAACATCCATCAACGCTTAGTGTGGCTTTGGGGTTATAGCGATCGCCTTGCTCTGAATCGATGCCATCGTTGAATCCTTGTAAGACATATCGAATGCGAGCAGAAAGTTCATAAAGATGGTTGGAAGATTAATCGTCTGTCAGCAATCGTTCCAGTAAACTCGGTGCCACCCAAAAGCCAGCTTCTCGCAACTGTTCAAAAGTTGTCTCTAAATTTAGTAAACCAGCTCTGGCAGCATCTTTCAAAATACCCAAAAGTCCGATAATTGTTAATCCACGTTCCACAGCAATTTGTCTTGCTGCTTTGTCGTCCAAAATCACCAGATCGGCTTTTAGTTGTTCTGCAAGTAAAATTGCCTCTCGTTCACCCGGATCGAGTTTTTCCAGTTCAATACTTTGAAGTGTTTCGCTCGCTTGTATCTGAAGCCAGTCAGGAGGTTGAGTCATCCAATTTTTTACTACAGGTGGTGACTCAGACGCACTCAGCTCATCAGCAACAGTTTGAGGAATAGTGACAACGTTGTACAGGACTTGTAGGATTTCAATCTGGTTAATCAGCAACAAATAACAAATTGGAGACGTATCAGAGACGACAATCATTGCGCTCTGAATTCTTTAAGAGTTTGAAGATCTTGTTCTAATTCAGCTTCGTCATAGTTCAAATAAACACCCATCCGCTTCAAAAAGGCGTGAGTTTCCAGACGAGATGGTAACTGGAGTATTTGACCCACTTCAGCCGTGTTGGCTGTGCCACAGTGATAAGCATCGGCAATAATTATTTCTAGAAGCCTACGGGAGAGACTGCCTTGGGTTTGGTCTAACCGTTGGGCAATTTCATCGGGAATTTCAACGGTAATTTTCATCCTATATTTAGCTAATAAGTGTTAAGTCTATGGTAAGCGATCGCACTATCACACAAAACAGCGATTGGGCAGGTGTTAGAACAAGTGGCGTGTGAAGCTAGTGCGTAGTATGTCAGAGAATGCTAACCCTCTATCAATGATTGAGAGTTTAGGGCGACTAAAAGCTGCGTCTCTTGTTTATTGCAGAAGCTTACATAACCTCACTAGGTAGAGCATAGTCAGGGATGCAATTGTCCTGCATGTAAGTGCGATATTGAGCAACTTGGCGATCGCATTTTTCCTGGCTCCAAGTGCAATATCTCATCAAGATCTGAGTCACCACAGGTAATAGATCAAAACCATAATTTCCCTGGATTGCCAATATTGTGCGGCGGCGAATAATGTCTACTAAAGTCTGGGCAAACTCCGACTGTACGGCGTAGACAATTTGCGCTTTGATATGGGGTAGATTGGGTGCGATCGCTTCTGCTAGTTCTGGTTCTGAATCCGTCAGCGCTAAAACCTCCAAGGCTCTGGCTCCATAAACTGAAAACAGGTAGTGAATCGTTGCTGGGGCTAAGGAATTGCCATAGTTCTCTAATGCCTGTTGTAAGCGAGGATCACTGGGTAAAATCGCTCCTGGTAACGGTTTATCCTGAGTTGGGCAAGGCGGTGCCGAACGTCCCAGTTTCTTGTAAACCGCATCAACTATTTCTTCCCCTACTTGGCGATAGGTGGTAATTTTGCCCCCAATCAGGGAAATTAAGTTAGTCGCTTTCTCTGAACTGTGGTCATAGAGAATATGCTTGCGCGTGACGCTTCCCGGTTCTTTGCCCTCTGCATAAGGCAAGGGACGCACCCCAGAGTAGGTAAGTTTGACATCCTGACGAGTTAATTGAGCGCTGGGAATGATGCGGTTAGTTTCTGTTAGTAAGTAGTCAATCTCTTCATTGCTTGCCTTAATTTTATCGAGGTCACCTCGGAAGCGAGTATCAGTTGTGCCAATCAAAATCTTTCCTAACCAGGGGACGATAAAGAAAGGACGCTTGTCTGTTTTTGCTTCCACATACAAGGCAGAATCAGTCGGTGCGCCAGGAAAGGGATCGACAACAATGTGGCTTCCCTTGGTTGCACCAATTTTTTCTTTTTTACCAATGGGGTTGGGGGAAGGGAGTTCTGAGTCCTGAGCTTGCCCTGAGCTTCGCCGAAGGGTGCTGAGTCCTGAGTTTTGAGGAGTGTCAATCGTTTGTTGCTCCCCAGCACCCCGACTTTCTGAGAGAGTCACGCCTGAGTGCAACACTTGATCAACCCAAGGGCCAGAGGTATTAATGATGATGGCGCGATCGCCACTTTGAATAACCCACTCTTCCCCCGTTAGGCAATTTTTGCAGGTGAGGGCAACAATGCGATCGCCTCGTCGCTGCAACTGGGTGACTTCCACATAGTTCAGCACCGTTGCACCTGCTTTTTGAGCAGAGAGGATGTTTTCTAGTGCCAAACGCTCGGCGTAGGCAGCTTGAGCGTCGTAGTATTGGGCAGCACCTTGTAAATTTTCCGGATCGAGGTAGCGAAATAGTTGCTGAAACTTTTCTTTTGGCAACATCCGGTGGGGTGGCAGGCTTTTATCAAAGCTCAAGGTATCGTAAAGCATCATCCCGGCTTGGATTTTCCAGTAGGGACGAGAGCGATCGCCATAAATTGGGATCGTCAACAACAAAGGCTTAACGAGATGGGGGGCAGTATGCAACAAAATCTCCCGCTCCCGCAACGATTCCCGCACCAAAGCTAATTCAAAAGACTCTAGATAGCGCAATCCCCCGTGGATTAAGCGCGTTGACCAACTGGTTGTACCACTACAAAAATCACCCTTTTCTATCAAAATTGTTTTTAACCCTCGCAGCGCCGCATCCCGAATGACGCCAGCGCCATTAATGCCCCCGCCAATGACAACCAAGTCGTAAGTTTCCTTAGTAATAGTTTGTAAATTTCTCATGATTTAGTTCGAGTAACCTTTTATACCAAAAGTGTAGGCTTTGATTAAAAGACTGACGAAATTTAAATGTTTTAAAATGTGATGAATACAAACACTCCGCAATACATCCTGGCACTCGATCTCGGTACTACAGGCAACCGAGCCATTTTATTTGATTCGCAAGGAGCGATCGCGGGTCAAGCTTATAAAGAGTTAACGCAGCATTATCCCCAACCGGGTTGGTTAGAACATGACCCGGAGGAACTTTGGCAAGATACTCGCGCCTGTATGCGGCAAGTTTTCAAGGATACAGGTGTTGCGGCTGATTCTGTCGCGGCGATTGGTCTAACCGTGCAGCGCGAAACCTGCCTACTGTGGGACAAAACCACAGGTAAACCTCTACACAACGCGATTGTTTGGCAAGACCGCCGCACGGCTCCCCTGTGTCGCCAGTTAACTGAGCAAGGCAAAGCAGAGGATATCCAAGAACGCACGGGTTTAGTACTGGATGCCTACTTCTCCGCCACGAAACTTGCCTGGTTACTCGACTGGGTAAAGCGAGAGCGTCCTGAGGTAAATCTCGACAATGTTTTAGCCGGGACGATTGACACCTGGGCGCTGTGGAACCTCACAGGCGGGCAAGTCCACGCCACCGACCACAGTAATGCTAGCCGCACGATGCTAATGAATTTGGCACACCAAGAGTGGGATGAGGCGCTTCTAGATTTATTTGGTATCCCTGCTGCCATAATGCCTCAAATTCAGCCAAGTATGGGGATATTTGGGAAAACTGACCCGGAATTAGTGGGGAGAGAAATTCCGATTACCGCCGTGTTTGGCGACCAACAAGCTGCCTTATTTGCCCATGGTTGCGATCGCCCTGGCATGTTGAAATGCACCTACGGTACGGGTTGCTTTTTGATTGGTTTTACTGGGCAGGAATTAACGCGATCGCGCAACCAACTCCTCTCTACCATTGCCTGGACAAACGCCACCCAATCCGGCAAAACCGAGGTGAACTACGCCTTAGAAGGCGCAATGTTTACCACCGGAGCCAGCATTCAGTGGCTGCGAGATGGCATTCAACTAATTGATTCAGCGGCACAGACAGAACCCTTAGCGCGTCAGGTCAAGTCAACTAACGGCGTTTACTTCGTCCCAGCATTAAGTGGCTTGGGTGCCCCCCACTGGGATATGAGTGCCAGAGGAGCCTTTTTAGGCATTACAGGTGGTGTGCAGCGAGAGCATTTAGTTCGCTCCGTTTTAGAAGCGATCGCCTACCAAGTCAAAGAAGTCGTCGAAGCGATGAACAAAGACTGCAACACCGCCATCAAGCTCCTGAGAGTTGACGGCGGTGCCTGTCAGAATGATTTTTTAATGCAGTTTCAATCCGATGTCCTCGGCATTCCCGTTCAGCGTCCCGCTGTTCTGGAAGCCACCGCTCAAGGTGCCGCCTTTGGCGCAGGTTTAGCTGTCGGTTTCTGGGACAATTACAGTACCCTAGTGAAAACCCGCCAGATCGATCAAACCTTTGAACCCGGAGAGGGACAGCAAGCCGCTCAAGATCATTTCCAAACCTGGCTCAAAGCCGTCGAGCGATCTAAGAATTGGGTCGATTAGGGGCGGGTGTGAGGGGATGAGGAGATCAGGGGATTACTCTGCCCAGCCATCAGGTAACCCGCCTGACACTGAATTCCCGCTATTAAACCTTTGCTGACTCCAAGTGCGATCGCATCTGCTCGACGGGCGGCTGATTTATTTGAGACTGCCATACCTGCCAGTACGCCTTGAGACGTTTGACAAACCTACGGGGTTTTTCTGCATAAATTCGTTTACCCAAGGCTTTAGCAGATAGCTGTAACTCCATGCGGCGGCGGTCAATCAAACCAAGCAGGATATCCAGTTCAGCCTGTTCGCCTAATAGTTCTGGTTGATCCAAAAGTAACTGGCGAAGAACCACCAAGTCATGATCATCCCCCAGATAATCTGCTAGTTCTTTGGTTTGATTCGCCATCTCTTTGATCAAACCGGGCCAAATCGGTTGCAGAATCCGTAGTTGATACCACAGGTCTTTAACTCGCTTACGCCATTCGTGAAAGTTCTCTGCACTGGGTTTATTAAATGCTTGGGGAAAGTCCTTATAACCCTGGTGATAGACTTTCTTGAAGCCACCCTTTAAGGCTGACCAGTTATCAGCTTCAATCGGCAACGCCTTGATACGTTCCTGTGCTTCTAAAAGCATAAGAGCGGCTTTTTCTGTGGCATTATTTTGCTCAAATACGCGCTCATTCACGGTGCGGATCTGTACCATTAGCGCCTGACGCAGATCCTCAAAAGCATTAGGGGAAATATAATCCGCAAAATACTTAGTGAGTTTATTAAGGGTTTCTAGGTTGACCTGAGCATCACGCACGTCACTGAGGAGGCGACCCGCATCGCGAAAAGAAGCGTTTTCCCGGTGATAAATATCTTCATCAATTTCATCTCGTACAAGACGCAGCAAAGCTCTTATTTGCTTCAGGCGCTTACGAGCATCATGTACGGCTTCGTCTGGGCTGTCGTCAGTTTGATCGGTTAACTGAGCCACGGCTTTTTCAATCTGCTCATCTGCGATGCGCTTGATACCGTCAGGGACAGATTCGTCGGATTTAAGTTGATACGCCATGATAAAAATGTTTTGAAATTAGTAATTTGTAGGGGCAAAAATTGTGGATTCAATATCCTTTAGGGCTTTTTCGAGGTCATCATTGACAATTTGAATGTCAAATTCATCCGCTGCTGCAATTTCAGTTTTTGCACTAGCGAGACGTTTAGCGATCGCCTCGTTAGAATCCTGGGCGCGACGGCGAATCCGATCTTCTAGTTCAGCCACAGATGGAGGAAGGATAAAAATTCGCAGAGCAGCAGGAAATGTTTTTTTGAGCAGCCTAGCGCCTTGCAGTTCAATTTCTAAGATCGCCCAGTGACCTTGCTTGATTTGCTGCTCTACGGCTGAGCGAGGAGTCCCGTAATAATTCCCGGCGTACTGCGCCCACTCTATAAATTCACCCTGCGTCACCATTTGTTCAAATTCCTGACGGCTGACAAAGTGATAGTGTTTGCCGTTAACCTCACCGTGGCGGGGTTGGCGAGTCGTTGCAGAGATGGAAAGATACAGCTCTGGATGACGCTGTAACAGCATTTTCAATAGGGTGCCTTTTCCGACACCACTTGGGCCTGTCAATACGATTAGTCTACCTGCTTGCATAGGAAAAAGGCTGAGTTAGGCCGTACTGCTCTGACCGTCTTTGCTAATGACAAAGCGATGAGCAACTGTTTCCGGCTGAATTGCCGAGAGGATGATGTGGCTAGAATCAGTAATAATGACTGCTCTAGTACGACGCCCATAGGTCGCATCTATTAGCTGTCCGCGATCGCGGGCATCCGTAATAATACGCTTAATCGGCGCTGACTCTGGAGAGACAATCGCTACGACCCGGTTAGCAGACACGATATTACCAAAACCAATATTAATGAGTTGAATATCCATAACGAACGAAGGGCACTAGCCCCTTGAGGAGCGATTTAATCTTAATGGTAGCCAAAAAAAAGGTTTTATCAGCTTAAAAACAAACAGAACAAGTTATTTATCGGTTTTTTCATTAGGTTTTCTATGCCAGCCTTGAGATAGTTCCTTGCACCATCTGTTTATTCCCTCCTATGACTACGTCTACTTACTACCAGAGGTAGAGGTAAAGTTGAAATGAGATCTACTCAAACCAACTCCTGGCTATAGGACTAGGGAGTTTTGAAGAAGTTAATGGTGAAAATTCTCTTTGATTAATTCTTCCTTTGCAATACTTGTGAACCTACAACAATGAGAGAACGCCTCGCTGACTGGTTAGAAACGCATTGGGTAACTCCTGCTTATGCGGGTTGGTTGCTAGGAGCGGTCGCCGTTTGTTTTTTTGCTGCCGCCACTAATACGATGGCAGGCTGGCTGTATGTCCTGAGTGGCATCATTGTTGCCTTGTTAGTACTTGCCGCTATTTTGCCAGCGCGATCGCTACGAGGCATTGCCATCCGCCGTCAGGCTATTGCCCCGGTGAGTGCCGGAGATCTGCTCACAATAACCCTAGAAGTTGAAAATCAGTCTTCTAAACCCAAAAGCTTATTACTTGTTCAGGATATCTTGCCCTACGTCCTGGCTACACCCGTGAAGACGCCCCTAGAGTTTCTGCCTCCCCACAGCACCCATGACTGGACGTATTACCAAGCCGCTGAAAAACGCGGCATTTATAGATGGCAGGAGGTGCAGCTAAGAACAGCAGCCCCCCTGGGATTGTTTTGGTGTAGTCGCAGTTGGGAGGCTCCTGCAACCGCGATTGTTTACCCGACAGTCTTACCCCTGACGAGTTGTCCCCTTGTCGATCATATCGGTAGAGACGATAGTGCCCAATTTTTTAGCGATCGCCTTTCTCAGTCAGCCACAGAAGACCTGACTCGCTCTTTAAGACCTTACCGTGTAGGCGATCCTACCCGCCTAATTCACTGGCGCACTAGCGCTCGTTTCGGGCAATTGCAGGTGCGGGAGTTGGAAGTCTTTACTGGCTCTCAAGAGTTTGTCATTTGTCTAGATAGTGCCGGATGGGAACTAGACAACTTTGAGCAAGCCGTCATCGCCGCCGCTTCCCTTTACTTCTACGCTTGTCGCTGTCAGCTCAACGTGAAGCTGTGGACAGCTAGTAGCGGGCTACTACACGGCAACTCCGTAATTTTAGAAGCCCTCGCCGCCATTCATGCTCAGGAAGATAGTCGCCATGAGTCCCCTAGCCTTCCCCTGATCTGGCTCACCCAAAACCCGACCAGCCTCAACTCCCTAACCGCAGGTAGCCGTTGGCTACTGTGGCAGTCTCTCTCAATGGATTCAGGAAAACCTCCTAACCGTAACCATCCCGGCATCACCATCGATACTGAGGAGCCTTTGCAAAGCCAGTTGCAACGACCTCTGACTTGATGGGAACAGATGCAATCTCAGCAACATCTTCTCTCCCAAAAATATCAATGATTGGCTTGCCTCGTCCGGGTGCTTCCCACAGTCCCGCTAGTCCTCGGTTTTGCCATCTTTGCAGGGTCTGCCTGACTGTTTGTTGTGACTGTTGTAGATAAGCCGCGATTCTTGGTACTGCCCAGCCATTGGCGTTTAACCTCAAAGCTACTGCTCGCAGTTTCGTGCGCCTTGGTACTCCATTGGCGACACTTAGTTCATACAAGGTGCTGTCTTCTTCTTTGTTTAAGCTGATAAACCGTGGTGCAGGCATTCTTTAATTTAATTAATGGTTTTTCAGGTCTGATTCTATCTTCTGTTTTTTTAGATCCCTCTACTTATCAGCCAACTTAATCGCGTTTTATTTTTGACCCATTCCAAGTCCGAGCTGTCCTAGCGGCAGCAGCTAGCCGCTTGCCCATTGGGGAATCATAAGGATTGTGCCGCCTCAGTGTTCCCGATGTCGCAGAATGTCTAGGGCGCTATAAAAACCCCTTCTAGAACGCGCTAGAAGGGGCTTCATTTTTGATTGGGGGTTGTTTGTACCTTTGTATTAGGGCGTAACTGGCGATAGTACGAGGTGGCAGTGAACTAACTATGAAGAGTTAGCGATCGCTTATTCCTCTAGCCAGAGGCTAGGCAAACTCAAGGAAATTCCCCAAACTTACTAGCCCATACCTCCATCAATAAAATTATGAAACTTTTACTGTGAAAGACACTCATTCATCTGGATGAGTGGTTGGGTCTTTTTCAAACAGCTCAGTTCTTGTCCGCGAAGTTGGAGGCGAGCGCGTTTAGTCTAAATTCCCTGCTTTCTTAACAGCTTGTTTCAAGTCTTCAAAGGTAATATTACCCTCTTCATCTCGATACATCGCTAGCATTTCCTGGGGGCTAGTACCTGTTTCTGCTGAAATGACTGCATTTAACGCCGGGCTTAAAAAAAGCTCATTACTCGATACTTTGCCATCTTGATCGGAATCCAAGGTATTAAAAAGAGATTGAAGCTCTTGCTCAGTTGCCATAAATTTCTCTCTGAATTAATTTTTTCAATTCAATATCTCAAGATTTTGAAAAAACTGAGTCTGACTAAGGATATAGATGTAGTCCTAATCCTAAAAACTTAATCTATAGTAGCTGTTTTGACTAAGTTGTCTGTTGCCGTCGCCTGTAATAAGACGATTCAGACCCCCTTTTTCAACGTAAAGCCCGCCTTGAAGTCTCAGGCATTCGTAAAGGTTCTGAAGCCCTCATGCAATCCAGAGTTAATATGAAGCTAAGGCAGATCAGCCCTTCAGACACCGTGGCTCCTGGCTACATTGCCGTCGTTGAATTTGGCACTCCCAAAGCACGGATCGTGGAAAAATGCAGGACGTAGAAACCCTTCATCGAGAAGCAATGGGACAGAATCACACCCGTCCACATATGGCGTTCGTATCCGTAGTCGGTCGGTCGTTGTCTCAGCACCATCGCTTTCAGTTGCTGTTGCTGTTCTGGGGTTAACCGACTGAGCTTCTGATGCCGAACTAACGAGGAAGGAGTGAACACCCCCTAAACCAAACACTTCTCAATCGTGGCGATAACGGACTGCGCTAGGGCAGCTAGATGATAGCCCCCTTCTAAACCAAAAACAATGCGACGCGTCAGTTGCAGACAGTATTCTGTGAATAAGCCATAATCTTCCGGCTCTAATGCTATGCCTGCTAGAGGGTCAGCACTGTTGGCATCGTAACCTGCACTTACCAGCAGCAAATCCGGCTGAAAGTTGTGCAAAAACGGCATGACTTTCTCCTCGAACATCGGCTGGTAATCTACCAATTTGCTACCGATGGGCATCGGGATATTCAGCACATTGTTGTACTGTCCGCTCTCACTGGCGGCACCTGTACCGGGGTAGCAAGGCGATTGATGTAAGGAACAGTAGGCAATGTTGGGCTGGCTTTCGACAATGTCCTGGGTGCCGTTGCCGTGATGGACATCCCAATCTAGGATAGCAACGCGCTCTATATTGGGTTGCTGGAGGGCATAGTAAGACGCGATCGCTGCATTAGAAAATAGACAAAACCCCATACCCCGATTGCGTTCGGCATGATGACCCGGTGGACGCGCCAACACAAAAGCCGGGTTATTCGTCGCTATCACCCGGTCTACCCCATCTAACCAGGCATTCACCGCGAATAATGCCACCTGGTAGCTTTCTGGGGAAATAGATGTGTCTGCATCCAGCAGCCCACCACCACTACTGGCAATGCTCTTGACTAGGTCAATGTAGTTCTGAGAGTGGACTTGCTCTAGCAGGGGCATTACCGAGCGTTGCTCAACAGGTGTTGGTAGTTGCCACTCGATTTGATCGGCCCAAGTCGTCGCTTTCAATGCGCCCACAATTGCCCTCAATCGTTCAGGTCGCTCTGGGTGAAATCGACCAGTTTTGTGGTTGAGAAACTCATCAGAGTAAATAACTGGCAACATAGTTTTAGAAACCCCAGGGCAACACCATACTTTTAAAGATTTTATCTAAAATCAACCTTCCCGTATCAGGAAATCAACACATAAAGTGAGATTTGATGTTGAACTGACGTTTGGAAGTTGACTATAATTTAGCTAGCAAAATATTTCAAAATACAACTAACTACCCCTGCAAAAATTTTATTTCTGAAGGGGGATGCAATACATTTCAGCATTAATTGCAAGCGATAAATAAGCAATTTCAGTCATTCATAAAGGTGCTTTATGTTAATTTTTCATAACAGGCATGTCTAGGATAAAGCCTCAGTTTTAAGCTTAAGAATAAACTTCTTTTAATATCGGAATTGGCTCATGGAATGCAGGAAAGCAGCCGGACTCCTTGTTGGTTTGTTTTTGTCTACCTGTTTGTTTTGTTGGTTGATGACTAGTAACACAATTTTTGGCCCAATCGCAGTAACAACTTTCTCTATAGGAGGAATTTTGTTAATTAGCTCTCTGGGAATTATGGCTGTTACTATTTTAGATCATCAGCGCCTTGGCAAACATTAACAAGATTTCAGTCACTTATTTAAGCTAATTAAGTAGAGGAGAACACATCACCTGTGAAGCACTCTATTTTTAAAAATAGGTTCGTAGTCAGGGCTTAAGCTCTACTTTGGGGCGAAAGCCTTTTACAAATCTTTAATTATTTACACGTCCTACTTATTTAGGTTTTTTAAGCTCAATAACCCCAAAAATTTCTAATAATTTTAGTTATTAAAGTCGGTATTTAGTCAGCGGCGATGAATAAGTTTTGCAGAGCCAAGACTTCTATGCTGTAAGGCAATAACTCTTTTTATAGAATCTCTCTGACTCCACACCTACCGCCTCCCAGCAGCAGCGGCTGCCGAGAGGGTAATTGTGTTAAAATTTTAGAAGAAACAATCAATATTTGGCAACTATTTGAACGAAAAGTGGTATCTTTTACGGCTTTTCTCGTCTTAGCTGCCAAATTCTAATTTTTAATGGAGAAATTCATTCTATGAGTACATCCCAGGAGCGGATCATCCCTACGAATCTGCGGAATGAGATGTCCCAGTCTTACCTGGAATACGCAATGAGCGTAATTGTGGGTAGGGCTTTGCCAGATGCCAGGGATGGTCTCAAACCTGTTCATCGGCGGATTCTCTACGCCATGCACGAGCTAGGTTTAACACCAGAGCGCCCCTTTCGGAAGTGCGCTCGTGTAGTTGGGGAAGTATTGGGTAAGTACCATCCCCACGGAGATACAGCGGTGTATGACGCCTTGGTACGGATGGCGCAGAATTTTTCCATGCGCGAACCGTTGATTAATGGACACGGTAACTTTGGCTCAGTAGATAATGACCCCCCGGCTGCAATGCGTTACACGGAGTGTCGTTTGCACACTCTGGCAACCGAGGCGCTGCTGCGGGATATTGAGTCAGAAACAGTTGATTTTATTGATAACTTTGACGCTTCTCAGCAAGAACCCACCGTCTTACCCGCCCGTGTTCCTCAGTTACTGCTGAATGGCTCCAGTGGGATTGCCGTGGGGATGGCAACGAATATCCCTCCCCACAACCTAGGAGAGTTGATTGATGGATTGGTGGCACTGATCCACAATCCAGACCTCACGGATGTGGAGTTGATGAAGTATATCCCAGGCCCGGACTTTCCGACTGGGGGACAGATCCTCGGCACATCAGGAATTAGGGACGCATATACCACCGGACGTGGCTCGATTACGATGCGGGGTGTGGCAGAGATCGAGACACTTCAGCAGCGGGGGCGTCCAGACAAAGAAGCGATCATTATCACGGAACTGCCTTACCAGACCAATAAGGCAGGGATGATTGAGAAGATGGCCGAAATGGTCAACGAAAAGCGCCTAGAAGGGATTTCCGATATTCGAGATGAAAGCGATCGCGACGGGATGCGGATCGTGATCGAACTTAAGCGCGATGCCTACCCCCGCGTTGTTCTCAACAACCTCTACAAGCAAACGCCCCTACAGATGAACTTTGGGGCAAACATGCTGGCGTTGGTGAACAACGAACCACAGTTGCTAACGCTGAAGAAGTTCTTGAGCGTTTTCCTCGATTTTCGCATCGAGACGATTATCCGCCGGACGCAGTACGAACTGCGGAAAGCGGAAGAACGCGACCACCTCCTGCAAGGTCTACTGATCGCCTTAGATAATTTAGACGCAGTAATTGCCCTCATTCGCAGAGCGGCGGATACCGCTACAGCGCGACAGGGACTCATTGAGCAATTTGGACTCTCCGATGCTCAAGCCGACGCGATTTTGCAAATGCAACTGCGCCGCCTCACTGCCTTAGAAGCGGAGAAGATTCAGGCAGAACACGAAGAGTTACAAACGCGAATTGCCGACTTGAGAGATATCCTGGCACGGCGCGAGCGCATCCTAGAGATTATTGAAGCGGAAGTCGATCAGCTTAGAGCCACTCATGCCACTCCCCGGCGCACAGTCATCGAACTGATGGAAGGGGAGTTGGAGGATACGGACTTAATTGCCAACGAGCAAGCCATTATCATCCTGACGGAGCAAGGCTACATCAAGCGGATGCCCCTCAATACCTTCGAGGCACAAGCACGGGCAACTCGTGGCAAAGCCGCAACTCGGATGAAGGAAGATGACGGGGTGGAGCATTTCCTCACCTGCTGCGACCACGACAGTGTTTTGTTCTTTAGCGATCGCGGCGTCACCTACTGCCTGAAAGCTTACCAAATCCCCGCCGCTTCCCGGACAGCACGGGGAGTGCCGATTGTGCAGATGCTGCCCATACCCCGCGACGAAAAAATTACCTCCATCGTCCCTGTGATTGAGTTTGCAGAAGATGAGTATCTAGTGATGCTGACTCGCCAGGGTTACATCAAAAAGACTGCCCTCTCCGCCTTCAAAAGCATCCGGGCAAATGGCTTGATTGCTATTTCCCTAGAAGAAGGCGACCAACTGCGCTGGGTACGACGTGCCAGAGTCGATGACAGCATCATCATCGGTTCCCGTCAGGGGATGGCAATCCACTTCCTCGCCAATCACGATCAGTTGCGTCCTCTCGGTCGCGCCACCAGAGGTGTCCGGGCAATGAAACTCAAAGCCCAGGATGAGCTGATTAGTATGGATATCCTACCTAGTCAGGTGGTTGCCAATCTCGGAACTGCTGATGAGACGGACATTGAGGAGGAAACAGAAGACCTGAACGCCGAGGAAACCGCCGTTGAGGAAACTCTCGTCACCGCAGGACAAGGCCCGTGGGTGCTGGTTGTGACTATGGGAGGCTACGGCAAACGGGTGCCTGTGGGACAGTTCCGCTTGCAAAATCGCGCCGGAATGGGATTACTGGCAACGAAGTTCAAGTCTCACAAAAATAAGGATAAGTTGGCAGCCCTCCGCATCGTCAATGAAGATGACGAGTTGATAATTGTCACGACTCGCGGCATTATCATTCGTCAGGCAATTGAAGCGATTTCGCCCCAATCCCGCATGGCAACAGGGGTGAGAGTGCAGCGCTTAGATGAGGATGATGCGATCGCGGCTGTGGC
Organism: Kastovskya adunca; assembly: GCF_059505785.1. Lineage (NCBI taxonomy): Bacteria > Bacillati > Cyanobacteriota > Cyanophyceae > Coleofasciculales > Coleofasciculaceae > Kastovskya > Kastovskya adunca. Next base: position 139,353 of record NZ_JCACLG010000032.1, on the reverse strand, counting down.
TTTGGTTCCTCCCTCTACTGAAGATGAGCTAGAACTCGAAGAGAGTGATTAAGCTAAAAGCAGGTAGATAGGTAGAACAAAGTCCTTGTTAAAGACATCGAAGCTACTGTTGTCCCGTCAGTTGAACGGCTTCCAATTGGGAGTGGCTTTGACTGGCGGCGTGCTGATGGGAATAACGCCAGCCCCTGTAGAAGCTTGGGGGTTGGCGTGGATTGCCCTGGTTCCCCTGTGGGTTTTGGTTGTTAATGCCGCCAAACAGCAACATCCTTACAAAAGCGCGATCGCCCTAGCTGTAGCGTGGGGATTCGGCTATCACGGCTTGGCACTGTTTTGGGTTACGGGCGTTCACCCGATGACTTGGATGGGGGTGCCATGGTTGGCGAGTGTAGCGATCGCGCTTTTTTGCTGGCTTTTCATCACCTTCTGGGGCGTGGCGCTCGTGACATCCTGGTCACTGGGAATGGTTTTCTTGGAAAAGGCAAAAGCAAAGAAAACCAGGGCAAACGATTCTTTGTTGGTCTTAACTCGTGTCTTGGCTGGTGTCGCCCTTTGGTGTGGCTTGGAAGCTTTCTGGGGATTGGGGGCTTTGTACTGGACTTCTTTGTCCTATACCCAAAGTCCTCATAACCTAGTAATTTTACACCTCGGTCAGTTGTCGGGGCCAATGACAGTGACGGCGGCGCTCGTTGCGGTAAATGGCTTGCTAGCTGAAGCCTGGATTCGCTATCAAGAATTGCGCTTGAGAGGGTTAAAATCGGAAAATTCCCCCCTTAAATTTGTTGAAAAACCGACAACGCTGGTAATGGTGGCAACGGGGCTGTTAATTGTCCTACACCTGATGGGGCTGGGATTGTACAGTCGTGCTTTAGCTCAATCCCCAGAAACAGCCCTCAAGGTGGGAATTATTCAAGGAAACATCCCCAACACCATCAAGCTTTACGACGAAGGCAGACGCCGAGCAATAACAAACTACACCAACGGCTATCGCACCTTGGCAGATCAAGGAGTAGATGCCGTTTTAACCCCGGAAGGGGCTTTGCCGTTTTTCCAAAGTAAGCTTAGGGGTAGCGACTTTGTTTCGGCAGTGCGGGAAAAAGGTGTTGTGGCTTGGTTGGGAGCCTTTGGAGAACAGGGCAATAGCTACACCAACAGCTTGTTTACGATCGCCAGCGACGGTGAGATCTTCAGCCGTTATAACAAAGTGAAGTTGGTGCCGATTGGGGAGTATGTTCCCTTTGAGCGAGTTTTAGGGATGATTATTCAGCGGCTGTCGCCTTTGGAGGAACACCAAACGGCAGGTTTGCCGGATCAGGTATTTGAAACGCCGTTTGGTCGGGTAATCGTTGGTATTTGCTATGAATCAGCGTTTGCCAGTCACTTTCGCGCTCAGGCAGCACGGGGGGGTGAGTTTATCCTCACGGCTTCTAATAATGCCCACTACAGTCAAGCCATGCCAGCACAGCACCACGCGCAAGATGTGATGCGGGCAATTGAAACCGATAGATGGGCAGTCCGCGCTACTAATACGGGATATTCGGGAGTTGTAGACCCCCACGGCAGAACGGTGTGGATGTCTGATATCAATACTTACGAAATCCACGCCGATACCGTCTATCGCCGGAATACGCGAACTTTGTACGTGGGATGGGGCGATTGGCTGACGCCAGTTTTGGGGGTGTCGGCGTTAGGGTGTTGGGTTGTTTTTTACCGTCGATAAACCGAGAGCGTTGTCTAGGTTCAGTAAGATTATTTACGACTAACAGAAGAATCGCATCGCTTTTACGAGATGTTGTCTCTCATCTGTTGCACTCTGCTAAGGATTTTCCTCACTGTCTCGGCGTCGGGTGATTGGAGACGCTGAAATATCTCTAGGGATTGCTGCAAATAATCTAGTGCTGTATCAAAGTCTCCTTTATTGTCTGCTAACAACTGCCCCAACATTCCCAACGTCGCCGCTTTCCCTTGGAGATTACCAATGCGCTCTTCTATTTCTAAGGACTGCTGATAGTAAGCGATCGCTTGCTCAACTTCCCCAGTATCGGCGTAGATAGTAGCTAGATTGTGCAACGTCGCCGCTTTCCCTTGAAGATTACCAATGCGCTC